>JBOGWY010000207.1:0-6692 GCA_050694015.1 Actinomycetota bacterium | reverse complement strand
CCTCTCGATCTTCCAGTACGAGCGCGTGCGCGCCAATCCGCTGTGGTTCTTCGTCGCCGACGGGCACGAGATCGGGGGCGTTGAGGACGTGGTCGAGCGCAACGACGGCTACAACATCGTTAGAAAGAAAGGCGTCGGTAGCGTCATCGCACAGGAGACCGATACCCGAGCGAACGAGCGTCTGTGACCGAGCTTCCGGTCAACGAAGCGCCGGAAACCAAGATCGAGGAACCCGAGGGATCACTCGACGCGCTGAATGATCGACCGCCTGACGAGGTCGCGCGCGACTACCCGACGTGTTTGACGGCGTGGGCCGCTCTCGGCGACGCTGCGGTCGATTCCGGTGACTTCGTCGACGCGTATGCGTTCTACCGCGTCGGCTACCACCGCGGCCTCGACCGCATCCGCCAAGCCGGGTGGCGGGGGAGCGGACGTGTCCCGTGGTCGCACGAAGGCAACCGCGGCTTCCTACGCGCACTACAAGGGCTCGGCCGGGCCGCGGGTGCCATAGGGGAGAAGGAAGAGGAGCAGCGCTGCGCGGAGTTCTACGCGCAGCTGGCACCCGACGCGCCTTAGGCGTCAGGCCTCGCACCCGATCTTCTCTCCGGCGCGCCGGCACACGTCGGCATCGTCGCCACCATCCGCGAGGTCGCGTTCTCCTCTGGGACGCGGATCGCGATCGGTGCCTCCGTCGAGGACGTCGTCACCCCCGCGTCCGAATAGCCGATCGTTCTGATCGGCGCCGATGAGGTGGTTGGGGCCTTCGTCACCACGGATGACATCGGTGCTAGGGCTACCGCGAACGTCCTCGATAGCGATCAGGGAATCGGTGCCTGTTCCTCCCGTCGCGTTCCCCGCCGCGAGGTCGACCTCGACGGGACCACTGTCGAAGAGCACGAGATCGCGTCCAGCTCCGCCGTCGAGGATTCCGCCGGACCCGTCGTAGGCAACGAGCTCGTCGTTTCCGCCCGTGCCGGTGAGAGTGTCGGTCCCTCCGAATCCGTTGATCGCGTTGTCGCCGTCGTCGCCCACGATGACGTCGTCGGAGGAGAACGATCCGTTCACGTCCTCGATCCCGGTGAGCGTGTCCGACCCGCGACCAGTGGCGGTGCCGAGGTTAGGTCAACGGTCACCCCAGCCGTGGCGTCGAGGAACGAAGCCAGATCTCGCCCCGCGCCACCATCAAGCGTGTCGTCGTCCTCGCCGCCGACAAGCGTGTCGTCCGCCGTGACCAGTCAGATCGTCGTTACCGGCACCGCCACCGAGGACCTGATCCCTGTCGTCGGCGCGGGTGCGATCGTCGAACGCGGACCCCGTCACTCGCCAGATGTGCTGCAACGTGTCGATCCCGTCGCCGGTCCCGATCCCCGCGATCAGGTCGACATCGACGGGGCCCGATACGGTGGAGTAGTCCACCCGGCTGCAACAAGCCTCCTGAGGCAAATCCTCGACCGGATGCTCGCCCCGCATCGTGTCGTCACCCGGCCCCCCGACCATCGAGGCGCCACCGTCGATGTCGCTGATGAAGTCGTTCCCGTCTCCGCCGATCGCGGTGGCGCCGTTACCGAAGTCAACGAAGGTGTTGTAGCCGGCCTCGCTCCGGTCGTTCCCGGGCCCCCCGAAGAGACTGGAATGGTCTTCCTTGGGACTCTCGCAATCGCCACAGCCGGCGCGGATCACGTCGTCGCCGAGACCGCCGTGGATGTCCTCTACGCCTCGACCGCCGTGGATCTTGTCGTTGCCGTCGCCCCCACTCAGTGTTTCTGTATCGCCGAAGTCGTGCCCTCCACAGATGAAGTCGTCACCACCACCGCCCGTTATCGAGTCTTCCCCTCGACCCCCCAGATCACGTCTGACCCCGAAGTGCCCCTGAGCCGGTCCTTGCGGGCGGTGCCGACGATCGTCGCGTCCCGGCCGAAGCACTTCTTGGTAGCTGCCTCGGCCGGCACCGCGATGTAAAGCGCGAGCAGCGCCGCCGTTGCGTACAGCGCCATAAAGCGCGGGTAAGTCAAGTTGCCCTCCAGTCGCATCCCTTTGTCTTTCCCGATAGGACGGCTGGAGAATCGACGACGCTGCTTGCTCTGGCTAGAGCTTCTGCACCTCCGGCATCACGTCGGACACGAACTCCTCGAGCCGCGGTTGTCCCTCGGACGGCCACGGCACGATCAGGATCGACACGCCGAGCTCGGCCATCTGCGATGCGTGGTCCTTGACCTCGCTCCAGTCCTCCGAGATCGAGAGGTTCGTCGAGCATCGGACGTCGTCGGGCTTGCGCCCCGCTTTCTCGGCCGCCTCCGCGAGGATGTCCCATTTCCGCTTGAAGGTGCTCCCGCCGCTGAAGCTGTGCCACACATCGGCCTGGCGCCCGACCAGCGGCAGCATGATCTGTTCGCCGCTGGCTCCGATCCAGATCGGCGGCCACGGATCCTGCACCGGCTTGGGGTTGTAGGTGGCCTTGTCGAGCGAGAAGTGCTTGCCGTTGTAACTCGTGTCTTCCTCGGTCGTGAGGCGCTTGTAGATCTCGATCGCGTCCTCGAGCCGCTCGGCGCGACCTCTGTTGGAGGCGAAGTCGATGCCGAGCTCCCGGTGCTCTTCGTCGTGCCATGCCGCGCCGATGCCGAACTCCAGACGCCCGTGCGCGATGTTGTCGACGGTCGCGGCGGTCGCCGCGAGGACCGACGGGTGACGGTAGGTGACGCCGGTCACGAGGTTGCCGATCCGGACCTTCTCGGTAAGTGCCGCCATGGCGCCGAGCGTGCTCCAGCCCTCCATGCACGGCCCCTTCTTGTCGCCGTACAGCGGCTTGAAATGGTCGAAGATCCACACGCCCTCGAACCCCAGGTCCTCGCCGAGTTTCACCCGGCGCGCGAGCTCGTCCCACTCGAGATGGTGTTGTGCCGTTTCGAGGTCGATCCGCATGGAGCTTCCTTTCTGTTTCCTTCTCCCGACTAGATCACCTGAAGGTGCTCTAGTCCTCCGAATGTGGGGGAACCCCGGCCGCAAGCGGCCTCACTGGTTCCCCCACACCCCTTCCTTTCCCTAGTCCGTCAGCCGCTCGTTCAGCCAGTCCGTGATGAGGGTTGCCAGGTCGTTGTACTTCCCCCAGAAGAAGTGGTTCGCACCGCGCACTTCCACGTAGGTCGCGCCCACAGAGTCGCACCATTCTGCGACCCGGGCCGGGGAGATGAGCTCGTCGTTGGCGCCGACGACCACGAGAGTTGGGACCTTCGGCGTCACATCGCCGGGGATGCCGGCGGTGACACCGGGACGCTCGTCGACGGCCGGAGCTATCGCCGCACACGCGATCAGATCGCTCTCCTCTGCCGCCACCCGCACCGCGACCGCGGCCCCGAACGACCATCCTGCGATAGCGACCGGCAGTCCGTGACCGCGTAGAACGTCGAGGGCCCCGAGCGCGTCGGCGATCTCGTCGTTCCCGATACCCGTGGCCCCTTCGGAGCTACCGATGCCGCGGAAGTTGAACCGCAATACGTTCCATCCGCGTTTCACGAGTTCGTCGCGGACCGCGGTCAGGAGAGGAGCGTTCATCGTTCCCCCCATCTGCGGGTGGGGATGGCACAGCACGAGTGATGCTGCCGCCGAGGACGGCTCGTCAAGTGCCGCCTCCAGTTTCAGCCCGTCGCGGGACTCGATCGTCAGCGCCCGGCTCACGTCTTCACCCGCGCCCTGATCGCCTCCGCGTATCGGAGCCGCTCCTCGTCGCTGTCGTAGGTGTGCCGCGGCCAGAAGAACCCGCGCAGGCCGTCCTTCCGGCGTCGCGGCACGATGTGCACATGCAGGTGAGGAACGCTCTGGCTGATCTTGTTGTTGATCGCGACGAAGGAGCCCTCGGCCTCCACCGCCTCGGGGATCGCGAGGGAGAGCAGGCGCACGTCCGTGAACAGGGGGGTGAGGAGGCCGTCGTCGAGTTCGGCCAGGATCTCGACGTGGGTCCGAGGGACCACGAGCGTGTGTCCCTTGAAGACCGGACGGATATCGAGGAAGGCGACCGTCGTGTCGTTCTCGTACACGACGTCGGCATCCTTGGCGCCGGAGACGATGTCGCAGAAGAGGCACATAGGCGCCGACACTAATCTCGCCGCGGTTCAAGTCATCCGACACCGGGAAGGAACGAGGCCATGATCGAAGTCGACCCGGGCACCGTCGTCGTGTACTCAGACGTGGGGTGCCCATGGGCGCACCTCGCGGTGTTCCGCCTGCACCGGGCGCGTGCCGAACTCGGCCTCGAGGACCGTGTCGTCTTCGATATGCGTGCGTTCCCACTCGAGATCTTCAACGAGCGGCCGACACCCAAGAAGATCCTCGACGCGGAGATCTCCGTCGCCGGCGCCCTCGATCCCGATGCCGGCTGGCAGATGTGGCAGCGTCCGGACTCCGAGTTCCCGGCCACGACGCTTCCGGCGCTCGAGGCCGTTCAGGCCGCCAAGGAGCAGAGCCTCCGTGCGAGCGAGCAGCTCGACCGCGCGTTGCGGGTCGCGTTCTTCGGGGAGAGCAGGCCGATCTCGATGCGTCACGAGATCCTCGCGGTCGCCCGGCGATGCCCCGACGTGGACGGCTACAAGCTGGCCGACGCGCTGGACGACGGGCGGGCCCGCGCCGCGGTGATGGAGCAGAAGGCGATCGCCGAGGGCGACGGCGTGAAGGGAAGCCCGCACGTATTCCTGCCGGACGGGTCCGACGTGCACAACCCCGGGGTCGAACTCGGATGGGAGGGTGCCCACGGGAAGGGGTTCCCGGTCGTGAAGAGCGACGACCGAAGGATCTATGAAAGTCTTCTTCGCAACGCGGTGGGTTAGCGACTAACAGGAGGACTTCGATGGACGAGAGCAGCGTCAGGGAGCACGCCGAAGCGCACGGTCAGGCGATGGTCGACGGCGATCTGCGTCGAGCGGGCAGCGACCTCACGCCCGAGGTGCAAGCGACCGCCGGCGACGTCATGAAGCATTTCCCTCGCAAGGTCGAGACCGCCGAGCTCGTCAGCGTCGCGGTGCAGGGCGACGAGGCCGTGACACAGGCGCGCTACTCCGGCGAGGGCAAAGAGGTCACGGTCGAGTCCCGGTGGGCGGAGCGCGACGGACGTCCCAAGATCACCGTCATGAAGGTCGTGTAACAGGACACCGGCTCCTCGCTAGGTATCCTCTGCCCCCATGGAAGCCGACATCAACGGGCCCCAGCGGAAGGTCGTCGCGAGCCGGGTCCGTCCGAGCAAGTCGATCCACGGGACGTCCGGGATCCCCATCCGGGACGGCAAGACGCTGCCGTTCAAGGTGTACCGGGCCTGGTCGGGACCCGCCGGCTACTACCCCGAGCAGTGGTTCCTGGTCCATCCCGAGACCAAGGAGGTCCTCCACGAGGGCCCCGGCCCCGTGCGCCTCATCTGGGGCCTCCAGTCGCTCACCGAGTTCACCGACGAGGTCACCACGCCCCTGGAGCTGGGTCCCGGTAGGTACCTGATCGTGTTCGCCCTGGGGGGCCTCAAGGGCGGGGAGCTGGAGGTCGAGGCGGTCTCCGCCGAGAGCCCGGCGGCCTGAGCCCTTCCTCGGCGCGGTCCCGCCTGCCCGGACGCGCTGCGCGCACCTTGACCGGCCCGGCCTACTCGGTCACACTGTTTTTGCCGGTTACTGAGACCGTCTGAGCTTCCCCTTAAGACGGCCACAGCAGCCGGCTTTAACGTGCGCCGATAGTCCGTCCACGCACCTATCCTGGACGCCATGCGAACCCGAGTTCTGCTTCTTCTCTTCGTCGCGCTCCTGCTTTTCGCGGCGTGCGCTTTCAGCATGGGCCCCGATGCGTTCCAGGCCGACCCCGAGCCGGTCGCCTCCAACCTCGACATCGAGCAGGACGACTCACCGCCGCCGGAATCCGAACTCGCCGATGTGATCGAGCGCGTTCTCCCTTCGGTGGTGAACGTGAAGGTGCGCGGCATCCGGGCGACAGACTTCGGGACCGAGAACGTCCAGGGCCAGGGCTCCGGCGTGGTGATCGACGCCGAGCAGGGCATCATCGTCACGAACTTCCACGTGGTGCAGGACGCGACCCGTGTCGATGTCGTGTTCAACGACGGCGACCGGGTCCAGGGCACGGTGGTCGGGACCTCTGCCGAGGACGAATCCACGGCCGACACGGATCTCGCCGTGATCAAGGTCGAGAAGGACGATCTCACGGCGATAAAGATCGGCAAGTCGGACTCGCTGCGGCTCGGTGACGACGTCATCGCCCTGGGCTTCCCGCTGGGCCTCGGGGGACCGACGGTGACGAGCGGGATCCTGTCGGGTGATGCGCGGACGATCGAAGTCCCCGATGACGACGCGCCCGATGGAACCAAGGATCTCGTGGGTCTCCTTCAGACCGATGCGGCGATCAATCCCGGTAACTCCGGCGGCCCGTTGATCGATGCCGCCGGTCGACTCGTCGGCATCAACACCGCCGCGGCCAGCGCGGGATCCGCGGAGAACATCGGCTTCGCGATCTCGATCGACTCGGCGCTGCCCGTGATCCGGCAGATCATCTCCGAACCACCTGAGAGCCGCGCGTGGATGGGCGTGATCATCGCGACCATGGATCCGTCGATCGCCGGCGAGCTCGGACTCGATCCGGAACTCGAGGGGGCCGTGATCACCGACATCCTTCCGGACGGGCCCGCCGAGTCCGCCGGTCTCGCGCCCGGCGAC
>JBOGWY010000206.1:0-10112 GCA_050694015.1 Actinomycetota bacterium | reverse complement strand
CGAGATCAGGCGTGGGGTGACTCTTCGCCATCCGGTTCGAGAACCTCGATCTTGTCGTCCGCGTCCTCGTTGGTGTCGACGGGATCAGGATCCTCACCCTCGTGGATCATCGGGTGCTGCTTGCCTTCCTCGTGAGGTCGTGGAGTTTCGGCGCTCATGGCCTCGTCATACACCACCGCAGGCGGGATTAGGCGGGGCCTTATCCGGGCATCTATGGAGAAACACCGAACCGACCCACGCGGGAGACCGAAATGACGCAGACCTTCAACGCCGAGCTCCGCTCCCTCCTCGAACTCGAGGGCCCGTTCATCTCGCTCTATCTCGATATCGAAGCCGCGACCGAGGACGGCCCCGAGCAGCTGAGCCTCAGGTGGCGCTCGCTGCGCGCCCAGGCGATCGAGAAGGGTGCCGACGAGGCAAGCCTGAAGCTTCTCGACGACCTGATCCCCAGCTCGCAGCAGAAGGGCGACGGACTCGTTGCTTTCGTAGAAGGCAGCTCTCTCGCGTTCCGCCGGTACCTATCGCGACGGGTCGACGACCGCGTCTCCGTCGGCGCGCTTCCGGACCTCGTGCCACTCCTCGAGTGGCAGCAGGACAGCCCTCGCTACGCCGTCGTGACTGCCGATCGCGAGGGCGCCGACATCCATGTGATCTCCGGCGACAAGATCGAGGACTCGCAGACGATCGAGGGCGACGACGACGAGATCAAGAAGGTCGCACCGGGCGGGTGGTCGCAACGTCGCTTCCAACGGCGCGCGGAAGACAGCTGGGACCACAACGCGAAGCAGGTCGCGCATGAGCTCGACAAGATCATCCAGACCGAGGCCATCGCCTTCGTCGTGATCGCGGGGGATGTGCGCGCGATCCAGTTCCTGAAGGAGAACGTGAGTGAGCGCGCCGCCGACCTCATCATCGAACTCGAACACAACAAGGAGGTCGGGGTCGAAGACCTGACTGACGAGCTCGAGAAGATCGTCGCGGCCTACGTTGCGACCGTCACCGAGACGACCCTGCAGAGGTTCCAGGAGGAGCGGGGCCAGGAGGACCTCGCCGTCGAGGGCATCGACGCGACGCTCGACGCGCTGGGGCGGGCTCAGGTCAACATCCTTCTGATCACACGGTCTCGGGTCGGGGGGACCGCGTGGTTCTCGCCGTCGGATCTGACCCAGGCATCGTCGTCGAAGAACGCGCTGACCACGATCGGGGTCACGGATGTCGTCGACGGCGCTCTCGACGCGGTACTCGTGCGGGCCGCGCTGGGTACGGGGGCCCGGGTCTACGTGCTGCCGGATCTCAGCGACGAAGTCGGCCCGGCCGAAGGAGTGGGCGGGCTCCTCCGCTACGCGTAACCGCCCGCCCGACCTACCAGGCCGGCGGGTCGCTCCTCCTCAGAGTGATTCGATGGCCATGTCGTCCTCGTAGCAATAGACCCACTCCTCGTTCGGCTCTAGCGACTGTACGAGCGGATGATGCGTCTCGTGGAAATGCGCCGTTGCGTGCTTGTTGGGCGAGTTGTCACAACACCCGACCTTGCCGCATTCAAGACACACACGCAGGTGGACCCATCCCGAACCGATCTTGAGACACTCCTCGCATCCGTCGCGCGTGTTCGGCTCTTTGGCGTGCGCGTTGGATAGGTGGTCGCAGATCTCCACGCTCATGAGACGACGTCCATCGGCTCTTTGGTGATGTCGTAACGGTCGCGCTCGCGGCCCATGCAGTGATCTTCGATGAAGTCGAGCCCACCTTCCTCCGCGATGCGGCGGGCTTCGTCGGAGCGGATGCCGAGCTGCAGCCACAAGGTCTTGGCTCCGACGGCCACAGCCTCGCGGGCGATCTCGGGGGCCTCCTCGGCGGGCCGGAACACCTCGACCACATCGATCGGCTCGTCGATCTCGGACA
Source organism: Actinomycetota bacterium (assembly GCA_050694015.1). Classification (GTDB taxonomy): domain Bacteria; phylum Actinomycetota; class CADDZG01; order CADDZG01; family WHSQ01; genus JBOGWY01. The sequence goes on along the minus strand of JBOGWY010000206.1, from coordinate 8,210 downwards.
GGCTCTTCGCCGCGACACGGCCGAGGATCTCCTTGCCGCTCGGGTTCACCGGGATCACGTTGAAGCCGGCGCGCTGCAACCTCGCGGGAACGGAGTGCGACGGCTTCGACTCATCGGTCGACGCGCCGACGACCGCTACGGTGCGGCTCCGTTCGAGGATCTCTCTGGGCTCGGCCATATCACTGCCTTTCGTGTCGGGAACTCGCGTGAACAACTCCCGGTCCGGGCTTGTTCCACGCGTTTCTCCCTACCCAGGCACGGGCGAAATCACCCGTCACTTGACCGCCCCAAAGAGAAGAAGGGGCCCGAAGGCCCCCTCAAGGGTCACTACTTCCAGCGCATGGCTGCGCCGGCGGTCAGCATGAATGCCGAGATCGACGCGGCAAGAACCGCGAGTCGGACGTAGACGTTCTTCATAGGGTCACCCCCTCCCCTCTCTAGGTAACGGAACCTGCGGGAAAGGCGGTGGTGTGGCAGTCGCGCTCCCCGGCTTGAGGGCACGGACGAAAACGAAGCGACCGATGCCGAGTGCTAGCAGGACGTCGCCGAGACTGACGACGAGTTGCGCTCTCGGCACGGGAATCACGTCTCCGAGAGCCTTCAGACGGGTCGCGGGCGTCATGAGTTCGTGCTCGACATCGATCTGGTCGAGGTCGTCACCAAACCCAGCGATGTTCGCTGCAGTCTGCGCCATCGGCATCCCGCCGTTCGCCGCTATGACGAGTGTGTTTAAGAGGAGTCCGCCGGCCAGCACCCAAATTCCAGGGAGTCGACGATTCTGGTAGATGAACGCGGCCACCAACGCATTTACGAACAGGAAGATGAGCGCCACTGTGGTCTCGCCAAGATCCTGCGCCGACGAAATGGTGACCGCGGCCACTTGGACAGCGACGGCGACGACGAGCAACACAATCCCGCTGACCCTCGTCTCCGCGAGTCGAACTAGGGAGCCCCCTCGGAAGATCGCGACAGTTGCAGCGATGCACGCCACAACAAGTCCGAGGATCATCCGCCGCCCTTCGATAACATTTCCTGTGCCATCGAAGCTAGGCCCGCGACCGCATCGGGTCTAGTCGGGAGAACTGCGTACGTAACGAGCAGTTATCGAGCCGGCCATCTCAGAGGCCAGCGAGTTCGTCCGAGACGACGGCCTAGGGACGCCCCACCGCGTCGATCTCGACCACGGCGCTCAGCGATCCGAGGAAGACGTCGAGCAGCTCGGGGTCGAAGTGGGTCCCCTTCTGGACCTGCATCATCTCCACCGCCTCCCCGAGGCTGAACGCCTTGCGGTAGACGCGGTTGCTCGTCAGCGCATCGAACACATCGGCGATCGCGGCCATGCGGCCCTCGATCGGGATGTCGGTTCCGGCGATGCCGTGGGGATAGCCACTGCCGTCCCACCACTCGTGGTGCGTCAGCGCGATCACGGCCGCCATCTGAAGGAACTCCGACTTCGAGTCGCTGAGGATGCGATGCCCGAACTCGGCATGCTTCTTCATGATCTCGAACTCCTCGTCGGTGAGCTTGCCCGGTTTCAAGAGGATGCGATCGGGGATGCCGATCTTGCCCACGTCGTGCATCACGCTCGCGGTGCGGATCAGCTCGCACTGGTCGTAATCCCACCCCTTGCGCCGCGCGAGCAGTTCGCAATAGCGACTCATGCGGTCGACGTGCTGGGCGGTGTCGTCGTCGCGGAACTCGGCCGCGAGCGAGAGTCGCTGCACCGTCTCCTCGCGCGACTCGCGCACGGCGCGCTCGGCCGCTTCGAGTCGACGGACCGCGTTCCACAGATCCGCGGTCCGTTCGTCGACCATCTCCTGCAGCTTCTCGCGGTGCTTGCGGTTCTCGATCTCGAGGCTGCGACGGCGGAGCGCGTTGCTGACGTCGATCAAGATCTCGTTCGGCTCGAACGGTTTGATCACGTATCCGTAAGCGCCCATCGTGAGGGCGCGCTCGGCCAGGAACCGATCGTCGTTGCCGGTGACCATGACCGTCGCGGTGTCCGGATACTTGTTCGCCACTTCTTCGAGCAGCTCGATGCCGGACTCCCCCGGCATGTTCACGTCCGACAGGATGAGGTCGAAAATCCCCGCGTCGAGCAGCCCGCGTGCTTCCGCTGCCGACTTCGCCGTCGAGCACTCGTATCCCTGACGGTCGAGGATCCGATGCAGCGTGCGGAGTACCGATGTCTCGTCGTCGACGAGAAGGATCTTGCCGGTGGGTGCGTCGATCATGTCGTCGATGCGGGGTCGGTGTGCAGAACCTGCTTGATCAGGTGCAGCAGGTCGTCGCGCTCGAACGGTTTCTGGATCAGGGGATCCTCGAAGTCGCCCTCGCCGCCGGTGAACACGGCCGGGCTGTAGCCCGACATGAACAGCACCTTCAGATCGGGAGAGATCGAACGCAGCCGACCCGCGAGTTCGACCCCCGAGATATCGGGCATCACGATGTCGGTGACCAACAGGTCGATATCGGACCGTCTGTCGTCGAATGTCATCAGCGCATCCTTACCACCGGGAGCCTCGATGACTTTATAGGCATGCGTCTCGAGGATGCGCTTCGTCACGGCTCGGACCGCGGCGTCGTCTTCCACCAGCAGGATCGTCTCGCCGGCGCCCTGGGGGCCGGGTCCGCGCAGGTCGATCGTCTCTTCCACCTTCGTTGCCGGTTCGGTAGAGACCGGGAAGAGGATCTCGAACGTGGTCCCCCGTCCTTCCTCGGACGCGATCGTGATGTGGCCCTCGGCACCCTTGACGATTCCGTAGACGGTGGCCAGCCCGAGGCCGGTGCCCCCGCTCTTCGGCTTGGTGGTGAAGAACGGCTCGAAGGCTTTCTGCAGGACGTCCTCCGACATGCCGGTGCCCGTGTCGGTGACGGTCATCTTGACGAAGTGACCCGGCACGAGATCGAGCACACGGCTCGCTTCCTCCTCGTCGACCTCCACGGGCGAGGTGCGGATCGTCACCGTCCCTCCCGCCGGCATCGCGTCGCGGGCGTTGATCGCCAGGTTCATCAAGACCTGTTCCATCTGGCCGTAGTCCGCGTTGATGTTGGGGAGATCCGGGTCGAGATCGGCCTGCACCTCGATCCGCTCCCCGAGCGCGCGGGACAGAAGCTTGAGCGCGGGGCGGATCACTTCATTGAGGTCGAGGACGTCCGGAGCCGTCGCATCGCGACGGCTGAAGATAAGGAGTTGTCGCGTGAGCGCCGAACCGCGCTTAGCGGCGGAGCGGATCTCGAGCAGGTCCTCGCGCAACTCCTGCTCCTCGGGGAGCTGGTCGATCATGAACTGCGCCGAGCCCGAGATCACCGCGAGCAGGTTGTTGAAGTCGTGCGCGATGCCTCCGGCGAGTTGTCCCACGCTCTCCAGTTTCTGGGCCTGGTGCAACTGCGCTTGCAAGTTCCACTTCTCCTCCTGCGCCTGCACGCGCTCGGTGATGTCGCGTGTGATCTTGGCGAAGCCGCGCAGCTCGCCGTCGAGGTCGCGAACGGGGGTGATCACCTCGTTGGCGAGGAACATGCTGCCGTCCTTCCGCAGCCGGCCCCCCTCCGCCTCGACGTGACCCCTACCTGCGGCCTCGTTCAGCTCGTCGTGCCATGCGCCCCTCGCTTCCGGCGGATAGAAGCACGAGTGGTGCTTGCCGAGGATCTCCTCGCTCGTGTAGCCGAGGATCCGCTCGGCCCCGCTGTTCCAGCTGACGACCTTCCCCGCAGGATCGAGCATGTAGATCGCGTAGTCACTGACGGCTTCGACTAGGAGCTGGAACTTTTCCTTCTCTTCGTTGATCTCCTCGAACAGGCGGTACGACTGAAGTGTCAGCGCGAGGTCGTTAGCCAGAGCTTCCAGAAGCCTCGTCTCGTCCGTCCCGAACTCGTCGGCTCCGACCCGGTCGGTGACCATGAGCAATCCCGTAACGGCCCCGTCCTCGAACACCGGCACGCACACGAGGTTGCGCCCGCCGTCGCCCATCCGCAACGCGTCGGGGACGGGATCGTGGTCGCCTCCGAAGATCAGCGTGCGCCGCGTCTCACGCACGAAGTCGAGGAAAGCCTCGACGGGTTCACCTTCCACCGAGACCAGGGTCTCGATGGGAGCACCCTCGTAGATCGCGGAGGACAAGAGGCCGTGACGGGTGCGGATCACGGCGCGCGCCCCGAGCGCCGAAGCGACGTCCGCGACCGCGACGAGGAACCCGTCCAGCGCCCTACCGAGCTCGGCCGTTCCGACCAACGAACGGCTCGCCTCGTGCAGCTGTTCGATACGTTCGCGTTCCGCTCCCTGTCGCACGACCGCACGGAACGCGAAGTAGAGACCCGCGAGGGCGACGGGAAAGAGCAAAAGCATCCAGGGGGCCGCGACGTAGGCCGCGGCGAGGAAGAGGCCGAGAACGACATTGCCCGCGAGGTTCAAGAACACGGGGGGCGCGAGATCGTCGAGCGCGTCACGTAGGCGCCCTTGGCCCGCGAACCAGATCCCGACCGGGATGAGGATGTGTGTAGCGACGGCGAAGATGATGATCGCGACTGCTCCCGCCGCCGCGTTCCTCAACGTGAAGGCGGTCCCCTCGTGTGTGACGCGCCAGAACATCGCCGCGGCGAACGCGGCGGTGCCATACTGCGCGACGTTGAAAGTTTCCTTCAGTGGATCATGGCGCCACTGCGGCGCTCGGATCGCGCCCATCGCTATGACTGCACCGATGACCACCTGGGCCGACGACAATGCCACGAGCATGGGGAAGAAAACGACCTCTCCCGCGGCTAATCCGATCCGGACGCGACCGTCGTAAAAGCTGAGGTCGGAGTGTTCGGCGACCGCGAGCAACCCGGCGAGCGCGCCCAGTTCCAATAGCCCCACGGTCAACGACGGATCGTTGCGCACCAGATACGCGATCCCCGCCGTCAAGCCGGCCAGCAGCGCCAGTACGTAAAGGATGAATGGGAGCGGGTGGCGTTTCACGACGCTGTCTGGAGGTGGTCGGCGATCAATCCCACGCCGCGGCATACCACTTCGTTTGATAAGTGGTTGCCTTCCACTTCATGGTGTTCCAGTCCGCGTCTTTCCACTTCATCGTGTCCCAGTCGACGTTCTCGAACGTGCTGCCCTTCCACTTCATCGTCTCCCAGGTGGTAGCGAGGAACGAACCACCCTTCCACTTCATTGTTGCCCAGTCGGCCCCGACCCAGCTGGTTAGCTCATACGTCAATGGATCCCAACCGGTGGTCGTGTACGTGAGGCCCACCCACGGGACGAGACCGAGCGGGTTCGACAGGCTGATGAGCTTGCCGTCGTGCTGGGCCTTGAACTCTCCGAGCAGCGACGCGGAACCCAGCGGGGTGATCACATCGGCTTCCAGCGAACCACGGTCGCTCTGGAGGAGACCCAGACCCGAGCCCAGGCTCAGGTTCAGGTCGATACCCAGGAGGCCGCCGCTGCTCTGGTTCGCGAGACCCGAACTGGTGCTCCGAGCCGCCGCGTGGGCGTCGATCAGGCCACGGCCGGCCGCGTATTTATCGGTGTCCAGGATCTGACGGGTCGTGTTCATCAATCGGTACTTGATGCGGTCCGGGACGATGTCGGGCTGCGCCTGCAGCATCTGCGCGACGACTCCCGAGACCGTGGCCGCCGACATCGACGTGCCCGTGCCGCGGAAGTACGCGCCGTCGACCGTCGCGGTCGAGCCGAACTGCTGGTCGATCGCGCTGCCGGGAGAGCGCAGCGAGATCGTGTGGACGCCGGGTGCAACGACGTCGGGCTTCGCGAGGCCGTTCGACTTCGTCGGCCCGCGGCTGCTGAACACCGGAACCTGGTCGTCGGAGATGTTCAACGTGCCCGCGTCGTTCGACGCTCCCACTGTGATGACGTAAGGGTCGTCGGCAGGCTTGAGGATCGTCTGCGAATCCGGACCGGAGTTACCGGCCGAGACGACGACGGCGATCCCCGCCTTCCATGCCTTCTGGACCGCAAAGTTCAGCGGCGACAGCTTGTAGCTCTGCCCCGAGTCAGAACCGAGCGAGAGGTTCAGGACCTCGATGTCGTACTGGTTGCGGTGTGCGACGACCCACTGGATCCCCGCGAGGACGTGCGACACGTCGGTCGCGCCGTCGAAACCGGCGAGCTACACAGAGACGATGTTCGCCTCGGGCGCGGCGCCCTTGTAGAAGCCGTTCGACGAGGCACCGTTACCGGCGATAAGTCCCGCCATGAACGTGCCGTGGCCGAACGTGTCCTGGCAATGGGCTGCGGTGCCGGCCTCGTGCGAGAAGTCCTCGCAGTGGATCACGCGCCCTGCGAGATCCGGGTGAGCGGCGTAGACCCCGGTGTCGATCAGAGCGACGGTGACCCCGCGTCCGGTGACGCCTTCGTTCCACAGGCGATCCGATCCGATGACCCGCTGCACGCGCTGCGGCGTGTCCGGAGTCGGTTCGGTGGTCGGTTCTGGCGTCGGCGTGGGTGTCGGTTCCGCGGTCGGCGTGGGTGTCGGTTCGGGATCCGGCCCGTTCCCTTGGTGAGGTGGCTTCTTCTCGAATCCGACCTTGTTGTCGCGCGAGACCTGCCACACCCCGCGATCGGCGCGGAGCTCGTCGAGAGCGTCGCTCGGCACACGCGCCGAGACACCATCGATCAGTGGAAGTTCGAGCGTTACGGTGCCGCCAACATCCTCGACGGCTTCGGTGACGGCGTCGTTGCTCCAGCCCTGCACGATCACCGAAACGCGCTCGGCCGCGTCGGCAGCCGCGCTCTGGCTCTGCGGAGTAGCAGCAAGAAGAGTAGATAGCGCGATGCACAGAATCGCGAGCATGCGAACCGTGCTGCGCCGGTCGATCGTCCCCAACATCTGTATGCCCCTCCCTTGCCGCAAAGTGTCTATCGGCATCTTGTTGGAGAACCGAAGAAGAAAGAATGGCGACCGGGGATGGAATTGCCAGGGTGGCCCGCGGTATGGGTTTGTCCCGATTCGCGCGGAGGCCCTAACTAGTTATCCGCGACGATTCCGCGGGCATTAAGTCCGTATTCGGTTCGGATGAGGGATACGTGAACGCGGAGAGGGTCGCGGAACGGGACTTTTAGAACGCGGAGCGCGCACTACGTCGACCTCGGTGGAATTACGTAAGCATCTCGGCTTTCGCGACCGATTTCAGTGCATCGACCTCGATCAAACCCTCTGTCAGGCAGCCGACGCGGCGTGGCGTCGTTCGTGTTCGAGGAGCCACGCCTTCCGGTCGAGACCCCCGGCGTAGCCGCCCAGGCTCCCGTCGGAACGGATCACCCGGTGGCACGGGATCACGAGGCAAGCGGGGTTAGCACCGTTCGCGGTACCCGCGGCGCGCACGGCCCCCGGCACGCCGACGCGCTCGGCGAGGGACGAGTAAGAGATCGTGTCGCCGTGCGGTATCGCTCGCAGCGCGGCCCAGACCCTCCTCTGGAACTCCGTGCCCCGCGGTTCTACCTCGAGGGTGTCCAGCGCGTGCAGGTCGCCGGCGAAGTAAGACTCGAGCGCGCGGGCCGTGCCGGTGCGGTCGCGGCCCACCGTCGTGATGTCACCGGCGAAGTCCTTGACGAGCTTCGCGGCGACGCGATCCCATCCATGCTCGAAGCCCAGCCCGACGAGCTCACCGTGCATCGACGCGACTCGGATACTGCCGAGCGGCGACGTTGTCTCGTACACCTCGATCATCTCTTCCTCCCTATCTCCGGAAGGCTCGCCCACAGGTGCATCGCGGCGTAGGCGCGCCAGGGTCTCCATGCTTCCGCCATCCGAGCGAGCGCGGCGGCCGAGATCGGTGTCCCGTCGAGCGCCGCCCCCTTGCGCAATCCGAGGTCGCTCGCGGGGAACGCGTCGGGCTCACCGAGCGCGCGCATCGCAACGTAATGGGCCGTCCACTCGCCGATCCCGGGCAGCTCGCACAGACGCGCCACGGCATCGTCCAGGCCGGTGAACGACTGCAGGTCGAGCGTTCCCGATGCAACCGCGCGTCCCACCGCGCCGATCGCCCGCGCCTGGGCCGTCGTCATGCCGAGCGACGCCAGATCCGCGTCGGCCAACGTCTGCGCGCTCGGGAACAGATGGGTGAGTCCCCGATCCTCATAACCCTCGATCGGCTTGCCGAACGTTTCCACGAGACGACCGGCGATCGTCGTCGCCGCGGTGACGCTTATCTGCTGCCCGACGATCGCCCGCACGGTCACCTCGAACGGATCCCACGACCCC
>JBOGWY010000205.1:0-2947 GCA_050694015.1 Actinomycetota bacterium | reverse complement strand
CGGCCTCTGAGCGTGGGCCGGGGGGTTGGCCCTACGCCTCCTGTCTGACTGCCTGGCCCTCGATCTCGAGCCGGATCTTCTTGCTCACGAGCCAGCCGCCGCCCTCGAGCGCCATGTTCCAGGTCAGCCCGAAGTCCTCGCGGTCGAACTCACCTTCTGCCTCGAAGAACAGAACGTCGCCCTTCATGCCCTTCGTGGTGCCGTGGAACCGTGCCTCGAGCTCGATCGGACGGGTGACGTCCTTGATCGTGAGGTCGCCGGCAACGGTGAACTTGCCCTTGCCCGCAGGCTCCACCTTCGTGGTGCGGAAGGTCATCTCCGGGTACCTCTCGATCTCGAGGAAGTCGCCCGAGCGCAGGTGCTCGTCGCGCTGGACCTGGTTCGTGTAGATCGAGGAGGTCTTGAAGCTCGCCTCCGCGTAGCCGTCGTCGAGGCTCTCGCCGATGTGTATCCGGCCGTCGAAGTCACCGAAGTGCCCCCGTACCTTGGTCACCATCATGTGGCGGGCGACGAAGTCGACGCTCGTGTGTGCGGTATCGAGCTCCCAGGTGCCGACGGGCAGCTCGTGGGTGGTCAGGTCCGCTGCGGTGGTGCTCATGTCCCCATCTCCTCTCGTGGTGGAGGTCTTTGACTGTTCAATCGTTGAGAGTGCAACTATATTCCCGGCCGGGAAGGACGGCTTCGACGGGGGTGTTGGCCACGACGTGGAAACGGCCCCCTCGCTCCCCTTGCGCTACGTGCGCCTCGTCCTCGGCCTGGCTTGCTTCGCGGCGGGCACGACGCTCACCCTGTGGGCCGAGCTGGGGCTCTCGCCGTGGGACGTGCTCCACGACGGCCTCCGTCTCAACACCCCCCTGACGTTCGGAACCGCCACGATCGTCGTCGGCGCCGCACTGATCCTCGTGAGCCTGATCGGCGGCGTGAGGCCCGGCCCGGGAACGCTCGCGAACATGGTCCTGATCGGCGTCTTCGTGGATCTCTTCCTCGCGAGCGGCCTGGGCGACGGCATCGGCAACGAGCATGTCGCGCTGCGGGCCGCCACCACCCTGGCGGGCGTCGCCGTGATCGGGCTCGGCTCGGCGCTCTACATCGGGGCCGAACTGGGAGCCGGGCCGCGCGACAGTCTCATGGTCACGGTCGCGACGCGCGGCAAGATGCGCGTCGGCATCGCTCGCACGATCACCGAAGGGTCGGCACTGATCGCCGGCATCCTGCTGGGCGGCAAGGTCGGCGTCGGCACGATCCTGTTCGTCGTCACGATCGGCCCTGCAGTCGACATCGCGTTCCGGATCTTCCGCATGGACTCGTCGGGCCACCGCGACCGTCCCCTGAGCGAAGCTCCCGAACAGATCGCGACGATCCCCTAGCTTTCGTCGCTCGCAGCGAAGGTTTGTGGGTCGAACATTCGGGCACGTCTAGGCCCTATGGAACGAGACAACATCTCCTACTGGCTCGATTCGACGTCCCTCCCCGACTATCCGGCGATCGATAACGACCTCGAGGTCGACGTGTGCGTGATCGGCGGCGGCATCGTTGGTATCACCACCGCGTTGCTGCTCAAACGTGCGGGCAAACGCGTGGCGGTGCTGGAGGCGCTGAAGTTGCTTCACGGGACGACCGGATACACGACCGCCAAGGTGACCGCCGGGCACAGCCTCATGTACCAAACACTCGAGAGCAAGCACGGCCGCGACGTCGCGGCCGCCTACGCCGCGGCGCAAGAGGGTGCGGTCGATCGCGTCGCGCTGTGGGTCGACGAGCTGTCCATCGATTGCGATTTCGAGCGCCGATCCGACTTCGTCTACTGCCTATCCGAGAGCGACGTCGCGAAGATCCGTAAAGAGGCCGAGGCGAAACAGCGGGCCGGGCTCGTCGCCTCGTTCACGAAAGAGACCGATCTTCCGTTCGAAGTCGCGGGGGCGGTGCGCCTCGAGAACCAGGCGCAGTTCCATCCCGTGAAGTACGTGGAGCGGCTCGCCCAGGAGGTCGACGGCGACGGCAGTCACGTCTTCGAGAAGAGCCGGGTCACGAACGTGAAGGAGGGGGACCCGTGCGAGGTCGCCGCCGGCAACGCCAAGGTGCGCGCGGCCCACGTCGTCGTCGCGACCAACTATCCCCTGCTCGACCGGGGCTTCTTCTTCGCGCGCGTGCACCCCAAACGCTCTTACGTGGTGGCGGGCCCGATCGATACGGCCGACGCCCCCGAGGGGATGTACATCTCGACCGAGCCGACGCGGTCGGTTCGTTCGACGCCGTACAAGGACGGGAAGCGCCTGTTGATCGTCGGGGGCGAAGGCCACTCCGTCGGCCAGAATTACGACACAGCGCCGCAGTACGAAGCGCTGGCGCGCTGGGCCGCGGAGCGCTACGGCCTTAGCGACATCCACTACCGATGGTCGGCGCAGGACGGGACGACCGTGGACGAGCTCCCCTATATCGGCACGCTCCGACGCGGGACCGATCGGATCTACACCGCGACCGGCTTCGCCAAGTGGGGCATGACGAACGGGACCGTGGCCGCGGTGATCATGTCGGACGAGATCCTCGGACGTGAGAACAAGTGGGGACCGATCTTCGATCCGCACCGGGTCACTCTCAAGGAATCGGCGACGAAGTTCGTCACGGAGAACACGAAGGTCGCGATGCACTGGGTACGCGACCGGGTCCTGCACCCACAGCGCGGATCCTTCGACGATCTAGCCGCGGGCGACGCTGCGGTGCGGCAGGTCGGTGTGAGGAATCTCGCCGCCTACCGTGACGGCGATGGGGAGTTGCACGTTGTCTCCGCGATCTGCACGCATCTCGGGTGCATCGTCTCGTTCAACACCGCGGAGAAGAGTTGGGACTGCCCCTGTCACGGCTCCCGTTTCACGCCCGACGGAACGGTTCTGCAGGGCCCCGCGGTGAAGCCCCTCAAGCGCGAGGGGCCCTAACATGCATCTATGGT
>JBOGWY010000204.1:0-1937 GCA_050694015.1 Actinomycetota bacterium | reverse complement strand
AACTGAGTCGTGTCTCACGCGACAGATCTGCCGCTCGACCCAGGGGCCCGGGGGCCTCCGTCGAGTGGCAACTGAGTCGTGTCTCACGCGACAGATCTGCCGCTCGGCGCGGGTCGGCGGGGGCCGGGCTAGTCCTTGTGCTTCATCCACCATTCGACGAACTGGTGGCAGAGGCCGTCGTCGGTCATGTGGACCTCCCACAGGTTGGAGTAGGTCCGGGGCGTGCCGTCCTTGTAGTGGGTGATGCCCCGCACGATCGCGAGGGTGCCGTCGATCGCCAGTACGTCGTAGTCGAAGGTCGTCTGGCCGGGCTCGTCTTTGTTCTCGATCCATTGCCGCACGATCTCGTCGCGGCCCTCCCACGGTTGCGCGTACGGCTCGGTGTAGTAGCGCGCGTCGTCGGTGAAGAGGGCCGCGATCTCGTCGGGATCGTTCGACTCCCACGCCTTGCGGTACGCATCGACCCATTCCATGACTCGCGTCGTCTCCTCGACCTCGGTCATGATCCCTCCTCTCCCGTTCTCTTCTGCAGTTCCCCGCCTGAAAACGCGGCTATGTGCTCACAGAACGGTTAGTCGTCTCCTATCTCCGGTACCTCTTCGCCGCGCGTCGCAACCGCTTCGACCGCGTCCAGGCCCTTGCTCGAGTGGTGGATCACCGCGAGCAGGTCGTCCACCTGAAAGCTGCGCGCCGTGCGCGCCGCGGCCCCCAGGTTGAGCAGGATCTTGCCCTTGAGGAAACTCGCGCCCTTGCGCTGTCCCCATCTCTGATAGCGCCGGCGGGGGCCGAGCGTCAGCTCCCACGGCCCGAAGTACACCCACCGCTCCTCGGGATGGTCGTGCACGACGAGGTAACCGCCTCCGCCCTGCCACACGACGCGCCGGTAGACGGTCTCGTCGACGATGAACAGATCCTGCGGCGGTACCTCGGGCCAGATGCGGCCGATACCCGGCGAGTAGCGCTGCAGCTTCTCCTTGAGGTCGACCTCGACGCTCACGCCCCCATAAGAGAAGGAGTAATCGAGCCGGTCCACGTCGGCGGTGTGATCCCCGAAGTCGTCGAGCCGGGAATCGCCGGCAAGGATCGCGGCAAGCTCGGCCTCGGCCTCGCGGGCATAGGCGAGATCGCGGCTCCAGTCTTCGGGTCGTCGGGCGCGGGCCACGCGCGTGAGGTTATTAGCCGAGCAGGAGATTGAGGAGGACCGTGCCGAGCACGGACAGACCGATCGAGATCAGGATCATCAGCAGGCAGCCGAAGCCGCCGCCCAGAGGCCGTATCTCCACATTCCCGAATCGCATGCCGCCATCTTTTCCACGACCTGCCAGCGAAAAACCCGATCCCCTCGCCGAGCGGCAACTGAGTCGCGTCTCACGCGACAGAAATGCCACTCGGCGGGAGGGGAGAGCGGGCTAGATACCGATGAGTTTCTTGACCAGCTCGCCCCGCTTGGTCGGGCGGCCGGTCCGTTCCTCGACCCGGTCCGCGTGCGCCATGAGTTTCAGGCCGAGGTTGACGCCGAGCCACCGCAGCGGCTCCGGCTCCCACGACCGCGATCGGTGGTTGACCCACGGGAGCCGCACGATGTCGGAATCGGTCTCGGTGATCAGATCGGCCAGCGTCCGTCCGGCGAGGTTCGCGGTGGACACGCCGTCGCCGACATAGCCCCCGCCCCACGCGAACCCGGTGCTCCGGTCGTAACCGACGGAGCTGAACCAGTCCCGAGGGACGCCGAGCGGTCCTCCCCATCGGTGGGTGATGCGCGCGCCGCGCACCGACGGGAACAACGATGCGACGACACCTTCGAGGGCCGCGAACACGTGCTCGTTGGCTTCGTTCGCCTCGTCGATGCCGGAGCCGAAGTGATACGGCGCGCCACGGCCCCCGATCGCGATGCGATCGTCGGCCGTGCGCTGCGCGTAGATCAGCAGGTGGCGGCC
>JBOGWY010000203.1:0-14034 GCA_050694015.1 Actinomycetota bacterium | reverse complement strand
GGGCTAAGGCCGGCAAGCTCTCCTCGATCCGTACTCTCGGCGGCCACCGTCGTTACCGTGCGGACGAGGTCAAGAAGTTCCTCGAGGGAGCGAAGCAACAGCTCGGCTAGAAGTTGAGAGTCTCGGTAACGAGACAGAGTTTTCGGAACGGACGCCTTCGAGCGTCCGTTTCCGCGTCTGGTGGCGAGGGGCAGAATCGAACTGCCGACACCGCGATTTTCAGTCGCGTGCTCTACCAACTGAGCTACCTCGCCCGGCATGGCTGGAGGCGCAGTCTATTCAACGGCTTCGGTGCGGAAAACCTGAGGCCGAGGGCCGGGGGTGTCTGTTAGCCTCTCTCACTCCTGAGCCCCTGTGGAGCAGTCTGGAGTGCTCGTCACCCTGTCAAGGTGAAGGTCGCCGGTTCAAGTCCGGTCAGGGGCGCAACCAATCAGGGGACGTTCGCGAGCACGACCTCGAGGGTCCCGGTGGTAGCTGCCGCCGGCGTTCCGTCGGAGCATGGGGAGGGATCAACCTCGACGAATAGGTCCCCTCCGGCGGGGAACTCGATCGCTTTGGTCGTCTCACCGCACACCTCCACGGCTGGCCCATTGTCGATGTACACGATCACGTGGGTGGGGTATCCGCTCGCGTCGGTCGTATCGAGCGTCACGTAACGCTCTTCGGAGTACGTGTCGATGCGGTGGGATCCCAACGAGAAGCCGCCGTCTCCAGTTTCGTAATAGTCAGGCCCCGTGTACGTGAGTTCCTCTACGCGCTCGACCCGCGGCGGCGCGGGCTTGCCGCTCGATGGAGAGAACAGGTCGGCCTGGATGTAACCGGCCGTCGCGACACCGCCTTGATCGGTGCAGGGCCCCGGCTGAACAGTGACCACGAGATCGTGCCTCGGCATGATGTTCATAGGCTTCCCGGTCGTTCCGCAGATCGATCGTGTTTCCTCGGCGATGCCGTCCCCGTCGTGGTCCTGACCCAGCTCGGCAGGGACCGGCAGGCCGCTGTCGTCGTGGATCGTGATCGTGGCCCATCGCTCACGCGCGCCGACATCGAACACGACGGGTGTGTAGACGTTGTAGGTGACGCCTTCGTCGCTGGATCCCGCCACGTAGTTGTAGGCCGCGTATGACGTCCTCTTAGCCGCGTTGCGGGGCATCGATCGCCCCTCTCCCGCAGCGCCGGGAAGTGCTAGAGAGCCCACCGAGATACAGCTGAGGACCGCCACCGCGAGCAGTCTGGTCTTCATGGAAGTCACGTTCGCCGCCTCGCGGGGTGGTCCTGCGGCCGCCGGGTGGCAGCTTAGTGCCATCATCTTGCCGTATGAGCGACGTCGGTCACGTGGCTCGCGCCGCACGCGAGCGAGTAGTCGTTGTTGGTGGAGGGCCCGCGGGTCTCGCTGTGGCCGCGGTCTTGAAGGCAAAGGGGATCGATGCGCTCGTCCTCGAAAAAGCCGAAGAGATAGGAGCCAGCTGGAAGGCACATTACGACCGGCTCCATCTACACACCGTTCGGTGGCTCTCGGGCTTGCCGTACACACACATCCGTCGCGGAGAGGGGAGGTGGGTAGCACGCGACGGAGTGGTGCGGTACCTGGAGAACTACGCAGTTAGACACCAACTGCGGGTGCGGCTCGGTGTCGAGGTCATCTCTGTGCACCGCGCCGGCGCGGCCTGGACCGTCGAAACCGACGACGGTCCGCTACAGGCCGACGCGGTGGCGCTCGCGACGGGATACAACCGCGACCCTGTCATCCCCGACTGGCGGGGCGCGGCGGGTTTCCACGGAGAGTTGTTGCACTCGAGCGCTTATCGAACCGGGGCCGTTTACAAGGGTAGGGACGTGCTCGTGGTGGGGGCCGGCAACTCGGGCGCCGAGATCGCCGTCGATCTGCTTGAAAACGGGGCGCGAACGGTGTGGTTGTCGGTCAGGACCCCGCCGAACATCCTGCGTCGTCAACTCGCCGGTATCCCGACACAAGTGATCGGTGTTCTTCTTCGAAAGCTTCCTGTGGGTGCCGTCGACAGGATCGCTGGAGCGACACAACGCATCACAGTGGGGGACCTGTCGCGATATGGGATGCCGTCCCCCAAACGTGGTCTCTATACCCGCGTCCTCAACGAAGAACGGATCCCGATCCTCGACGTTGGTCTCATCCGAGCACTCAAGAAGGGAAAGATCAGAGTCGTACCCGCGGTCCAACACTTCGCACAGGGCGAGGTCAGCCTCGAGGGCGGGCAGCGCGTAACCCCCGATGCCGTGATCGCGGCAACAGGATTTCGCAGGGGACTCGAGCCCCTCGTGGGACACCTCGGCGTTCTCAACGGCAAAGGAAACCCGACCGTCCACGGGGACGTCACGCATCCGCGCGCCCCAAACCTCTATTTCATCGGGTACTCGAACCCCATCAGTGGGAACCTGAGGGAGCTAGGTATCGACGCACGTCGAATAGCGCGCGCGGTCATGAACGGTTGAAGGGCCACACGTCGTTCGTGACCTTGACGTTGTAGAAACCGCTGTAACCGTCCGTGTACCAGATCTCGCCGCGCTCCGCGGCGAATGCCGGGCCCGACATGGCATAGCTGCCACGGTAGCCGGCCGCATTCGGGTCCGGCGCGCGGTTGAAGTAGGCAATCTCACGTGGCTGATACGGGTCGCGGATATCAAACACTCGCAACCCGGACACGATGAAACTGCAGGCGACGATGCCGGGGTCGGCGCGCTTCGGCACCGCGCAGTAGTGCCCGTCGTAACCCTGCAGCCCGCTCGACGCGCCGGGATCCTCCGATTGTGGTCCCTCCTGATGGTCCGGGTTGTTCACCTCGAGACGCAGATTCGAAACGATGAACGGCCTGACCTCGTCCGAGATGTCGATGATCCGTCCCGCGCCCACCGTTGCGCCGCCTCCGAACTCGTCGATCTCGACGACGTACGGGTGGCCGTCGATCGTGACCGGTATCGCCGTCTGCGGGATGCTCACCGTCGGCCACGTCAGGTGGCTGACGAACTTGATCTCGGGATCGGGTTTCCGCCTTTGGACCTCGCCGACGTCGAGGATCGTCAGGCCCGACGTTCCGTCAGGTCCTCCCTGCTGTTCGTTGCTCCCGAGGTCGGCGGCGTAGAGGCGTGTGCCGTCATTGCTGATGTTGAGCCCGTGGAAGCGGTAGTCGGATTCGAAGGCGACGACGCTCGGCGTACGCGGGTCGGTGATGTCGACCGCGGTAAGTATCCCGATCCCCGACGACCAATAGGTCTTGCCGTCGGGCGCGAAGTTGCCTTCGTGCCCGATCAGTCCGACGGGCGTGCTCGACATCAACTCGGGGTGACGGCAGTCCTCTTTCACGCTGTAGATATCCACGAAGCCCGGCTGAAACGTTGGGTAGCCCATCACGGCGCCGATCAGGCCGCGTTTCTCGTTCAAGCTGAACGACTCGTGCGGCGACTGCATCGCCGGCGTCACCAGGTTCGCCGTCTGCACCGGCTTCCTCGGGTTTGACATGTCGAGCACGATCACGCCGGGACCTTTTTCGGTGTTGGACACCGCGTTCGTTGGATAAAGCAGCGTCGAGTCGAAGAAGGCGCACTCGTGCCCCTTCTCGTCGATGTAGCGGTGGACGCGGTAGCCGCCGGAGTTGCCGAACTTCGCGACCTGTTGGGTATTGCAGAAGTAGCCCTTCTGGGCACGGCCGCTCTCGTGATCCTTGCGCGGCACCCGACCTTGGACGGGGCCCTCGGGACGGGAGCCGGGTCCGCATCTGACGCCGGGCGTGGTCTCGTAGTGGTTGACCCGGCGCGGCCCGGCGTCGACGCCCGCGCCGGGCAAGAGGATCGGCGACACCGCGAGCAGCGTCGCAAGGCAGAGCACCTGGAAGCGGTTCAATATCACCCCCGCGTCGTCGTCAGTCATTCGTTCGCTACGACAGGCTTTCGGGCCCGGGCGGCCTCCTCCTGCTCCGGGCGGACGCTCGGCGGGGCCTCGGCTTCCGCATGCAGGGCAAGCAGCGTTCCGCCGTCTCGACCCGTCTAGTGACCGGAAGACGAGTGATCGACGAGTGATCTAGGAGGCGGGCATTGGATCGAGCAATGGCTATCGGGTTGGCGTTACTGCTGGGCGGTGTCATATCCGTCGTCGGCCCAACGGGGGCCGCGCGCGCGGGAACGCCGCTCTGCGACGGTCGGCGAGCCACGATCGTGGGCACGGAGCGATCCGACACGATCAACGGCACGACCGGGAATGACGTCATCGTTGCGCGCGGCGGTAACGATCGGGTCGGCTACCGCGGGGGCGAGGACCTTGTGTGCGCCGGCGCGGGCGATGACTACGTCGACGTCCACCACTCGGTGATCTTCGGAGGACGCGGGAACGACGAGATCCCATCGACGCGTCTCGTCCATGGGGGCCCGGGGCGTGACCTGATCGACGGTGGCGGTCGGCTCTACGGCGACGGCGGCAACGATCGTCTGATCGGCAGCCTGGACTACAGCGGCGACGGCGCCGACGGTCACGACTACGGATCGGACACCCTTCACGGGGGAGCCGGCGACGACGAGCTCATCGGTATCACGAATCCCGATGACGAAAACGGCCCCTATCCCGACATCCTCAGCTATTCCGATGCGCCACGCGGGGTGCGGTTAGATGTCGCTGCGGGCGTGACGCGCAGTTTCGGTCGCGACACCTTCGAGGGGTTCGAGAGCTACCACGGATCGATCTATGACGACGTTCTGATCGGTACTTCCGCAAGCGAGAGTTTCACCGGTTTCCGCGGGAACGACGTGATCTACGCGCGGGATGGATCCGATGGTTTGTCGGGCGGCGAAGGGAACGACCGGCTCTACGGGCACGGGGGCACCGACTTCCTGTCCCCCGGTCCCGGACGTGACGTGATCTCGGGTGGCCCGCACGGTGATCTGGGACCTTCGTTAGCGGACTGGATCATTTATTACTTCTCGGAAACGCCTGTGGTGGTCGATCTCTCGAAGGGTTTCGCCAGTGGCGAAGGTGACGACCGGATCAGAGGTGTGGAGAGCATCGAGGGTTCGCGCCGCGACGACGTGCTTCGTGGGAACGGGGCACCTAACGAGATCTTCGCCAACGAAGGCGACGACAGATTGTTCGGACGCGGAGGGCCCGATCGCCTCAGCGCGTGGCGCGGCCGAGATGTAGCAGACGGCGGAGGCGGCAACGACGCTTGTTGGGGGTCGGAGCGACGTATCGACTGTGAGCGGCCCTAGGGACCGTTGCGGGTTATCTGATCCCTAAGGAGGCAGCATGTTCTATCGACTCGTACGAGGCTTCATCGTCCCCGTTTTCGTCACGGCTCTCGTGGCGGTTCCGCAACAGGCGCTCGCCGGGACCCCCACGTGCAAGGGAAAGCGGGCAACGATGGTCGGGACGCGCGGCGACGACCGGCTGACCGCGACCAAGGGCCGGGACGTCATCGTGGCTCGTGACGGCGCCGATCGGATCCTCAACATCGGCGCCGACGATCTCGTCTGTGCCGGACCGGGACGTGACACTTCGGAGAGATACGGCCGGGTCTACGGAGGACCCGGCAACGACCATCTCTCCAACGCCGGATACGTCTACGGCGGTCCCGGCGACGACCTGCTCGACGGGGGTGGGCGCGTTTACGGCGGCGGAGGCAACGATCACCTCATAGGAAATGCGGGATACAGCTTCAACCCCTACGCCGACTACGGCTCCGACGCGCTTCACGGGGGCCTCGGCAACGACCGGATCGTGGGCGTGACGAGTTCCGATGAGAACGGCGACCACGAGGACTACGCGAGCTATTCCGACGCGACGAACAGCGTGCGTATCGACGTGAGGGCGAATGTCGCAACGGGATGGGGCCGCGACACCTTCAGGAACATCGATGAGTACCACGGCTCGATCTACGACGACGTGCTGCTCGGCGGCGGCGACGGCGAGACCTTCCGCGGCTTCCGCGGCGATGACCTGATCCGCGGCCGCGGCACCGGCGACTGGATCTGGGGCGACGACGGTAACGACACCCTCATCGGTGGTGGGGGAGACGACCGTTTCGAGGGGGCCGGTGGGGCCGGTAACGACCTCATCGAGGGGGGCCGAGGCCGCGAGTTGCTTGATCTTCGGGGGAGTCCCGCGGTCGAGGTGAACCTGCGTCGCGGGACCATCTCGGGCCAAGGCGACGACGAGATACGCGGCGTCGAGGATGTCTGGGGCTCCGCGCGTGACGACGTGATCATCGGGACCGGGGGACGCAACAACCTTCTCGGTTATATCGGGGCGGACCGGATCTTGGGGCGCGGTGGCAACGACACGCTCAACGGTTACGACGGCCGGGACTACCTGGATGGGGGCACCGGAGACGACTGGTGTAGAGGCGAGAGGCGCGTTCGCTGTGAACGCCCGGTCGACTAGGTAACGCGCAGCTTCTAGCCGCCGAACAGTCGCTTTAGGCGACGGTGACGATGCCGGAAGATCGCTGCGACGATCGCACCAGTGACTGTCTCGATGCCGGGCACCAGTGCGAGAAGCCACTTCGGTGCGAACGCGAGGCGATCTTCGACGATGCATCCCGAGCCGCGATCGATGAACCTGCGCTCGTGTTGCCACACGCGCATCGTCGAGGTCTTGGATCGTTCCAGAAAGCGACGACCTTCTTCGAGCTCCTCCAGCTTGAGGTCGTCGTAGTCGACGGGCACCAGACCGAAGAGCAGTATCCAGCTACGTCCGATGGTCTCGCCGAGCGGCACGTTGTCGATGGAGATGTCGTCGACTCCGCGGGGGAGCGTCATCCTCAGCCACGGCCACAGCTCGCTGTTGATGCCGATCGGGGTCGTAGCGTGACGCCACACCACTTCACGCGCCGCGCCGAGTGCCGAGCTGATCGCGAAGGTGCCCACGACGGAACGTTAGTGCGCGCTCACGATGTCCGTAAGTCGCTGGATCAGTTCGGACGTGGCCACGCCCTTGACGATGACGCCGGATGCACCCGCGGCGAGGACGGATTCCGAAAACACCTCCGCCATCCCCGAGAAGACGACCACCTTCGAATCGGGGAGCAGTTCCCGTATGCGTGGGAGCGCCTCGAGGCCGTCCATCCTCGGCATGTAAAGGTCGAGTAAGACGAGCTGGGGCCGGTGCGTGGTCGCAAGCTCGATCGCCTGAAATCCGTTATCCGCCTCCGCGATCACGTCGAAGCGTCCACTCCGTTGCAGCGCGAGCTTCAGGACGAAGCGCAGATCGGGGACGTCGTCGGCAAGGAGGGTCGTCCATCTGTTCGTGCGGGCACCCGCGGGTGCGATCTCTGGTTGCAGCATGCTCGACTACTTTTCCAGCGGCCCCCGAGATTCCCGCCCCGATCCATGTTTATTTTCTCGTAGTGTCCGGTTTTGTCCGTCGATGTCGAGAAGATTCTCGGTCCGAAAGACACCTCTCGCGAGGTCTGTCCGATTCCCCTGCAAAGACCGCAGGTAACGCGGACAGATCCGTCGCTTGGAGCGATCCATCGGGACCCTCTCCAGCTTCGGGAAGGCTCGGTCCGGCGATGAGTTCCGGACCGCCCATGGGTCATAGAGATCAGGAAGAGGAGGAGGTTCCATGAAGACACCACCGATCGTGTCGCCGAAAGAGTGGGACGCCGCGCGCCAGGAACTACTGGTTAAGGAGAAGGAGCTCACGCGGGCGCGGGACGGACTTGCCTCACGGCGGCGCCGGATGCCGTGGATGGCGGTCGAGAAGGACTACCGCTTCGAAGGACCGAACGGCCCGGTCCGTTTGCTCGACCTGTTCGAGGGCCGGCGCCAGCTCATCGTGTATCGCTTCTTCTACGGGCCGGAAGTCACCAGCTACGCGTCCGGCGGGGCGTACCCGGAGCGGGCCTGCGTGGGCTGCTCCTTCGTCGGCGACCAGGTTGCGCACCCCGCCCACCTGAACGCGCGCAACACGACGCTCGCTTTCGTCTCGCGCGCACCCCAGGCCGAGATCCAGGGTCTAAAAGAGCGCATGGGTTGGATCGTCCCCTGGTACACGATCACCGACGATTTCGATGCCGATTTCGACGTGGACGAGTGGCACGGGACGAATGCTTTCATCCGCGACGGTGATCAGATCTTCCGTACCTACTTCATCGATGCCCGCGGAGACGAGGTGATGGGCAACACCTGGACCTATCTCGACATCACCGCCCTGGGTCGCCAGGAGGAGTGGGAGGACTCGCCCGAGGGGTATCCGCAGACCCCGCTGTATCAGTGGTGGAACTACCACGACGCCTACGGCGAGACCACGTAAGCGGCGTCCGGTTAGGACGCGCCCATGGTTTTTCGTGGAGTGGCCCCAACGGGATTCGAACCCGTGCTACCGCCTTGAAAGGGCGGCGTCCTGGGCCTGGCTAGACGATGGGGCCGTGCGGGTAAGTGTAGTGGCTAGACGGGTGGCAACTATCCGTCGTCGCTGCTCGTATCGGACGAATCCGAGCTGTCGTCCGAAGAGTCCTCGTCCTCTTCGTGCGCGCCGCCGGTCTCGTGATCGGGGATCTCATCGCCCTTCTCGTCGACCGCACTGCCGACGACGAACTCTGAGCCTGCTTCCTTATCGCCGTAGTCCGACTCCTGGTACTCGTAACCGCAGTTGGGACACGACGAGCGAACATCGACGATCGGTTCGCCGCACTCGGGGCATTTCTTCTCGCCCGTGTACTCCTCGAACGCGGTCTCCGCGTCGGTGACGCGTCCGCCCTCGTCTTTCGAGGACTGCTCGTCGTTCTGCTTGGTGTCGTCGTCGGTCATCCGGCTCCCCCGTATCCTGGCCGCGTCATGAAGGCCACCATCCTAGTCACCGGCGCCGCCGGCTATATCGGCAGTCATGCCGCCGTCGAGTTCCTCGATGCCGGAAACGACGTCGTTGCGCTGGACAACCTCGACAACAGCTCCGAGGAAGCGATCCGGCGCGTCCGCAAGATCACCGGCAAGGACATGGACTTCCACAAGGTCGATCTGCTCGACCTACACGATGTCGAAGCGGTCTTCGATGCCTACGACTTCGACGCAGTCGTGCACTTCGCCGGTCTGAAGGCCGTCGGGGAATCGTCCGAGATCCCGCTGCGCTACTACCACAACAACCTCACCGGGACGCTCAATCTCCTCCGGACGATGCAGGCGCGTACGGTGCGCAAGCTCGTCTTCTCCTCGAGCGCGACCGTGTACGGCGAACCCGAGCGCGTTCCCGTGACCGAGGAGATGCGCGGGTGGCCGACCAACCCGTACGGGCGCACGAAGCTCTTCATCGAGGAGATCTGCCGCGACGTCGCCCGCATGCCGACCGATCCCCCGCCATGGAAGATCGTGCTGCTCCGTTACTTCAATCCCGTCGGCGCACATGCCAGCGGAATCATGGGCGAGGATCCCCGCGGCATCCCGAACAACCTGATGCCCTACATCCTCCAGGTGGCAGTGGGTCGGCGCCCGCACCTCAACGTGTTCGGCAACGACTATCCGACTCCCGACGGCACTGGTGTGCGCGACTACATCCACGTCGTGGATCTCTCGAAGGGACACGTCGCCGCGCTCGACGCGATCGATCGCTTCGAAGGTTGCACCGCGATCAACCTCGGCACGGGCCGCGGCTACTCGGTCCTCGAGATGGTCCGAGCGGTCGAGAAGGCGTCGGGCAAGGAGATCCCCTACGAGATCGCACCTCGTCGCGCCGGTGACGTTCCCGAGCTCTACGCCGACCCGGCCGCGGCGAAGGAGCTCCTCGGCTGGGAGGCCGAGCTCACCCTCGACGACATCTGTGCCGACGGCTGGCGCTGGCAAAGCGCGAACCCCAACGGCTACGGGGACGACTGAGCGTTAGTTAGCGACGAACCTCGCCGCGACCGCATAGTCCCCCGAGGGGAGATCGAACGTGAAGCGCAGCGACGCGAAGCGTCTCCCCGCTTTGGGTCGCAAGGTGAATCTGCGGTCCCGCGTCGCCTTGAACGCGACGTTCCCGCTCGCATCCTTGACGGTGTAGGTGAAAGTGCCGTTGTAGGTGACAGGACGCTTCCCGATCAGGCGCAGGGTGATCCGGCCGACGACGCGTCCCGGCGGCGACGATTCGTCGACGACGGTGAGGAAGTCAACGCGGTCGCCTTTCGTGATGGGCGGCTTGGTCGACACCGCCTTCGTGATCTGTGCGCTGTCGGCGTCATAGGTGAACGCAAGGGAGTTGTCGGCACGGTCGCGATTCATGACCGTGGGCCCCGCGAGCGCGATGGGAAGGAGAAGCACGAAAAGGACGGGCGGCAGCACCCGCCCGACGTAACGTCGAAGCTCCACCTGGATCCTCTCGAGTTCCTTGCCAACGCCGCAACTATGACAAATGTCCCTACCTAAGAAACGGCCTGCGTGCGTGATTCCGCATCCCCCGGGAGGGTCAAAGATGACATAGCCCGTTGGTACTAGTCGGTGGCTGTTCTCAGTCTCCGACCAGCTCCTCGAGGTACCAGTCCTTCGGGCCTTCGGGGAACCGATTTCGTAAAAAGATAACTACCGCGTTACGGCGTAGTTCCGTCGGCGGTCGGCGGATCGTCTTCGATCAGCGGCCCGACGGTCGGGTGGTTCGAGAACTCGATCGCCGCGCGAACGAATTCAGGATCGCGCGACTCTACGACTTCTTCGAGGTATTCACCCATCTCCCAATCCCACAGTTCTAGGTCGCGTTCCATAGCGGGCCTCCCTTCGGTCAAATGGATCGTCAAAGTAGGAGCGCGCGGAGGAAACGTCTATAGCCAATCGGGTCCAGGTTTTCCTTCGATTCATCGCCCGCCGGTCTTCCAACTCGGCGCTCGTCAGCGTATTGGTCCTTTCTCCGGGGCGTCCCCGGTAGTGAAAGGAGAAACGGATGGCGGAACGTCGGAAGCTAACGAAGCGGGATCTTGAACGGATCGTGAAACGTGCCGAAGCCGGGATGACCCAGCGCGAGATTCAAGAGGAAACCGGACTCGGTCAGAGCGTCGTCGGGCCAGTTCTGGTTTGGGCCGGGTTCCGCAAGTCTCGGCCCGACATTCGCAAGTACGAGAAGGCACGCGTCGAGCGGTGGTTGGCCGCTGGCCGCGGACGAAAGTAACGAGACCTCCCCCGCTTGCGCTCTGTCTCTGCCACGTGGTTAGTTTCGGTGACAAGCCGCGAGACAGGAGGGGGAATGGCGGAGTTACCCGACTGGGACCAACGGCCAGAGGTGACGAAAGTCGTTCCAGTTTCGATCGAAGGGGATTTGGCAAGCCTCAGGATTGAGGTATATCCGCCGATTCCCTCAGACGACTGGACGACGTACTTCGATGATCCACAACTGCCGAAGAACATCGGCCGGAAGCCGCGCGTCCTCTATGAACATTCGATGGGTAAAACGATTATTGAGGGTGCATGCCGGGACGATGAGTTCGTCGCTTATGTCGACATGGTTAAAGAGCTCGTTCGCCAGGCTAATACGCGGTACGAGGAATTTGACGTGCCGCAGCTTGATGCCCAGTTACGTCGCGAAACGCAAGTGAAAGAGGAGGAGCGGCGACGACTCGATGAACTGAAGCGTCGCGCTGAAGGCATGTAGCTTGGCCCTCTTCTGCTAGGAGGAGCCGTGGGAGAACCTCTGATTCCGCCGGAAGCGATCGAACCTCACCGGGATGCGGTGGCGTTAATGCGAAATATCTATCGGGGAGACACGAAGGCTAGTCAGGAAATCTTGGCTCACTACGAGGACGACGCCGAGGGCAACAAGAATGAGCTATTCCGGGCCGCACTTGTCATCGGGGCGACCCTCGTGAAAGTCATAGGCGGGTTCAAGGACGCCGATCCGGAGTCGTTGTTTGACGAATTAGCGCTTGGATACGGCGGTCTGGATAGCGAGGGCCGCGAGCCTGAGTAACGGTGTCGCTTTTCGATCGTTCCGACAGTCACTCTGCTATCGAGACCCTCGGTGAACCTGAATCCGTTTGAATGGGGAGCGCCCGTTTGGGGCGTGGTTGTTACCTCTCTCGGTTTCCTTCTTACCGTTCTGACACTGAGACGTGGCATCCTCGATCAGCGGCGCCAGTATGCGGCAAACGTGGCGGCTGACGCCGCACCACTCCCTAATTCCGATGTAACGCGCGTGAGGGTTCTGAACGGCAACAACGCGCCCATCTACAACGTTGTTGTAAGGATCGCCACCATCCCACCGCGAGAGAGACCGCTAATCGAGAACCCCGGCGTCGTTGGACCAGAGGGGTGGGAGAACAGGTATCGCCTAGCGAACAACGTCATCGTGTCGAACACTTTCGTGGAGTTCACCGACACCTGGGGTCGACGTTGGAAAAGAAGCTCTCAGGGGCTGATCTCCTACATGGGTAAGCCGCATGGTCGCTTCAACCGCCAAGCGAACTTGCTGCGGAGAATCGTTCGTCGTCGCCGTGACATTTAGCCTCGCTGGACAACGCCTCTAAGCGTCCCGATTCCGAATAATCGACTACTAGCACCCGGCTTCCAGAACTCCGCCGGTACGGGACCGCTGACGGCCTCTCAGCTCTTTTTTACGGCGAACCTCTGTTCGCATCGACGCGCCGCGGCAAGTTTCATCGCCTCGATTGCCTGCGCTCGGCGGACGGGGTCAGCCCACCGGCGACGAGCGCCCTCCGCCATCCGTCGTCGGGTGTCTTCGGTGGTTGGCTTCCTCCCACCGGCGGACGCCGCTGCACGGATGCATTCCGGATCGCCGCATGTTCGGCGGTCGGGGTGGCGGTCGTTCCCACACCACCGGCAAAGCGAGATCGCGGGATAGAGCGCCGCGACTACTTCGGGGTCCTCACCCTGAGCGAGCATCAGAAAGGCGTTTCGGCGTTCGAGAGATGCTTGTTCTTCGGGCGTCGTGGAGTACGGGTTGGAGCGTCCCTTGATCTTTATGTCCGGGAGCATGTGGCCGACGGATCGGCCGAGGGTCGGTTCCACCGTTACTGCTCCGCGCGCGGCGTCGGTTGCGGTGCTAGGCGATCGCCGCCGGGGATCGTCGGCAGGTCGACTACCGATCGCGCTTCATCCGGTGCCAGCCACCCGGCCTTCACGGCTTCGGAGAGGGTGCTAACGACTTCCCGGTCGGTGAGCGATCCGGGCTGGACTAGTTCGATCCGGATGCGGCCGTTGACGGCCTGGCTCCCCCAGAGTTCGTCTAGCTGGGCATTAAGCGCGCCGTCGATGAGTTCGACGTATGGCGCCAACGTTGCCTCGACTAGACGCGCGGCAGCCCCGAGATTTTCGGAGGCGGTATTAACGAGTTGATGCGGAATCCCGTAGGCCGCGGCGACCGCGCGCAAGACCTGCTCTCGACCTTCGATGAAAGCGGCGTCGGCGGGAGTAATCCGGCTCCCGTCGTGCCACTTCATGCCGTCTTCGATAATCAGGGTCTCGAACTCGTTCTCGCCCGAGTGGGCCGCCTTGAAGTCCTCCTTAAATCGAGTACGTCCGACGTCCGACCATTCGGGGGCCTCTAGACCCCGCTCCACCCAGCCGTAGGGCCGCGCGCTGTTCCGCCAGAAGCGTTGACGATCCCGGGAAGCGGCCTCGTCCTCGGCGAGTAAGTGCCGCAGGGACTCGAGCGGTGACGTTCCGAATGGACCATCGCCGGGATTCCACAGCCGTATGTGCAGCATGTCGGCGCGCGCGATTCGCTTCTCCCCGCTCGGGAGGTTGAGGACCCATTCGTCGGGGTCGATGCCTGCGGCCGAAACGATCCGGCGCGGGATCGGGACTAGTGACCCGACGCGCCCGGCGTCGTCGCGGATCAGGACCGTGAACGAGTCGCCGGTGAGCGCGAGCGATGACGTCCACTCCCTGACGAGTTCATTCCACGAGAGACGCGGGGCGGGTCGGCGTAGAAGCTCGACACCCGGATCATTCGGGCCGATGAGGCCGGAGTTCCTGACGGATACCAGCGGCTCGTATCGAGCGACCTGTCGCGCCAGCCAGTCGATAACGGTGCGGACGGCGGCGCTGGATTTGTAGATGTGGTCGAACGAGGCCGCCGAGTTATGGAGCGCGGTCCCAGAC
>JBOGWY010000202.1:0-9610 GCA_050694015.1 Actinomycetota bacterium | reverse complement strand
GTGACGAGCGGATCGGCGAAGCTCATCACGCCGTAGTCGGAGAACACGACGTCGAAGCTCTCGTCGCCGAACGGGAGGAGCTCGCCGTCGGCCTGCACCAGCGCGACGCGGCCCCCGGCCCCTCTCGCGCTCTGCAGTTGATTGAACGAGTTGTCGAGCGCGACGGGTAGCGCGCCGCGGTCGCGTAGCGCGTGTGACCACCGGGCCGCACCACAGCCGAGTTCGAGGGTCCGCTTACCTCGAACGGCCCCCAGGACCTGAAGCTCGTCCTCGGGGATGCGCCACAGCCCCCACGCCGCCGCTTTCTCACCGCGGAACTGACGCGCATGCTCGCGCTGGTACTCCTCACTGTCGGAATCCCACGCGCGCCGGTTTCGGCGGGCATCGCGCAGCAGTGCGCGTCGGTCGCTCTCGAGGTGGCGTGGGGGCATGTCGGGAGGCTACTTGGGCCGTGGCCGTGCCCGGGGGGTGGGAGGAGATGGAAGCACCGCGCCGAACCTCTAGAACAGACGAAAACCCTTTGGGAGGCGGAAAGAATGAAACTGCTCAGGATCGTCGGAGCCGTCGCGCTCCTCGGCGCGCTCACGCTGCAACCCGCGTCCGCGCAGGTGAACAAATCCAAGAACGTCACCGAGATCGCAAAGATCAAGTACTGGGGTGGTTCGCATCTCACGTTCGGCGGTGGCTACGCGTACGCCGGTAACTGGGACGGCCGCGGCGAGCGCCCGAAGGTCGGTGGCGTCCGCATCATGGACATCTCCGGCAAGCCCCGTCAGGCGGGCTTCTTCTATTGCCCCGGGGATGACATCGACGTCGCGTTCGTGAAGCCGGGTGTGATCGCGGTCGGGCACCACACCGCCACGTGTAACCCGTTCGAAGATGGTGAGGACGACGCCGGTCTCTTCACGGTCGACGTGAGCGACCCCGCTAACCCGAAGCAGCTCGGACAGATCAACCTTCCACGGGACATCGGTGCGGTCGACCGGACCGGTAGGCAGAACCACTCGATCTCGAAGTACCCGGGTAAGCCGCTCATCTACACGAACGCCGGGGGGCTGCCCAGTAACGGCGGGATGATCAGCCACATGATCGACGTCTCGAACCCGGCCAAGCCGAAGATCGTCGGCGAGTTCCGGGTTCCGCCCCCCTCGACGGGATGCCACGACTT
Organism: Actinomycetota bacterium; assembly: GCA_050694015.1. Classification (GTDB taxonomy): domain Bacteria; phylum Actinomycetota; class CADDZG01; order CADDZG01; family WHSQ01; genus JBOGWY01. The sequence continues at coordinate 8,442 of JBOGWY010000202.1, read as the reverse complement.
CTCGTTCCACTTCGACAAGCGCGGCAAGTTCGGGTTCTGTTCGGGGCTCGGCGGCACGTCGATCTGGGACGTCTCCGATCCCCTGGCCCCCGAGGTCATCACGCACATCGTCAACCCGCTGATCCAGTTCTCGCACTACGCGGTCGCGAGCGCCGACGGCAAGATCCTCGCGATCAACGACGAGAACGTCACCGCCAACGACTGCGTCGAGCAGGAGACGCCGACGGGCGCGATGTGGTTCTACGACATCTCGAACATCGAGAGCCCGCAGTTCCTGTCGTTCTTCTCGCCGCGCCGCGGCGCGGCACCGATCGGCTCCTTCGATACGCCGGATGGACCGTGCACATCGCACGACTTCAACTGGGTCGACAACCGCACGGTCGTGGTCCCCTGGTACACCGGCGGGTTCAACGTGATCGACGTGAAGGATCCGAGTGCACCGGAGGAGATCGCGTTCTACCAGCCCGAGGGCGGGAGCATGTGGTCGGCGCACTTCTACAAGGGCCGGATCTACACGAACGACCAGTTGCTCGGTTTCGGAGCCTTCGAGGTCGACGGCCTCTAACGCGGAACGGGGTTGAAGAAGTAGGAGTAGGAACCGGCGTACATCGCCACCGCGTAGGTCAGCGCGGTGACGTGTATGCCGATCCGCACTATCCATACTCCCGCGTCGTTCCCGACCCCTACTTGCGCGATCAACAGGAGCACACCCGCGACCACCAGCGTCCCCGCACTGAGGATGGTGAGGTTGCGTTCCAGCCTCGACGGGGGGCGACGGCCGAGCACACGTGACAGCGCGGCTCGGCCCAGCTCGCTCGCGAAGAGAAAGATCGTCAGGTACGCGAAGTTCTCCGGCTGCGCAACGTGCAACGCCAGCGCGATGAGCCACCACATCCGTACACCGTCGAGAAGGACGTCCATGATGCCGCGAGCCGGGGGAGTCGGTCCGAAGCGCTGTTCGACGTAGGCGAGGTCGATGTAGCGGACGGCCGCGTGCGCTAACGGGAACGCGAACGCGAGGTACGCAACGAACAGAGGGATGTGTTCGCTGCGAACCGGACCGCCGACCTGAGAGAACTGCACGACGTGGTTCGCTGCCAGCGCCAGCCCGAGACCCACGACCACGGCATAAAGCTGCTCACAGAACCGGAGCGGGTTCGTCAGCCCGGGATCTCCTTGATACGTGGGACGCTCGTCGGCGGTCACTTTCCGAGGCTACCGTCGGACGAGGCGGCCCACCTGAAGATCCCTTTAGACATCGTCGAGGCTTCTCGGGCGGCCCGGCGTTCGTAGATCGTGGCACGGAGCTCCGCGAACTCTTTCTTCTCCGGCTCTGCGGCCGCCGCGTGCTCGATCAGGTGACACGCGACCGCGAGCTCCCCGGCGTCGGCGAGTTCGGACGCGCGTGCCGCCAGGCGGTCCGCCCCCGCCAGCGCAGCGATCTCGCGCGCCACGTCTGACGCGGGAGCCGGCTTGAGGGTCGCGGGGTCGCCGTCGTACCAGCCGCCGTAGAGACGCCAGATGTTGCGCACCACGAACTCGGGCTCGTCGTAGATCGGTTTCAGGTACGGCTTGTCGAGTAGCTCCTCGGGCGCGCGAACCTCGCGCAGCAATCGTTCGAGCGGTGCACCCTCGTTCATCAACGCCAGCGCTTGCTCGACGAGTGATTCCAGCAGCGCGGCCGAGTCGTCGAGCACCGTTCGCACGCGATCGGCCCCCACGACCGGTGGCCCGTGCCCCGGAAGGAGCATCTTCGCGTCGCGCGTCGCCATCTCGCGAAGGGCCGCGGCCCACTCGCGCGGGTAGCGCTGCGCCTTCTGGGGATTGCCTGCGTTCGGCGACGCCCAGATGAAGAAGTCGCCGCTGCAGAGGATGCGTCGGTTCGGTATCCACACCCACGTGTGGTCATCGGTTTCGCCGCGCGCGTGGGTGAGCTCGAACGTCTCGCCTCCAAGTACGAAGGAGAACGTGTCCGTGAAGACGGTGTCGGGCCGGCGGTAGTCGGTCGGCCACTGCAGGCCCGGCACCTGGAACTGGCGGGCGTTGATGACCGAGTTGTAACCCGCGGTCAAAACGTAGCGATCGAAGCGGGCCGCGACCGCATCGTGCGCGATCACGTCGGGCCGCGCCCAACCCTTGTCGTCGGCTTCGGCGTCGTAGAGATGCGCGCCCATGACGTGGTCGACGTGCCCGTGCGTGTAGATGACCTTCACGACGGGTTCGTCCGACCACTCACGCAGCGCATCTCGGATCGCAGCGGCCGTGAACGCGCTGCCGGTGTCGACGAGCACGAGACCGTCGCCGGTATCGAAAGCGATCGAGTTTGCGAACGAGGAGACGAACAGGGTCGCCGGCGCGACCTCGCACGGCCCCGCACTGGTCGCGAGGGGATGATGCTCCTCGATGCGGAGTTCGCCGGAGAACAGTCGGTCGGCGAGCTCGAGAGGGTCCATGGCGGCAAACCTACGGGGTGGAGCGGCCCGACCCGGCGGCGCGGAATCCCGGCCCCCATCGAGCCGTTTCACTGTGTGACAGGACGGTGACTATAGGAAGGCATCACGTGCAGAACGACGAGCTCGATTTCGACAGCCTCGTCGGCGACGCGCTCGATTCTTTGCCTGACGAGATCGCCCAGCGCATCGAGAACGTCGAGGTCGTGGTCGAAGACGAGCCCTCGCCGGACATCCTCGCGACGATGCGGCCGGGCACCTTCCTGTTCGGGCTCTATCACGGCATCCCGCTGACGCAACGCGGCACCTACGGCAACGCGTTGCCGGACAAGATCTCGATCTACCGCGGGCCGATCACCCGTTACTGGCGTACACCCGACAAGATCCGAGCGCAGATCCGGCGCACCGTGATCCACGAGGTCGGGCACTACTTCGGCATCCCGGAGCACCGTCTCCACGAGCTCGGCTGGGGTTGACCAGGCTCCACTAGCATCTCCTCGGTGAGGCCGATCCGTGTCGTCCCGCACTTCCACTGGGACCGGGAGTGGTACCTGTCCTTCGAGGAGTTCCGCGCGCAGCTCGTCGACGCCATGGACCTCCTGCTCGATATCTTCGAGCGAGACGACCGCTGGACGCACTTCCATCTCGACGGGCAGATCGCGCTGATCGACGATTACCTCGAGGTGCGTCCCGAGCGCGAGTCGGACCTCCGCGCCCACATCGCATCGGGGCGTCTGTCGTGCGGGCCGTGGGTGACACTCGTCGACGAGTTCCTCGTCTCCGGCGAATCGGTGATCCGTAACCTCGAGGACGGCATCGCGCGCGCCAAGGAGCTCGGCGACGTGATGACGGTCGCCTACCTGCCCGACCAGTTCGGTCACGTCGGTCAGATGCCGCAGCTGCTACGCGAGGCCGGGTTCGATCGTGTCGTGGTGTGGCGCGGTGTACCGGAGGAGATCACGGAGACGGCGTTCACGTGGGGGGCCCCGGACGGGTCGTCGATCGAGGCGATCTATCTCCCGTTCGGTTACGGCAACGGTCGTCGGGTGATGCGCGATCCCGACCGCGCCGCCGGGCACGTGCAGGACGCACTCGCCGCCCTCGACCCGTTCCTCGCCGACGATGAAGTGGCCGTACTCATGGCGGGCAACGACCACCTGCCCCCATCCCCGTCGTTGACCGACGCGCTCGGATCGCTCCAGCGCGATGGGATGGACATCACGATGTCTTCGCTCCCGGACGCGGTCGCGACCCGGCCGGGCCCGACGCAGAGCTTCATCGGCGAGCTGCGTTCGGCGGCGCGCGCGAACCTGCTTCCCAACACTTATTCGGTACGGATCAATCAGAAGCTCGCGCGCGGCCGTGCCGAACATCTCCTGGAGCGTTACGCGGAGCCGCTCGCGGCCCTCGTCCCCGGTTACGAGTGGCCCGAGGAACGGCTACGGGAGGCGTGGCGCTTGCTGCATCTCAACGGCGCGCACGACTCGGTGTGCGGATGTTCCACGGACGCGGTGGCGCACGCGGTCGACGAGCGCACCGAGCGCGTCGCCGGGATCGCCCGCACCATCGCGCAGGAGGCGCTGTGCCGGCTCGCACTCGTCGTGGCCGAGGACGGTCCCGTCGTGTTCAACCCGTCGCCGTTCGAACGCGCCGGGGTCCCCGGGCTCGGCTGGGGCGTCAAGGACGATCTCGGGGCTGCGCCTCGCCCGGTCCCGCTGCAAGTGGTCGATTACGACGCGGTCGCGGTCGCAGGCGAGGCCGAGTTCCACTTCACGCTCGAAGATCAAGGCGACGAAGGGGATCTCTACAATTTCTGCCCCGCGGGGCCGGTCCGGCCCCCGAACGCGATCGGAGTTCACGACGGTGCGGTGCGTTTCTCGTTCGACGGCTGCGATGCGACGGTGTCGGCCGCGTCGACCGATGAAGGGTTCGTCCGGCTCAGCGTCACGATCGACAACCGTGCTCCGGACCACCGGCTGCGCCTCGTCCTCCTGCTGCCGGAAACGCCCGAGACCTCGGTGGCGGCATCCACCTTCGAGCTTGTCCGCAGGCCGCTCGCGAGCGAGGGCGGGATCAACGAGCCACCGTCGCCCTGCTGGCCGGCGCGGGGCATCGCGGTCGCGGGCGATCGCGGCTTCCTCTTCGAAGGCGTCTTCGAGTACGAGCTCACCGGCACCGCGCTCGCGATGACTCTGTTGCGCTGCACCGGCACGATCAGCCGCGCCGATCTCTCGACCCGCAGGGGCGTGGCCGGCCCCGATGTCGCCACCCCCGAAGCGCAGATGATCGGGACCCACAACCTCCAGCTCGGGCTCGTCTATGCACCCGACGACAGGGTGTTACTCGAACGATGGGAACGCTACGCTCTCCCGCTCCTCGCGGAGATAGTGGCGGGCGGGGAAGAGGCGGAGGGCGGGGGAGAGCTTCCGTCAACCGGAGCGCTTCTCGACGTCGATGTCCCCGCCCTGTCGTCCATCCGTCGCCGCAATGGGAATGTCGCGGTCACGGTGTGGAACCCGTTCGACGACGAACGCCCCGCGAACCTCGGAGGTGTCGCGGCCAGCCTCGGCCCCCATCGCGTCGAGACGTTCGCGGCGTCGAGCGGGATCGCCGACCTTCTCCGCTAGATAGCCTGGTGGTTGCGCCGGTGGTTTCGCCGGACGCGCTCGCAGCTGTTGAACTTGTCACGGCGAGTGTCTGACAGACACGTGTCGCGGCCCCGTCCCCCGGCGAAGTCGTTCGCACCGTCGCCGCCATGGAGGACATCGCCCCCGTCCCCACCTTCCATGTCGTCGTTACCGTCGCCGCCCTCGATCGTGTCGAAGCCTGCGGCGCCGAGCAGTCGGTCGTTACCGCCGGCACCATCCACGAGGTCGTTCGAGGTTCCCGCGGTCACGCGGTCGGCACCGCCGCCGGCGTTGATCGAGTAGCGCCCGACCGGCGCGCCCTGAAGGAACGAAGTGAGCTTCGGTGACGACGCTTGCGTATTGATCGCGATGACGTCGTTGGATGCGCCCGTTTTCACCACCGGTGACAGCGAGCCCGGGTTGCGCGGCACGAACACCCTGTCGGCCCCGCCGCCCGAGTTGATGTGCACGGCCGAGATGTTCGTGGGGTCTGCGATGTTCAGGAGGATCCTGTCCGCGCCGTCGCCTCCATCCGCGGTCAAAGTGTTGGTCGTGTCGTCGACCGTGAGCGTGATGGTGTCGTCACCGGGACCTCCGACGACGGTCCCGTCGGACGCGCTCAGGTTGTCGTCACCGGTGGTACCGCACTGGTTCTGCTCGGTGGCTTCGCAACCCGGGATCGGGTCACCGCCCCCTCCCGCCTGGCCGCCCGGGCCCACGCCGTAGACCATCGCGTAGGTCGCCTGGTTACCGGGCGCGAGCGCGAGGGTTTCCCAGTACGCAGCGAAGGCCGAGTCGGTGATCGCAGATCCTGAGCTGGGGTAGTCCCACGCGGTGGCGAACGTGCTGAACTCACCGATGATGAAACGGTCCGGCGTGACCGCGCCGAAGTTGGGACTGAGCGCGCCCGCCGCGGCTTGAGACAGGACGTCCGGGTTCTGGACGGTGAAGAGCTCCGGCACGGTGCCCACGTACTCGTTTTCGGTCGTGACCGGGGTGTTGTCGACGAAGAACGTCGGGTTGTTGTGATCACCCACCCTGGTGTCCACCATGAAACGGATACCGACGTCGTGTGCTTGCTGATCCGGAGAAACGTTGTCCACCGTGTACGCGATCTGCGCGGCATCGGGGCGACCCGTCGTCGGGTTCGTCAAGCCGACCTGGACGAGCTGCGACACTTCGATCTCGCCGCCGAAGCTCATGGTGGAAAAGATGCCGGTGCCGAACTCTGTCGGGGGCGTCACGACCGTGCCCAGGTGGTAGACGTGGTCGGCCCCGTCGATGCGCACCGTCGTCCACGACGTTGAGCCCGAAGGCCATCCGAAGGAGAGAGCGAAGCTGGTCGGACCGGGCCCGCACGTTTGCAGATCCGGATCCGCACCGAACGACAGAGCACCGTTGGGCTCCACTGAGGCGGCGAGCCGCTCGTGACAGACAGATATCGGACCCTGCTGCGCTTGTGCCGCCGGCCCGGGGAGGTACGTCACCATGAGAACCAAGGCACCGATGCCCGCCACGATCCGCATCGCTTGCGCCAGGCGCATGTAGATCACCGTCACCCCTGTCTGGATCGCCCCGCGGTCGTGTCTGGATGTCCATCCTGACGGCGGTGGTGGGGTCGTAACAATGGCGGAATGGGCCATTTCGCCCTAGTCACATCGGCCCAATCGTGAGGCAGAGACCGCATCTCAACTTCCCCGGGGCGGGAGGACTATCTGCCCTCCGGGCCGAAATGGTCAGATATCCGCCCATTTATTACTATCCGGCGGGTACATCGGCCCAGGGGGAACCACGGGAGAGCTCATAGCGAGCGGCGGCAACGACGGCGCGCCGGCCGTCACGGGCGCGCAGATCGACGCGCTCGCCCACACCCTGAGCGGGGACGTCGAGGGACAACGTGAGGACGACGTCTTCGTGTTCCGCGGCATCCCCTTCGCGGCCCCGCCGACGGGACCACGGCGCTTCCGGCCGCCCCAACCGGTAGAGGCGTGGGCGGGTCTACGCGACGCCACCGAGTTCGGGCCGGCAGCTCCCCAGCTTCCGTCTCCGCTCGAGCACATCGTCGGCTCGCGCGAGCTCACTATGAGCGAGGACTGTCTCTACCTCAACGTGTGGACGCCCGGGCTCGACGACGTGCGACGTCCCGTCCTGGTGTGGATCCATGGGGGCGCGTTCACGACGGGGGCCGGGTCGATCCCGTGGTACGACGGCACCTCGTTCGCCCGCCTCGGTGACGTCGTGGTGGTCACGCTCAACTATCGGATCGGCGCGCTCGGTTTCCTGCTGCTCGACGGGATCGTCGACGGCATGGACCAGGCGTCCAACCTCGGCATCCTCGATCAGATCGCCGCTCTCCGATGGGTACGCGACAACATCGAGGCCTTCGGGGGCGATCCGGACCAGGTGACGGTGTTCGGTGAATCCGCCGGAGCCATGAGCGTGGCGGTGTTGATGGGGATGCCGTCGGCGAAGGGTCTTTTCGGGCGGGCGATCCTGCAGAGCGGGGCCGCACAGTCGGTGGCCGGCCGCACCCAAGCCGAACGGATCACGCACGAGTTCCTGGCGGAGATCGATCTCCCCGAACCGGACGCGGAGTCGCTACGCGCCGCGCCCGTCGACGAGATCCTGCGCGCGCAAGGCAGCATCGTGTTGCGCAACTGGGGGAAGGTCCACGGCCTGCCGCTGCAACCGGTCTTCGACGGCATGCTGATGCCCCAGTTGCCCCACGACGCGATCGAAGACGGCAGCAGCGAGGGCATGGACGTCCTGATCGGAACCACGCGCGACGAGTGGCGTCTATTCGCGCTCCTCGATCCCGCGGCGGCGTCGCTCGATCGCGACGAGCTCCTCGAGCGTGTCACCGCCGTCCTCGGCTCGACCGAGGCCGCGCACGCGGCGCTAGACGTCTACGCAGCGGACGAGCCGGAGGCGACCCCGGGGGATCTGTGGACCGCGTTCCAGACCGACCGCATCTTCCGTGCCCCCGCGACGGCGGTCGCGGAACGGCACCGAGGTCCGACCTTCATGTACCTGTTCTCGTACTGCACCGACGTCATGGGCGGAGGGCTGCGGTCGTGCCATGCGCTCGAGATCCCGTTCGTTTTCAACAACCTCGACGCGCCGGGAGCCCAGAGGATGACGGGGCCGGTCACACGCGAGATGCAGGACCTCGCGCTCGCGATGCACGAAGCATGGATCGCGTTCGCCCGCGAGGGTCGCCCACGATCTCCCCGCCTGCCGGAGTGGCCGACCTACGACGGTGACCGCCGAGGGACGATGGTCTTCGGCGAACAACCCAGTATCGAGGACGACCCGTTGTCCGATCAGCGCCGGTTGTGGGCATCGAGCGAGGTCGAGGTCTAGAC
>JBOGWY010000201.1:0-3607 GCA_050694015.1 Actinomycetota bacterium | reverse complement strand
GGAAAGACCGACCCAGCCGAGCTCGGCCATCGCCGGCCACGTCGACGCGTCCCAGTACTCATCTGTCTGCGCGAGTTCCGCGACACGATCGTTAGGCAGCTTGTCCGACAGGAACGAGCGCGCCTGGTCGCGCAGCATCTGTTGTTCTTCAGAGAAAGCGAAATCCACTAGCGGCTCCTCGGGAGGCCGAGCACTCGCTCGGCGATGATGTTGCGGAGGACCTCCGACGTCCCGGCCTCGATCGTGTTGCCGCGGCTCCGGAGCTGCTGGTACTGCCAGAAACCGCTCCACACGCCGTCGTCCTCGTCGAGCTGCGCGCGCGAACCGAGGATCTCGAGTGCGAGCTTAGTGAGCCGCTGGTTCGACTCGGACCAGTGCAGCTTCGCGACCGAACCTTCCGGTCCCGGGATGCCCGTCTTAACGAGTGCGGTGAGAGCTCGGTAGTTCAGGAACTTCAGGCCCTGGAGCTCGATCCACTGCCGCGCGATCCTGTCGCGCAGCACCGCGTCGTCCGCCGCCCGATGTCCGTTGTGCCGCGTCTCCTGGGCCAGCTTCAAGAGCTTGCGCATCAAGACCTCGAGCCGGGCCGTCAGCGCGAACCCGAGCGTGCCGCGCTCGTGCAAGAGCGTGGTCATAGCGACCTTCCACCCCTCGTTCTCCTCGCCGAGAACGCTCGCCCGCGAGACACGAGCGTCGGAGAAGAAGATCTCGTTGAACTCGGGGTCGCCGGTTATCTGCTTCAGCGGGCGAACCTCGACGCCCGGCGTCCTCATGTCGACCAGCAGGTACGTGATGCCGTGGTGCTTGGCGGCGTCGGTGTCCGTGCGCACGAGCAGGATGCAGAAGTCGGCGATGTGGGCGAAGCTCGACCACACCTTCTGTCCGTTGATGACGTAGTCGTCGCCGTCGAGCTCGGCACGCGTGCGTAGCGACGCGAGATCCGACCCGGAACCCGGCTCCGAGAACCCCTGGCACCACACCTCTTCGCCGGACAGGATCTTGCCGAGGTGACGCGACTTCTGTTCGTCGGTGCCGTGGGCGATGATCGTCGGTCCCGCCATTCCGAGCCCGATGACGCCGATGTGATCGGGGGTCTCGGCTCGCGCGCTCTCCTCGAGGAAGATCGCCTGGTGGGTGTACGGCGCGCCCTGGCCCCCGAACTCCTGGGGCCACGTCAGCCCGGAGTAGCCGGCGTGGGCGAGCTTGCCGGACCACTCACGGGAGATCTCTTCGTCCATCCGGCCGCGCTCGGGACCGCGGTCGCGCCAGCCTTCGGGAAGGTTGTTCTCGAACCACTCGCGCAGCTCGGAGCGGAAGGCCGCCTCTTCGGGAGTGTCCCTGAAGTCCATGCGGAGCGCATACTAGTTGCTCGCACGAACCCGGCATCTCGGGGCGCCCCGCAGGAGGCCGTCTCTCTGGGCCGAATTGGGAAAAGCAGTAATGTTTCCCATCCGTTGCAGCCGCGGGGGGCGTCGGCAGCGGGTTTATGACGTCGCCTGGAGTTGGGGGATATGCCTGAGACTGAGATCTCGATCAAAGGTCTGACCAAGTCGTTCGGACCCCAGACCGTCCTCGAAGACATCACGTGCGACATCCCCAAGGGGAAGATCACGCTGATGCTCGGCCCGTCCGGTACCGGCAAGTCGGTTTTCCTCAAGCACCTCGTCGGGCTGCTGAAGCCCGACCGCGGCGAGATCTGGATCGGCGACAAGAACGTCCCGGCCCTCAACGAGAAGGAGCTCTACGAGGTCCGCCGGCTGTTCGGCGTGCTCTTCCAGGACGGAGCACTCTTCGGCTCCATGAACATCTACGACAACGTCGCCTTCCCTCTCCGCGAGCACACCAGGAAGAAGGAGAGTGAGATCAACGACATCGTCACCGAGAAGCTGGCGATGGTCGGGCTCACGGGCGCCGAGAAGAAACTCCCCGGTGAGATCTCGGGTGGCATGAAGAAGCGCGCCGGACTGGCGCGCGCCCTGGTGCTCGACCCCGAGATCGTTCTGTTCGACGAGCCGGACTCCGGACTCGATCCCGTCCGGACCGCGTTCCTGAACGTGCTGACTATGGACCTCAACAAACAGCTCGGCGCAACCTTCATCGTCGTCACGCACGACATCGCGACTGCGAAGCTCGTCGCCGACTTCATCGGGATGCTCTACCGGCGCAACCTGGTGAAATTCGGCCCCGCACGGGAGATGTTCAGTTCCGACATCCCCGTCGTCCGCCAGTTCCTCGCCGGCGACACCGAGGGGCCGATCGGGATGTCGGAAGAGAAGGACTCGGTGAAGCAGGATGGTTCGCCGCTTCATGCCGGCGCCGAGCGGAGCGGCGACACCGACGAGATCAAGGCGCAGAGCAGCCGCGGACTCACCGCCACAGAGACCGAAGAGATGGAACGCGACGCCGGCGCCCCCGTCTCAGACGCGTCGGCGGGCTCGACCGGCGCGCAGGACTCGTCGCCGATCGGCTCCACCGGCCCGAGAAAGAAGACGCTGTAGTGGCCAACCCCGCTCGATCGCTGGTCGTTGAAACGGGAAACATGTTCGCGATCACGCTCGAAGCCTTCCGGCTCATGCCGAAGCGCCCCTATCCGTGGAAGGACTTCATCCGGCAGAGCTGGTTCATCGCGAGCGTCTCGATGCTTCCCGCCGTCCTGGTGTCGATCGCGTTCGGCGCCACGATCGCTCTGCAGGTGGGCAACGTGTCCCGCCAGCTCGGCGCCGAGTCGCAAACGGGCGCCGCGATGGTGCTCGCCGTGGTCCGCGAGGCCGCACCGATCGTCGCCGCGCTCCTGATCTCGGGGGCCGGAGGTTCGGCGATGTGCGCCGACATCGGCTCGCGCAAGATCCGCGACGAGATCTCGGCGATGGAGGTGCTCGCGGTCAACCCGATCAAGACGCTCGTCGTGCCGAGGATCTGGGCCGCGGTGTTCGTCGCGATGCTTCTCGACGGGTTCGTGTCGGTAGCCGGCATCGCCGGCGGTTACTTCTTCAACGTCATCATCCAAGGAGGTACGCCCGGTGCGTATCTCGCGTCGTTCTCGTTACTCGCGCAAACGGCCGACCTCATCGTCGCGATCCTCAAGGCCGGCGTGTTCGGGCTTCTCGCCGCCATGGTCGCGTGCTACTTCGGCTTCTACGCCAAGGGCGGCCCGAAGGGCGTGGGCGATGCGGTCAACAGGGCCGTCGTCGTGACCTTCATGCTCATCTTCTTCGTGAACTTCATCCTGACGGCGTTGTACTTCGCGATCGTTCCCCAGAAGTTCGGATAGAGGCTAGTAATGGCTCAAGCAGGGCGCGTATCGAGGACCTTCGGCCTCCCCGGGAGGCTGGTGAATCGCACGATCGACGGCCTCGCGAGCATCGGCGAACAGCTGACCTTCATGGGCAAGTCGCTCGCCGACACGTTGTTCGCGGTCCGTCACGGCGGAGAGGTCGCGCGGCTCGTGTCCGAGATCACGCTGGGGGCCGGGGCGCTGCTCGTGGGGGCAGGCACCGCCGGCGTCATCTTCTTCATGGCTTTCTTCACCGGTACGCAGGTCGGCCTCGAGGGCTTCAAGGGCTTACAGCTCATCGGGGCCGAAGCGTTCACGGGCTTCGTCTCGGCG
>JBOGWY010000200.1:0-10585 GCA_050694015.1 Actinomycetota bacterium | reverse complement strand
CCCCACGTCTCGCGGATCACTCGCACCGGCCCGGCGAGCTCACCCATCAGGATCGACGAGCCGCCCCAGTTGTTGACCTCCTCCTCGTAACCGCAACAAGGGGTTTGTCCGGAGGGACGCTGCTGGAAGGCACGCGCTTTCCACTGATCGACGAGGTCGGGCCCGTAGGTCCAATCGCCGTTCTGGGCCTCGGAAACGCGCAGGCTGGTCATGAGCCAGCGGCCCTCGTAGCGAAACTCGTACCGGGGCGTCGTGATCGTCGCTGCATCGCTGGGACGACGTTGCACATCGACTACGGGTTGCGGATCGTCGTCGGAGCGATCGTCGACGGGATCGCCGCAACGCCCCGTTGCCGGATCGAAGACCGGGCCCTTGGGGGCGCGGCCATAGCCGTCGAACGATGACTGGGAGAACAGGAACAGGTTCTGGTCGCCCTCTTGATCGCGCTCGTACTGAACGTAGCCGTTGGTTTCGTCGAACGCGGCCGCAGGACCGTCCGGGCCCGCGAGCATGACGTAGGCGAACTTGACCGAGCCGGGGTTGGTCGGATCCGCGATCACGATCTCGTACGAGTCCTGCACGCCGGAGGGAAGGAGAGCATCGGAAGGAGCGCGCCCTCCAGCGTCCCGTTCCATGAAGACGAGCTCGTCGTCCGTGTCCAGACCCTTCACCGGGTCGGTTGCAGGCTCGCTCGCGGGTTTGGCACGACAAGGGGCCAGCGGGTCGTTTTCATATCCGAGGTCGGCCCGCCGATCCGCCGTCCACCGGAACCCTTCGCGCTCGAACGCGTACGAGGTGTGCTGATCGGTCTCGGAGTAGAAGGCGAAACCGGAGTTGTTGTTGGAGAGGTAGCGGACGAACATCTCGTCGACCTGGAACGGGATCTGCTCGAAGCCCCCTGCCTCGTCGTCCCACCTGTAGCCGAGTAGCCGATCGATAGCGACGCCCTCCTCATCCAGGAAGTCGCTCGACTGGAAGTCGGGGTCTTCGTACTGATTGTGGGTACAAGGCTCCTCGCCGGGGTTCTCGTGACCGTTTCCCTCGCATTGAAGGCCGTTGGCGGTCGGTCCTTCGAGCGCCACATCGGCGAGGGTCGCCCATTCCGGGAACCGCTCGCCGGTCAGGACCACGGGTTCGGTCTCGCGAGCGGCGCCGATCGGACCAGGTGCCTGCGCCCGCGAGGCCACCAGCGGGAATGCACTAGCTATCACGGCGAGCGCGACGAGGAGAGGGACCCTGGATCTCATGGACGCTGGTTTCGCCGCCCGCTGGGGGAGTCCTGCGCGGTGAGAGCTTGTCTTGCTCCGGTACTGCATCTGAACGACGCGATGCCGCGCGACGCGCTGAAACGTCACATTTCGGCCCGAGTTCAAAACGGACATCAGCCTCAATAGTTAACTGTGGCACCTGGCATACGTCGGAATATGTAGACGAACTACGCCCACTACGGAGTTACAGCGGAGAAAAACCCACCTACGTTGCTTGCATGCGTACAAACCTCGGTGAAGTTCTCATGCAAGCAGGCGTCATCAGCGACGAGCAGTGGGCCGACGCGCGGACGGCCTGGGGCGCCGCCCCGGACCCGAAGCCGCCGATCCAGCACTTCCTGATCGAGTCGGGCGCCGCAACAGACAAAGACATCGCCCGGACCCTGGCCGAGAGGCTCGGGCTCGAGTACATCGAGCTGATCGGCAAGCAGATCGACCCGATGCTCATCCGTGAGGTTCCCGAGCGGCTGGCGACCCGGCACCAGATCGTGCCCGTGTCCCGTACCGAAGACGAGCTCGTGATCGCCATGTCCGACCCGACCAACGTAGTCGCGATCGACGACATCCGCATCGCTTCCCGCGCCTCGCACGTGACGGTCGGGATCGCCCCCCTGAGTGCCATCCACGAGACGTTGCGGAAGCTGTACGCCGTCGAGAAAAGCGCTTCCGGCCTGCTGAAGAAGCTGACCGTCGACAGCGAGGTCGGTGACGAGGGCGAGAACGAAGAAGAGATCATGGACGCCGACCTCGACATGAGCGACGACGCGATGAGCTCGATCGTCCCCCTGACCAACGCGCTGGTTGCCGACGCCGTTCGCGCCGGCGCCACCGACGTTCACATCGAGCCGACCCCCGACGCCGTCGAGGTTCGCTACCGCGTCGACGGTCTCCTCCGTGAGGCGACGACGCTCCCGAAGCAGGTTCAGGGTCAGGTCGTCACCCGTCTGAAGATCATGGCGGGCATGGACATCGCCCAGCGCCGCCGCCCACAGGACGGTCGCAGCAAGGTGCACGTCGACGGCGAGACCGTCGACACTCGCGTCTCGACCATCCCGACCATCTCCGGCGAGAAGGTCGTCATCCGGATCCTGTCCAACGGTGGCACCGGCCTCGACGTCAAGAAGCTGGGTTTCCTGCCCGACGAGCTCGAGGTCCTCGAGGACACGCTGCAGTTGCCGCAGGGTCTCGTGGTGTTCACCGGTCCTACGGGTTCCGGCAAGACCTCGACGATGTACTCGGGGCTGTCCCACATCAAGACGCCCGAGAAGAACATCATCACGCTGGAAGACCCGATCGAGTACCGCATCCCGGGCCTCAACCAGGTGCAGATCAACAACAAGGCCGGCATCAGCTTCGCCGCCGGGCTCCGCAGCATCCTGCGTCAGGACCCCGACGTGATCATGGTCGGTGAGATCCGTGACGGCGAGACGGCCGAAACCGTCATCCAGTCCGCCCTCACCGGTCACCTCGTCATGTCGTCGTTGCACACCAACGACGCACCCTCGGTGATCAGCCGTCTGACCGACCTCGGCATCGACTCGTTCCTCATCGCATCCGCTCTGTCGCTCGTCGTCGCACAGCGTCTCGTGCGCTCGATCTGTGAAGAGTGCAAGCAGGAGCACGAGCCGTCCGACCGCACGCTTCGTCTCCTCGGCATGAGCCGCGAAGAGGCGTCGCAGCACACCTACATGAAGGGCGCCGGTTGTCATCACTGTGGCCACACCGGCTACCGCGGCCGCACCGGTCTCTACGAGGTGCTGCAGGTCACCGAAGAGCTCCGCCAGCTGATCGGTAGCGGTGCGAACGACACCGAGATCGACGAGGCCGTTCGTAACTCCGGTCTGGTCGAGCTGCGTCAGGTCGGTCTCACCAAGGCCCGCATGGGTGTCACCACCCTGGAAGAGGTCCTCCGCGTGACCGATGCCGGGAAGCGCACCGCGCCTCCGGCTGCGGCCCCCGTCGCCGTTCCGGTGCAGACTCCGGCCCCGCAGTACCAGCAGGTTCCGGTGCAGCAGGTTCCGGTCCAGCAGGTCCCGGTGCAGGCGGTCCCGGTCGAATACGCCCCGGTCCAGCCGCAGGTCGTCCAGGCTCCGGCCCCCGCGCCGATCGAGTTCCCGCCGGTCGCACCGTCGATGGCTCCGATTGAGTTCCCGCAGGTCGCCGAGGCGCCTGCTGCCGAGTTGCCACAGGTCGCGCAGGCTTCGGCCGAGGCACCCGCTGCTGTGTCCGACGCCGAAGAAGCAACGCGTGCACAGATCGCCGAGGTCATCCAGGCGTCGTTGCAGGCAACACCTCCCGCGCCCGAGCCGATCGCGGCTCCCGAGCCCGCCGCGGCGATGGCTCCCGAGCCGGTCGCTTCCGCGGTGCAGGTTGCCGAGCAAGAGTCCTCATCGCACGACGACATCAGCGTGAACCCTGCATCCAAGGACCGTGAAGGCAAGCCGTGCGTGCTCATGATCGACGACGACAAGGACATGCGAACCCTGGCACGGCTCCGTCTGCAGAACCGCTTCGTCGTCGCGGAAGCCGAGGACGGCGAGCAGGGCATCCAGACGGCCGTGACACTCGCTCCCGACCTGATCCTTCTCGACCACAGACTCCCCGGCGACATCGGTGGGATCGAGCTCGTTCGCAAGCTCCGCAGCGACGAGGGGACGAAGAACATCCCGCTGATCATGCTCACCGGCTTCAGCGACCCGAACGTCGAGATGGAAGCGCTCGCCGCCGGCGTGGCCGACTTCATGACGAAGCCCTTCGAGTGGAACGACCTCGCCAGCAGGGTCGACAACGCTCTGAACGGTGAGAGCTCTGCGATCCGAGAGATCGTGCTCCCCGAGGACGAGTACGGCGAGCCGATCGACCTCGAGGAAGAGCAGAGGGTTAAGGCTCCTCGCAGCGAGCTCGTCTACGAAGAGGGCGAGACCGTCCTGCAGAACATGACCCACGGCGTCGAAGAAGCGGTCGTCGCGACCGACGAGTCGGACGCCGAACCGGGTGACGCAGAGGCCGAGATCGATGAGCCCGAGGCCGAGGTCGACGAGACCGATGAGGCTGGGGACGACATGGAGGACACGACCGCCGAGTCGGAGGGGGAGCCCGAGATGGAAGGCACGATCGAAGCGACGGACCTCTCCGAGGACGAGATCGACGCTGAGGACGGTAGTTTCGAGGCCGAGGTGGAGATCGGCGAGGTCGAGCCCTACGGCGAGATCGACGCCGACGGCGAGGACGAGGCTGAGGACGACGAGCCTGCCGCCGAGACCCTTGCCGATTACGAAAAAGCACTGGAAGAAGAAGAGCTCAGCGTTTCAGAAGACCTGTCGAATGACGAAGATGGAGAGGAGCACGAGGTGACCCCGACGGATAACACTCACACGGCGATTCCGGGGGTCCGGATCGTTGAAAGCCCGATCGACGAGATCAGGCTGGCATCCAAGTCCGAGCACGACGAGACGGACGAGCAGGAGACGGTTCCGGTCGCACAGCACGCCGAGCCGATCGACACGCCCGCACCGCAGCCGGTTCAGACTCCCGTACAGCCAGCGCCGGTGCAGCAGGCCCCCGCAGCACAGCCCGCTCCTGCACCGCAGCCGGCTCCCGTGCAGACCCAGCCGGTGCAGCAGCAGCCGCAGCAGCCGGCGCCGCAGCCGGTCCAGCAGCAGCCCGGGCAGCAGCCGGCTCCGCAGCCGAACCCGGCCGGGGCCCTGTTCGGCCCGCTCTTCGACCACGACTGGACCGAAGAGGAGTGGGAGCGTGTGCTGACCGGACTGATCGCTTCGGGGATGCTCAGCTGGAAGCGCCTGGGCTCGTTCGTGATCGCCCAGCAGTTCGGCCGCTAAGAAAAAACTCGCAGCTTCGGCTTACGGCGCCACGGTGATCGTGGCGCCGTTTTCCGTGGGGTGACCGTGCTGTTGGATCAGGAGGACGCGAGCGCCGTTCATCTCCGGGATCGTCACTTTTAGGCCATCGCGTAGCTGAGCCGATGTCACGGTCCGCACCTTCTCGCCCGTGGGGGCTTCGAAGAGATCGAAGAGCATCCCCTCCGGGACGTTGCGCAGAGCGATCGTTCTGCTCGCGTCTTCTCCTTGCTGGCGGAAGGCGAGCAGCGCTCCCTTGCCCGCCTCGGGGTTCCAGGTCTGCAGCGCGGTCCACGACTTCTCGAGCGGATCGGCCAGCAGCGGATAAGTCATCTGCCGGAAGTGATCGCGATTCGCCTTGTAGAAGTCAAGCCACGGTCGTGCCCGATCGACGACGTCGAGCGGGATGTGGCGCAGGTCGGAGAAGAACGTGAGGTGGCCCGGCAGCGAGATCGCCATCAGCGTGTCGACGGGGAAGTCGCGGTACTGGTTCCCCCCGAGGAAATGCTGGCCGAGCGAGTAAGCCGGGACGTACGGCGACAGGTTCCAGAGGTTGTGCAGCAGACGGTCCGGTGACGGCGAGCCATTCTGGAACCACGATGGCCCGCGGGTGACCGACTCGAACGGGAACAACCGGTAGTCGTTGGTTTCGTCGATCTGGAACGTGACGCTCGGATTGCGCGCGATCAACCGGTCGAGCATCGCGATGAACGCTTCCTTGTACTCGTAGAGGTCGTTCTGCCCCGCGCAGTCGAGCCACACGAGGAAGTCGAACTTGAAGTAGGTGACGCCCCAGTTGTCGATAGCGTTCTGGATCCGCGATTCGACGTGGCCGATCACTTCCGGCATCGCGCTCCAGGTGCCGATCCCGGCATCGTTGGACCCGCCGCTCGGTTCGAGGATGCTGAGCGCTCCGGTCGCATCTCCGACGGGCTTGCACGCCCAGTGCGGTTGCGACATGTAGGTCGACGATCGCGGGTGGAAGTGCATCGCGCTCATCCACAGCCCCAGTTCCATGGGGGCGATCGCGTTACGGACCGCCTGGAAGGTGCAGTCGCTGTAGCGCGGGCGGAACTTCGCCGTCGCATCGGTGCCGTCCCAGCGGGGGTCGGTGTTGGGGCTGCCCGGTGTGTCGCCGCAGTCCGGTTCCCAGTCGCCCGAACGCGCCTGCCAGCCGTCGTCGAGGATGAACGTGTCGATACCGAGCCGCTTCGCGATGGGCGCGGTCTCGACGATGACTTCTTCGACCATGTCGTCCTTGGCGCCGTCGGAGCGCACGTCGGCATCGGTTCCGTTCGAGTTGAACGTGACCTCGGTGTCGTACGGATCGAGCCGGTGCTCCGACAGGTACTTGTAGAACTGCCACGGCTCGTCGTCCGCATGGGTGCCGAACCCGACGAACGCCGCCTCGAGCTCGTGGGATGTCGCGGGCGGAAGCACGCGATGACGACCGGGCGCGGTCCCGGCTTGAGGGTTCTCGACGTGAATCTGCTCTTCGAACGGACCGGTGATAACGATGTCGGCCGAGTAGTCGACGTTGAGCCGGGCGATACCGTCGCCGTAACCGGCGCGCGAACTCGGCCAGTCGTTGCGTTCCATGACCATGAACAGCGAGTTGCCGTCGCGTCCGGTCGAGATCCATTGCGCCGGCCCCCGGAGGGCCTCCCCCGGCTCAGCGCTACGCGTATCGCGCCACGTCCCCGCGTGCTTGTCGCCGATCGCAAGCTGCGCGCCGGGCCAGTCGGGCTCGCGCCAGTCGGCGCCGGCGCGGAAGGCATGGATCGTCGGCGCGACCTCTTCCCCCACCGCGGCCTGCTCGATCGTGTAGCCGCGCAGTATGAGAGGCGAGAGGGGAGTAAGGATCGTCTGGGTGCGCATCCCGGCGATGTCTTCGTAGATCTCGATCACCCGCGTCGCGGAGAGGGCGGGCTCGGTACCGTCGGCGAGGGCAAGAAGCGCCGTCACGCGAAGACCTCCCGGGATCTCGTCGACCGTCACGTCGGTCGCGTTGAAGACGTCGCTCGCCACCCCGGTCGGGCCGACGTCGAGCGTGAAGTCGGGGGCCGCATCGGCCCGTATGCCGGTGCGCTTGTCCAGGAAGGATGTCGTCGACCAACCGTCACGCGTCCAGGTGCGTTCGACGAGAGCGTTGCCGACGGTTACCTCGGTCTCGGAGACGCGCACGAAAACGGTTCCGGCCGTCGTCGTTGTTTCCTCTGCTCGCGCGGGCGGGACGAATGCCGCCGCGATGACGGCAGCCATCATGAGGACGAACAGTTTCCTCACGACCGCCTACTTGCCGGTGGTGATGGAGAGCGGGGCTTCGACGTGCGCGGGGGCGTAGACATCGGTGCCCGCGAAGGTCACGTGGACGATCTCGTCGCGCGGGGGCCCGGCGACGCGCGTCGTCACCGTCGCGCGCCCGGACTCGTCGGTCGTAGCCTCGAGGACCCGGTCGCCCAATGCGAACGTCACGAGTTGACCGGGCAGGGGGGTGCCCGAAGAGTCCGTCAGCGTCGCCGCGAGGGTCGCGTCGCTACCGACCCGGGCTTGTGTGTCGCCGACGTAGACGAGTGTGGTCATCGGGTCAAAGTCCGCGGCTGCGAAGTAGATCGGCGACGTCATCGCCTGCATGGCGATGCGGTTCTCGCAGTAGGTGTTCCGACTATCGGGATCGGAGCCGAAGAGCGTGTTGCTCATCTCGCACCAGTCGGCGAACTCCCGTCGTATTTCTTGCGCGTCGCGATAGAAGACCTCAGCGCGCGCCCAGGTCGCGTCCTCCGGCACCTCGAAGGTCGTCGCGAAATCGGCACTTGCGACGTCTCGGTCCGGGAGGGAGGTTCCGCTGTTCGTGACGAGCCGAACGATCGCGCCGGGAGCGCGTTCGACGACGACGCGTACGTCGCTCCCGGGGAGCACCGTGTCCCCGATCATGGCCTCGAAGTTGCCGTCACCGTCGGAATCCGCCTCGAGGTACGCGAACGGACCCTGGTAGGTGGGCGGCTCGTTCGAGATCGTCGTGCGGTTCGCCTTAAGGCCCTGGATGACTCCGGCTGCGTCCGAGGAGGGCGCGCATACCCACGTAGTGGGCTGGCCGACGCCCTGCACGGCGGAGGTGGACTTCCAGTGACTGTCGCTGCCGCCGGTAGCGGCGACGCGGAATCCCTGGTTGAGGAACGAGTCGTACATCTGCGGCGCCCATTCGTGATCGTTCGTCGCCGGGAAGGGTGGCTCGTAGAGCCAGACCCCGATGTTCCAGACCTCGAGCGAATCGGGCGCGAAACCCGGGAACTTGTAGGTGAACTCGTCGAACTGCGCCTGCCCGTCGCCGTTCGCGTCGTTGAAATCGTGCCAGTCGCCATCCGACGGGTGGTTGATCTGGAACGCGCCACCCTCGGCTCGGAGTTGTTCGGCGACCTGCGGCGTGGTGCCGGTGTAGTGGTCGGGCCCGTGGGTCGTCCCGTGCATCTGCGCGTGGCCTGCGGCGGGAGAGTTGTACTCCATGTCCGGCACCCATATGAGGTCGCCCGTTCCGTACGCGGGGTCTTGCTGCGCCATCACGTTGTCGTGATCCGTTATGGCGATGAAGTCGAGACCGCGGCTCAGTGCGAGGTCCCGATCCTCTGCCACGGTCTGGCCGAGCGTGATCGCGTCGCTGAAGAACTCCTCGGGATCACCGGGCAGGCTTCCGAACGGGTCGTTGCCGTTCGGGTCATCGGTTCCCGGCCCCGACCACGAGTCGTGCGAGTAGATCGTGTGGACGTGGAAGTCACCGGCGAGCCATTCACAATCACGGGCCCGTTCGCCGAGGGCCGGACGCGGAAGGATCGACGCCATGACGGCGACGATCCCGACGATCAGGGTGACGCGGTTGCGCATCAGCGAATCTGATTCATGCCGATGAGCGTCTGCTCGAGGACGTGGTCGCCGAAGCAAGCGTCTATCGAGTAGGCGTCTTCGTACTCGGAGAAGGGCCCGTTCACGAATCCAACCGCCTGGCGTCCGACGTGGTCGGTCTCGAAACTCTGCATGATGTAGCCGAGCCCGTCGTTAACAAGCGACAGCGGGAACGTGGTCCCCCCGGCGTTCTTCTCCTTGATCGTGTTCGTGAGGTTGGCGAGAAGCTCTCCGGGACCACCGGTGATCAGTAGTCCGCCGTTCGCCGGCCCGATCCGCGCCGCCGAAATCTGCGAGTTGACCGTGACGGGCGATGCCGAGTTGCAGCGCTTGTGCGGCAGGTGCTCGTCCTCAGGCTCGCCCTCCTGGAACTCCTCGCCGGGCATCATGCTCTCCTTGCTGATCGTGACGGCCGACGGGCGCGGCTCCATCGGCCGGTCGAAGATGCCGGTGAGGCCGCCTCCTGCGAGCGCGCTGTTCGTGACGGGCTGGTCGAACCTGCGCATCGTCGTCCTCACATCGAGGCTGCCGGTGACCTGAGGGCCTTCTCTGAGGTCCGGGAGGAAGCTGACGAGATCACGCGCGAGCTCGACACGACCGCCGTGCGACATGTTTCCGAAACCGGTCTGGAAGAAGAGGCCGACGCCTCCGAATCGTTCCTCTGCCCGCTTGGCGTAGACACCCGCGAGGTCCGCGTAGGCGCGTCCGCCGGCGCTGGCGGTTGGGTGAGCCGCGTATGTACCGATGGTCGCGATCGCGTTGCGGTCGGGAGGAGGCGTCGTACAGACGGGGGGTTGCTTCTTGTCCTGACCCGGCGGCACGTGGGTGGGGCTGGGAACGGGGGCCGGGGTGGTGCAGACCGGCTCGGCGTCCTGCTCGGTCACGAATCGCATCCACGAATAGCCGGACTCCTCGGCCGCGTGGTAGTGGCGGCGCCGGCTGCCGTTACCGCCGCGGTAGAGGATCTCGCCTGCCTCCAGGTAGGCAGGTTGCATCGAGTCGATCGCGCCGTAGACGGCCTCGCGGATCGCGTCTTCGACCTGCTGCATGTACCAGCGCGGCACACCGCCCCAGGCACCGACGAAGTCGGGGGACGCGTGCGCATGGCTGGAGGCGAGGAAGAAGCTCGACGGCTCGATGCCGTGTTGCCCACGGTTCTCGGGCCCGGTGTAGCCGTACTTGGCTGCGAGCGAGTCCTGCAGATCGCGGAAGCCGCAGTCCTGTGTGTACTGGTTGGCACCCGGGCCGTCACCGTCGTACGCGGACGCGTGGGTCGGGTCGTTGTTGCACATGCTGTTGTACTCGGCGAAGTAGTAGGCACCGTCGAGGATCATCGTGACGACGGTGTCCTGGCCGTCGCTGATCGCCGCAGCCCGAACCCACAGCCCGTATTCCTCATCGAACATGCTGACCGCATTCGTGGGGCCGAGGCCGAATCCGCCGACGTAGATGCAGTTGGTGTTCTCGTTCCACCGTACGCGTGGATCGAGAACGTGCTCGGGTTCGGTCTCTTCAGGGTTCTTGTCGACCATCGTTTCGCAGTGCGCCTGGTTGGTCTCCCAC
>JBOGWY010000199.1:0-4788 GCA_050694015.1 Actinomycetota bacterium | reverse complement strand
CGCTCCGCCAGCCCCGCCGCCACGACGTTCTTCGCGACGTAGCGGGCGGCGTACGCCGCCGACCGGTCGACCTTCGTCGGGTCTTTGCCGGAGAAGGCACCCCCGCCGTGCCGCGCCATGCCCCCGTAGGTGTCGATGATGATCTTCCGTCCCGTCAAACCGGTGTCGGCGCGCGGCCCGCCGATCTCGAACACGCCGGTCGGGTTCACAAGGACGTTGACATCCTCGGCATCGAGGTTGGCCGGGATCAGCGGCTCGATCACATGCTGGATCAGATCGGGCTTCAGGAGGGTTTCGATGTCGACGTTCGGTTGATGCTGCGTCGAGATGATGACGGTCTGGAGGGTCTTCGGCGTGCTCCCGTCATAGCCGACCGTGACCTGGACCTTGCCGTCGGGGCGGAGGTAAGGGAGCACTCCGGCCTTCCGTACCTCCGACAGACGATGAGCGAACCGATGCGCGAGCCAGATCGGCATCGGCATCAGGTCTTCGTTCTCGCGACACGCGTACCCGAACATCATCCCCTGGTCGCCGGCGCCCTGCGTGTCGAGCTCGTCTGACGCTTCGCCGGTCTGGTCCTCGCGGGAGTGCGACACGCCCGCGTCGATATCGGGCGATTGCTCCTGGATCGCGACCGAAACACCGCACGTCTCGCCGTCGAAGCCGATCTTCGAGCTCGTGTAGCCGATGTCGGTGATCGTCCGCCGGACGACCGACGGGATGTCAACGTAGGTCGAGGTCGTGATCTCGCCGGCCACGACGACGAGACCGGTCGTGATCAGGGTCTCGCAGGCAACGCGTCCGAACGGGTCGTCCGCCAGGATCTCGTCGAGGACGGCGTCGGAGATCTGATCGGCCATCTTGTCGGGATGGCCTTCGGTGACGGATTCGGACGTGAACAGGGAAAGGTTGTTTTCCGGCATGCGGCGCATCCTATTAGGAGGATGTGACCAAGCATCACGCGACGACCGTAGCGAGGAGCGCCCGCTGAGGGGGTTTCTCGGTGACCGAACCGGCCACGCGAAAACGGCGGGGCATCTCGGCCCCGCCGCTCCCGTTCGACGCTCGCAGAACGCTCGCTACTGTCTGGCGGCCTCCGGCCGCCTTTCAGCAAGCGTCGCGGGCAACGCCTGTCACGACTACTTACGGCCGGGGCAGGTCCCGCCCTTCTTGCCGGGCTGCGGTTGAGCGTTCTTACCGGGGACGCACTGCTTGTCGCCGGGACCGGGCGGGGCAGCCAGTGCCGGAGCCGCCGCGCCGACGATCATGAGCGCCGAGAAACCTAATGCCGCGATCCTCGTCTTCATCCCTCTCCCTTCGAT
Organism: Actinomycetota bacterium; assembly: GCA_050694015.1. Classification (GTDB taxonomy): domain Bacteria; phylum Actinomycetota; class CADDZG01; order CADDZG01; family WHSQ01; genus JBOGWY01. The sequence goes on along the minus strand of JBOGWY010000199.1, from coordinate 3,466 downwards.
GGTTCCTCGCCCCTTAGGACGAAAGGGGCGCCGCAGCCGTGGCCCCTTCATGGGAGATATTGCCAGTGAATCCCGGGTTCTAAATAGCCGCAACGAGCCATTTTCGGCATAGCCCGTGAGGAACAGCTGCACTTTGTTGACCCGAAGCCGGGTGGCAAGGCGCCGCAGATTAGTTCGGTTAGGGGAACTGTTTGGCGATCGTGTCGACGATGGCTTCGGCCAGGGCCCGCTTGGTCACGAGGCCCACGTCGGTCGTGCCGTCGGCGGTTGCGATGACGGCTCGGTTCGTGGGGACCTCGAATCCGGAGTCGGGACTCGAGACGTCGTTGGCGACGATCATGTCGGCCCCCTTGGTGCGGCGCTTCTCCTCGGCGAGGGCCGCGAGCGCGGCGGGGTCGGGCTCGGTCTCGGCGGCGAAGCCGATCAGGATGCCGCCGGGCTTGCGCACCCCGTGGGAATGGCCGAGCTCGGACAGGATGTCGGGGGTCGGTACCAACGAGATCTGAGGGGGCCCCTCTGCCTTCTTGAGCTTCTTGTCGGCGTGCATGTCCGCCTGCCAGTCCGCCACCGCCGCGGCTTTCACGATCGCGTCGGCGTCGGATGCGGCTGCGAACACCGCGTCGCGCATCTCCAGAGCCGTCTTGACCCTCACGACGTCGACCTCCGGCGGCGGCGCAAGGTTCGAAGGTCCGATCACGAGCGTCACCTTCGCTCCCCTGTTCGCGGCCTCATCGGCGATCTCGATCCCCATCAGGCCCGACGAACGGTTACCGATGAACCGGACGGGGTCGATCGGCTCCTGCGTTCCACCGGCGGTAACGACCACGCGTTTTCCGAGCAGGTCCTGGGAGCGCGCGAGTACTTTGGCTGCGGCGGCCAGGATCTCGTCCGGCTCGACCAGGCGCCCGGGACCTTCGTCGCCGGACGAGAGCGCACCGCTCGCGGGTCCGACGACGATCGCGCCGCGGCGCTCGAGCGTCGCGAGGTTGGCCTGGGTCGCCTCGTGCTCCCACATCTCGGTGTGCATCGCCGGCACCACGATCAGCGGACAGCGCACGGTCAGAAGGGTCGCCGAGAAGAGATCGTCGGAGAACCCCAGTGCGAGTTTGGCGATCGAGTTCGCGGTCGCCGGAGCGACGATCGCGAGATCGGCGCCGCGCGCCAACTCCACGTGCGGCACGTCCGGGCCGGGGGCGGGCGGGAACAACTCCGTGTAGACCTGGTTGCCGGTCAGCGCGGCGAACGTCTGCGCGCCGATGAACTTCTCTGCCGATCGCGTCATGACCACTCGCACGTCGGCCCCGGATTGGGCAAGGCCACGGGCTACGAACGCGATCTTGTAGGCGGCGATACCGCCGGTGACGCAGAGGAGGATCTTCTTTCCTTGCACGGCGGCAAGAAGCTCCAAGGAGGAGCCGGGCACATCCGAGGGCGGACGGCCGGAAGTCATCGTGGGAGACCGACTATTTGATGCCGTCCGCGGTGCGCTCGAAGCCGACCTTGGCCTCCGCGACCTCCTGCAGTGCGATCGACAGCGCCTTGGGGGCCTGATCGGGGTTCAGGTAGATCTGGGGCGGGGTGTACTCGGCGATGCCCTCGCCCAGCTGGCTGAAGTAAGCGTTGATCTGACGGGCTCGCTTGGCCGCGAGGATCACCAGCGTGTACTTCGAGTCCGCGTTACCGATCAGCGTCTCGATCTTCGGTTCGATCATGCTCAACCTTTCGTTATCTGGTGGACTCGATTATACGGGCGAGTTCGCCCACAGCCCTATCTACCTGGTCATTTACGACGATGTGGTCGTAGATGCCGCGGTTCTTGACCTCTTCGTACGCGGCCTCCAACCTCTTGAACAACGCTTCGGGGTCTTCCGTTCCCCGCCGCCGGAGCCTGCTCTTCAGATCCTCGAAGCTCGGCGGCTCGATGAAGATCAGGATCGAGTCGTGCTTGGCTCGCTTGACGCTCTGGGCCCCCTGTATGTCGAGTTCGCAGATCACGTCGCGGCCCGTCGCTAGAGCGGTGTCGATCGGCATCCGGGGGGTCCCGTAGTAGTTGTCGTAAACGCGGGCCGATTCGATCAGAGCCCCCTGGTCGCGCAGCCCGATGAACTCGGGCACCGAGATGAAGTCGTAATCGACACCGTCGCGCTCCCCCGGCCGCATGGGTCTCGTCGTCACCGAGCGCGACAGAACCATGTCGGGATATCCCTGTAGCAGGGCCTTGACCAGTGTGCCTTTGCCCGCGCCGGAGGGGCCGGAAACGACGAACAGGCGACCTTGGCCGGAGGGACGGATCAATGGATGGTTCCCGACTTAAGGCGCGCTACCGGCGCGCGAATTCGTTCAGGAGGTTGTCTTTCTGCTTCGCGCCGAGGCCGCGCATGCGGCGCGACTCGGAGATATCGAGTCGCTCCATTATCTTGCGGGCTCGAACGCGACCGACCCCCGGTAGCGATTCGAGAACGTTCGAGACCTTCATCTTGCCGACGATCTCGTCGTCGGTGCGATCGAGCAGATCTTTCAGGCTCGTGGCGCCGCGCTTGAGCTGCTCTTTCAGCTCGGCCCGCTTGCGACGCGCGATCGCGGCCTTCTCGAGAGCTTGCCGTCGCTGCTCTTCAGAGAGGGGAGGTGGCAAGGGCATCCGTGCATCCTCCTAACGATCGTTCGAGTCGAGGGGCCGGCGCCGCAGCCCGTGGTGAGTCGTGAGTCCCGGGGATTATATAGAAGTGATCCTGCGGCTCCCGGGGTCGTCGAGCGGCCGTCCTTCGGAACATAGTGGACAGTCGTCTGCAGCCCACGACGACACTTCCAGTTTCAGGAGCGCCCGGAGGGGAACGCCGAAGTCGGGGGGCCGGGCCGGATCGCCTCGATCGATCAGCGTCCCCACGCCCACGACGGTCCCACCGCGTTCGGCGACCAGATCGACCACCTCTTTCACGGAGCCGCCCGTCGTGATGACGTCCTCGATGACGAGGACGCGCTCGTGCGGCGCGATCTGGAAGCCGCGGCGAAATTCCATCTTGTCTTCGACGCGCTCCGCGAAGATGAAACGCGCATCGCCTGCGAGCGCGGTCGAGAAACCGAGCACGATCGCGCCGACGGCCGGCGACGCGACGACGTCGAATCCATCGCGGAACAGCTCTGCGATCGCGTCGCCGAAGCTCTGCGCGAGCCGCGGGTCTTCGAGAACGCGGAACTTCTGGACGAAGAGATCGGAGTGGCGACCCGACGAGAGCCGGAAGTGACCGTCCATGACGGCACCCCGCTCTTCGAGAACCTGACGCATCTCGTTGGTATTCACGAGAGCTCCTCCGCGATGGACCTTGCTGCGGCTGCCGGGTCCGGGGCCGCCGTGATGGGTCGTCCGATCACCAGCAGGTCGGCTCCGGCATCCACGGCCTGTCGGGGCCCGGTCGTCCGCCGCTGGTCGGCGGCATCGACCCCGGTGGGCCGGATCCCGGGTGTAACG
>JBOGWY010000198.1:0-2628 GCA_050694015.1 Actinomycetota bacterium | reverse complement strand
AGCACACCCAACGCCACGATGAATCCGAGGGCTGCTGCCCAGCCGGCGAGTCCGGCAGACAGAAGCACGAACCCATAACTAACCCCGGTTACTACGCACATCAATTGAAGCGCGCTGGTTCGCTTCCAGCCGGTCAGCTTCTTTAGAACGAATAGTTGCGTGATGACGATCACCAACGTGTTGGCGCCGAACGCGAAACCGATCACGTTCGTTCCGACTCCGCCGGGTCCGGATGCGAATGCCGGGAAACTGGCGTGCAGCTGACCCCAGCCGATCGTCGCTGTGAATGCCATGAACAACCACACCCGCACGAATACTCGATCCTTCAAGACCTCGAAGTAGCGGGGACGGGGGCCGGAATCCTCATCCTTCTCCACCCGCAAGCCCAGCCTTTTCAACGGGATGAGTACGGCGATGTACGCCATAAACGTCAGCGAATCGACGAGGTAGAGGAGCTCGAACGATGTCGCAGAGTTCACGTTCGCCAGCAGGCCGCCGAGAACACCGCCGACTCCGATGCCTCCGTTCAACATCGCGAAGTGAACGGAGAAAACGGCCGAGCGTTGTTCCGGCGCCACCGCGGTGGAGAGCAGCGACTGGCCCGCCGGCCAGAACGAGTATTGGCCGAGCCCCAGTAACCCAGCCGCTACGAACGCGTGCCACGGCTCCCGCACGAAGATGACGGCGATGGTTGCGAGCGTGTTTATCGAGAGGCTGACGATCAGCGCGCGCCGCGAGCCGATCCGATCCACGAGCATGCCCGATAGAGGGCTTCCGACGAAGCCCATCAGGCCGACCATCGAGATCGCGAGAGCCGCCACCTCGAGGCGGATGTCCCGGACTTCGTGGAAGTAGAGGATCAAGAACGGAATGACGAGACCATTGCCGAACGCACTGACCGCATCACCACCCAGGAGGATCCAAGCGTCGCGCGGGAGGCGCGGGATGATCCCTCGGGACTTCACCTAGATATTCGACTCGATCCACGTAACGGTCGCGTCGACGACCTCCTGCCACGCCGCGGCGGTGTCGCGGCCCGACGATTTCCGCACCTTGAACGTGTGGTCGCCGTCGCCGATCACCGCGACCGTCGTTTCGGCGACAAGCTCGGCGCGGACCTCGTCGAGGGTATCGAGGGGGCAGAACGGGTCGCGGGTCCCTTCCACGAAGAGCATCGGGACCTTGATGTCGACGAGGTGGTCCTTGCGTATCCGGTCCGGGCGACCCGGCGGATGCAGCGGGTAGCCGTGGAAGACGAGCCCGACGGCGTCCGTTCCCGACGCCACGATGTGAGAGGCGATGCGGCCACCCATCGATTTGCCGCCCAGGAAAAGGGGACCGTCGTGATCGCGCGTGACCTCGGCGACGACCTCCCGGTAGGTCTCCTCCAACACGGGCTGTCGGTCGGGGCCCTTCTTACCGGCCTCTTGGTAGGCGAAGTTGAACCTGCACACCCGGATCCCGCGTGTGGTCACACCTTGTGCGATAGCGACCATGAACTCGTGCGTCATCGGTGCACCGGCTCCCGGAGCAAGCACCAGCAGCGGCGCGTCCTGGGGCCCATCCAAGGCAACCGACACGGCGCCCGCAGACGTCTCGATAGTTCCCATGAGGGTGAATCTTTCCATCCCTCGCCCCCTATACTCCCGGCGAATCGGCGCGGCAACGGCGGATCGCCGCGGCTATGACGAGCGAACGGGGTGTTCGGCGTGATCGAGAAGATCCTGATGACGGTCCTGATCCTCGCGACCCTGGGGGCATTCGCGAAGCGCTCCCAGGAACTGGTCGGCTACCTGTCGCTCGGTCAGAAGGACGATCGCACGCCCCGGAGCTTCGGGCGCAAGCTCAAAGAGCTCGTGGTCGTCTACTTCGGCCAGCGCAAGTTGCTCCAGTGGACGATCCCCGGCCTCATGCACTTCTTCATCTTCTGGGGCTTTTTGATCCTCGGCACCACAATCGTCGAAGCCTTCGGGGCCGTCTACCAGGAGGGCTTCCACATCCCGCTGATCGGTAAGTGGGGACCGCTCGGCGCGCTGCAGGACTTCTTCGTTGCCGCCGTGCTCGTGAGCATCCTGGTCGCGTTCGCGATCCGCAAGCTTCAGCGTCCGGGGCGTTTCCGCGGCTCGCACCTGCGCGAGGCCGACTACATCCTGTTTGCGATCGCCGGGATCATGATCACGATCCTGTTCACGAGGGCCGCCGAGATCTCTCTGGGCCACTTCCCCTACGACGTTCGGTGGACGCCGGCATCCAACGCGGTCGCGCAACTGTTCGACAACGTATCGCTCGAAGCGCGCGACGCCATCGACACGATCTTCCTCTGGTGGCACTCGTTGATCATCCTGGGCTTCCTCGTCTACATCACCTATTCGAAGCACCTGCACATCATCACGTCGTTGCCGAACGTGATCTTCACGTCCGAGCGGCCGAAGGGCGCGCTCAAACCCATGTACATCGACGTCGAGAACATGAGCGAAGACGACGTCCTAGGGGTCGGAAAGGTCACCGATCTCACATGGAAGCAGATGCTCGACACCTATACGTGCACCGAATGTGGACGGTGTCAGAGCGTTTGTCCCGCGTGGAACACCGGCAAGCCGCTCTCTACGTATCTGTTGATCATGGACG
>JBOGWY010000197.1:0-4258 GCA_050694015.1 Actinomycetota bacterium | reverse complement strand
GTACAACCTAGAGGCATCGGGCCATGGCGCGTGGACCGAGCTGGCGGTCTTCGTCCGGGACGACGCCGGTGAGCTCGCCGCGGGGATCGACGCGGACGTCTGGTCCGACTGCTGCGAGGTCAACCTGCTCTGGGTGCATGAGAGCGAGCGCGGCAACGGCACCGGCTCGCGTCTGCTGACGGCGATCGAGGACGAAGCTCGCGCGCGCGGCTGCACCCGTATGGTCCTCGACACGTTCAGCTTCCAGGCGAAACCGTTCTACGAACGTCACGGTTACGAGCTCGTCGGGAGCATCCCCGGGTTCCCGAAGGGTCACGAGTGGTACTCGATGACCAAACGGCTCTAGCGTTTCTTCGCGAGACCGATCAGAAGCGCGAGCGGCAATACAGACCGCGGCTCGTGCGGCAAGCGCCAGATGCCTCCGTGTACAGCGCCTTGCGCGAACACCTCAAAGGGGTGGTCGATCGGCGTCGACGGGTTCGCCGGAGCGTCCGGGTTGCGGAGGTCGTGGACGAGGAGCGCAGCCATCAGCACGGAGCTCGTCTCCGGGGCGAAGATGTCGACGCCGAAGCCTCGGGCCCCCCGGTACGCCGCGGCAAGCATCCTGTTCTTGACGACCGATTTCGTCCGCGTCGCGGGAGCGACATTCGCGGACGAGAGGGTTCCTTCCTCCCGGGCGACCGTCGAGCGCCAGCGCTGCAACGACTTGGCCAGCGCGTAGTTCGCGCCTTGGATCGGCACGAGGCAATCGGAGATGCCCCATATCCGCCCCGTCTCTTCCTCCTCGACGACGTCCTGGAAGTTCGGTCGATAAAGGTTCGACGCCGACAGGGTCCGTAACACCGTCGCCGGCAGCGACCTCTTCGTGTTCGTCCGCGCGCCGCTGACGGCGTCTTCGGGAACTGCGAATACGTCGGTGGGCGTCGCGAGGTAGGCGAGGGAAACGTCGGGTCGCGAGGCCACCAGCTCGGCGATCATCGCGTCGACCGAGACGGCGAGACGCACGAAGTTCGTACCGTCGGCATAGACGTAATTCCCGAGGGTGAAGGGATGCTCGAACGCGGCGAGCCACGCCCTCACGTCGGGTGTGTCGGTCATCAGATCGACGCCGGCACCATCGACGACGTTGTCGGATGTGACGGGGCGTGTTGCGACTGCGTGCACGCGACCGCTGCCGGCTCGCGCGGTCGCGACGATCCGCTCCCACAGGTGGCGGCGGGGCAGATCGAAGGCGATCACGTTCGCCCCCCAGCCGCACAGAGCTTCGAACGGACCCATCTCGGACACGGTCCCGAGCGTCGCGAAGTGGAGATCGTGGAGGTCGAGCCACTCGGGATTCCGGACGACGAGCGTGAGGGCCTCGCGCGCCGACGGCTCGATCGTCCCATCGGCCTCCCAGCGCTCGAGTCGCCGGAGGAGCGCATCGCCGCGGAGCAACTCGCCATCGCGAGGTACCGCGAGCTCGCGGGCGCTCTGTCCGGTGCCTTCGATGATCGCCGTGTGGAAGCGGTCCGGGTCGCCGCTCCGCATCGCGTCGCGCAGGGCGACGTCGTTGCCGCCCGTCACGAACGTCAGATGTCGTTGCACGGAGTCGAGTCCGTCGGCCGCGATCCGAGACGCGTTCTTGGCCGAGGTCGCGCCGGAGATCACGACTTCGCGCACCTGGTCGATGTATTCCTTGCGCCACGCCTTCGTGCGGTCGATCCGTCCTGCGAGGTCCGCATCGACCGCGCGCACGGCATCGGCGAAGATCGCCTTGCCCGCTCGTTGCGAACTGCGGCTCCCGTCGATGGATGCGAACTGAACGCCTTCGGGCGGTGCGCTTTCTGCAGTCGCGGTCATCGTTGCCCTCACTTCCGTTGTTTGCTGGTGTTGAGACGAGGCTAGCGCGACGCGTTCTTGAACCGCGGGTCAAGCCCAGGGGGCCGAGGTTTGTAGCTTCAGGGTCGCTATCCACCCCCGAACATGAAAACCTCGGTGTGCGAGCGACAAGGGGGGGAGAGTGGGAGCGCGTCAGATCGCGACGGGTACGGCAGCGGCGTTGTGTTTCCTTGCTCTGGCGACCGCCTTGGCGTGGCCCGTGGTGACCGCCGATCGGGATCCGATGGAATGGACCGACGTCGAGGTTCTGGTTGAACCTCTACCGGCGGTGGATGTGATCGATGAGGAGGGGCTGATCGACCACCAGCAGCGTGAGGTCGCCCTCATGTCCGGGGACGTCAACGATCGTCGCTGGATACTCGCGGTAAGCAGCGACCCCGAAACGTTCTGCTACACCTTCCATGTCGTCCCGGGTCCCGAACAACAGGGGAGCGGCTGCTCGGAGATGTCGCCCGGAGGTGGTGGTTCGATGTTCGCTCCGGCCGTTCCTCAAAACGCCTTGGGCCGCGCCACCTTCGTCGCGGTTCTCCCCGAAACCGTCGACCGCCTCGGGCTCCGCTTCACGGACGATGTCGACGGTGACATCCATCTCGTCCGCGCCCCCACCTCCTTCCGATACAGATTCGCGTTCCTGGTCGCGTTCCTCCCTGCCGAGACCGACATCGTCGAGGCACGCGCTCTCGATGCAGACGGCAACGACGTTCCGCTGACGAGGATCGAGGATCAGGTCAACGCCTACTGAGCCGAGCGCTACACGGCCGGCTCGGGGAAGAGGAACCTCAGCGCCAGTGCCGTCACGAGCGTCAGCGCTACCGAGGGCCAGAACGGTGACAGGGCCATCGCGGCGAGGTACAGGAGAAGGCCCGCGACATAGCGCCGGTCCATCGTGCGGAGTGCGGCCGCGTCGACCGCCTCGTCGACGAGACGCTTGTTGCGCGACGCCCACAGCCACAGGGCCGTGAAGACGGCTGCGCTGGCCGCCAGCGTTCCCGTGTAGAGGACGGTCGCGGCCCTCACGTCGCCACTACTCCCGCGGACGTGATCTGCCAGTACTCCGGTCGCGACGGGAAGGAACGCGACGCACATCAGGAGCAGAGTGTTGAGCACGATCAACGCGTGGTCGCTCCGGCGGATCACCTTGAAGCGGTTGTGATGATTCGCCCACATCACGCCGATCTGCAGGAAGCTGACGGCGTAGGCGGCGAACGACGGCCACAGCTCGCGGAGAGCCAGCGTCAGCGATGCGCCGCCGCGTTCGCTTGCAGGCGGGATGTCGATCTCGAGTGCCAGCAGAGTTATCGCGATCGCGAAGACGCCGTCGCTGAACGTTTGGAGACGAGCCGTGTCGTTGCGTGCCGGGCCCGTGTCGCTCACGTCTAGACGGGCTCGCGGACCGCCGCCGGGATCTCCTCGACGTCCTCGTGCCCCCGAGCCCCGGATGTCAACGGCGGCAGTCGCAGGTACGCGTATACGCATGCCAGCAGTGTGGCGATCCCGCCGAGACCGAGCGCGGCGCGCGCCGTGAACGTTTCTGCGACCCAGCCGATGATCGGAGCCCCGATGGGAGTGGATCCGAGGAACAGAACGAAGTAGAGCGCCATCACCCGGCCCCGCATCGCGTCCGACGAGTTGAGCTGGAGGGTCGAGTTCATCGTGGCTAGGTATGCCATGGACGCGGCGCCGAGTGGAACCATCAGTACGCACGCGAGCCACACCGACGGAGATGCGGCGAGCAGCAACGTCGACACGCCGAGCGCGACCGCCGCCCCCACCAGCACCCGCCTCGAAGGTCGACCGAACGCCGCGTTCGTGATCGATCCGACGAGCATCCCCATGCCCAGGACGGAGCCGAGGAGACCGAGCGTCGATGCGTTGCCGCCGAAGGTCACCTTCGCAAGCACGGGCAGGATGACGATGAAGTTGTATTCGAGGGTGCCGATCACGGCCATCATGATGAGCAGCGCCTTCAGAACCGGGACCGACGCCACGTACCGGATGCCCTCCCGTACCTGACCGCGTCTCCGCTCGACCCTGTCGGCCGGCCGCAGCTCGTGCTTGCGCATGACGAACAGCGCGATCGTTACCGGCACGCACGAGGCGGCATTGATGATGAAGCACTCGCCGATGCCGACCGCGGCGATCATGAAACCCGCGACCCCGGGACCGAGCACGCGGGCGATCGTGAAGGTCGCGGTGTTGAGACTCACTGCGTTGGTGAGGCGCTCGCGCCCGACCATTTCCATCGTGAAGGTCTGGCGCGTCGGGTTGTCGATCGCCGTTAGCACTCCGAGGAAAAGCGCGATGATGATCACGAACCAGAGCGTCACGGCCCCCGATATCGTGACCAGGCCGAGGATCAGCGACAGCACCCCGGCGC
>JBOGWY010000196.1:0-31121 GCA_050694015.1 Actinomycetota bacterium | reverse complement strand
TGGTAACCGAAACCCTCGATGTCCATCCCGCCGCGGCTCGTGAAGTGGAAGATCCGCTCGCGAGCCTGCGCGGGACACTCGATGTTGAGACACCGGGTCGCGGCCTCGCCCTCGGCGCGCACTAGGGGCTGCCTGCACGAGGGGCACTTCTTCGGCATCTTCCACGGCTTGAGACCCTTCGGGCGCTTCGAGAGGACGGGTCCCACGACTTCGGGGATCACGTCGCCGGCGCGACGGACGGTCACCGTGTCGCCGGGGCGCACATCCTTGCGGGCGACCTCGTCCTCGTTGTGGAGCGTCGCCGTTGTGACGTTGACGCCTCCCACGAACACGGTCTCGAGGTTTGCGAACGGAGTGACGACACCCGTTCGTCCCACGGAAGGGAGGATCTCCTTGAGCAACGTGGTGCGTTCCTCGGGTGGGAACTTGTACGCGATCGCCCAGCGGGGGGCCTTGGAGGTCCAGCCGAGCTCTTCCTGCTGCGGGATCGCATCGACCTTCACGACCACGCCGTCGATCTCGTAGGCGACGTCGTGGCGGTGCTCCTGCCAGTGCGTGCAGAACGTGTAGATGTCGTCGAGCGACGCCAGCTGTTTGCTCTGTGGGTTGATGCGCAGCCCCCACTCCTTGATCGACTGCAGCGCCTCCCAGTGCGACTTGAAGCGAGTCCCTTCGGCGTAGCCCACGCCATGACAGATCAACGAGAGGTTCCGCGACGCGGTGACGTTCGGGTCCTTCTGACGGAGCGATCCGGCGGCCGCGTTGCGTGGGTTCGAGAACGTCTTCGCGCCGGCCTCGCCCAGGTTGTGGTTGAGCTTCTCGAAGTCCTGGGTTTGCATGTAGACCTCGCCGCGCACCTCGAGGATCTTCGGGAACTTCCCCCTGAGCTTCAGCGGCACCGCACGGACGGTTCGTAGGTTGCCGGTGATGTCCTCGCCTGTGCGCCCGTCACCACGGGTGGCCCCTTTCACGAAGACGCCGTCCTCGTAGATCAGGTTCACCGCGACGCCGTCCATCTTGAGTTCGGTCACGTAGCCGGCGACGCTGCCGACGCCGCGCTCGACGCGCGCTCCCCATGCCTGCAGCTCTTCCAGCGAGAAGCAGTTGTCGAGCGACATCATCGGCGTGCGGTGCTCGACTGGAGCGAAGAGGTCCGACGGAGGCGCGCCGACGCGCTGGGTCGGCGAGTCTGGCGTAACGAGGTCTGGGAACGCCTCCTCGAGCGCGATCAGTTCCGCCATCAGCGCGTCGTATTCGACGTCGGCAACCTCGGGGTCGTCGAGTACGTGATAGCGGTAGGCGTGGTAGTCGATCGCCTCGCGCAGCTTCTTGAGGCGCGACTTCGCTTGCGCCTTCGTCGGCTTCGCAGTCGTGCTCATCGAGAGGACCTCGCCGCGAGGATCATCATGCGTCGCCGGTTGAAGACCCAGTCGTTGCCGTCGCGCTCGAAGCTCATGCCCGTCTCGTGACCGAACTCCTCGATGAAGGCCTCGACCTGCTCGAACCGCTCCTGGGGGAACTCGCCGGGAGCCATCCACGTCGACATGCGTTGCTCGGAATCGACGATGCGCTCGTCGACGATCTCGAGCCCGGCGCGACGAACGAGGATCCGCAACGCGGATGGGGGCCGCGACATCGCATGGCTGGGGTCCCGGATCACCTCGAGTTGGTTCATGAACGCGATCTCCTCGTAACGCTCGGTCGCGGCCTGGTCGAGGATCAGAGCATGACCTTCGGGAGCGCACACGCGTGCCATCTCTTTGATCAGCGGCAGCGGTTCCGGCACGTGATGGAGCATCTGCGCGCACGAGACGAGATCCGCCGAACGCGACGCGAGCGGCATGCGCCCGCCATCGCCGAGCACCAGCGACATCTGCGGGAAGCTCCTCTGCGCGGTACGCAGCATCGCCTCGGTGACATCGACGCCGACCAGGTGGGCGGCGACCTCTTCGAACAGCGCGAGGAAGTTCCCGGTTCCCGACCCGACCTCGACGACGGTCGCTCCGGGACGCACCCGTGAGAACAGGACCACGTTCATGTCGTCGAAGCGGCCCTTGGTGCGCTCGGCGAAGGTCGCCGCACTACGGTCGAACTCCGCCTTTATGACGGAGCGATGCCGAGGATCCAAGGTGGCTCTAAACGGCGACGGCTGCCGGGGTCGTGGCGGCGATGATCCCGCCGCCGATCACCTCGTCGGGTTCGTCGTAGCTGTAGAAGACCGCCGACTGTCCTGGCGCGATCGCCGCGACGGGGTCGTCGAAGGAGACCGTGAGGGGGCCGGGCCGCGACGAAACCACCCGAGCAGCATTGACCTCGCCGTGGGCGCGGTGCTGGACGAAAAGCCGCGTCCCGTCACCGGGCGACCCATCCACGAAGCTGGTCTCCGAGACCGCCAGTCCACCGATCTCGAGGTCGCCCTTGTCCCCCACCACGATCTCGTTGCGTGCCGCGTCGATCGAGGTGACGAACACGGGACGGCCGAGCGAGACGCCGAGGCCCTTGCGCTGTCCGACCGTGTAGTGGCCGATCCCGCGGTGCTCGCCGATCACGTTACCGTTCGTGTCTCGGATCGCTCCGCCGACCGAAGCCTCGGGCACGTTGTCGTTCACGTACGCCGCCGTATCGCCGGCGCGCACGAAGCAGATCTCCTGGGAGTCGGGCTTCGCCGCGGTACGTAACCCCAGCGACGCCGCGATCCCGCGCGTCTCGGTCTTCTCCATCTCGCCGATGGGAAGTATCGTGCGCGCTAGCTGTTCCTGGGAGAGCATCCACAGCACGTAGCTCTGATCCTTCTTGGCGTCGACGCCGCGGAGAAGCCGGTAGCGGCCATCCTCGTTTCGGATGCGCGCGTAGTGCCCGGTCACGAGCACGTCGGCGCCGAGGACCATCGCCCGCTCGAGCAGCGCGTCGAACTTTACCCACTGGTTGCAGCGCACGCACGGGTTCGGGGTGCGTCCCGCGGCGTAGTCCGCGTGGAAGTTGCGGATCACGGTGTCCTCGAAGTGCTCGGCGAAGTTGAGCACGTAGAACGGGATGTCGAGCACGTCGGCGACACGGCGAGCATCCGAGGCCGCGTCGAGGTTGCAGCAACCGGAATTGTTGTTGGCGGCCTCGCCCTTCCAGAGCTTGAGCATGATGCCCGTCACGTCGAAGCCGGCCTCGACCATCAATGCGGCCGCTACCGACGAGTCGACGCCACCGGACATGGCGACCACGGCTTTCCGCGCCATCTACGCGACCTTCCGGGCCCGCGTGACGATGTCGGGCAGGACCTCGAGGACCGCGTCGATGTCGGCATCCGTCGAGGCGCGGCCGAGCGAGAACCGCAGGCTCCCCTTGGCGAGCTTCTTGGGCACACCGATCGCCAGCAGCACGTGGCTCGGGTCGAGCGCGCCGGACGCGCACGCCGAACCCGACGAACACGCGATGCCGGCCTGGTCGAGCATCAGCAACAACGTTTCGCCGTCGGTGCCGGGGATGCAGATGTTGAGGTTGCCGGCGACGCGATCCTCGACCGTGCCGTTGACGACGACGTCGGGGAGCGCGGCGCGGACGCCCTCGAGGAGACGGTCGCGCATCTTCTGCAGTCGCTCGCTCTTGAAATCGACTTCCTTCGCGGCGATCTCCGCGGCGATGCCGAAGCCGGCGATGCCGCTGACGTTGAGCGTGCCGGACCGGACGCCGCGCTCCTGGCCCCCGCCGTGGATCACGGGCTCGACCGGGACGCTGCTGCGTACGAACAGCGCGCCGACGCCCTTGGGGCCACCGAGCTTGTGCGCTGCGAACGCGGCGAGATCGACGCCCCACGCGTGGAGATCGATCGGGACGTTGCCGAGGGCCTGCACCGCGTCGGTGTGGACGAGCGTCTTCTGGTTCGCCGCCTTGACGGCTTCGACGATGGCGGGCAGGTCCTGGATCGTTCCGATCTCGTTGTTGACCGTCATGACGCTCACGATGATCGTTTTCGGTGTGACCGCGGCAGCGATCCGTTCGGGCTCGACGATGCCGTCGCCGTTCACGGGAACCTTAGTGATCTCGTAGCCCTGGTGGCCGAGCCAGGAGGCCGCGTCGAGAACCGCGTGATGCTCGAAGGTGGTCGTCACTACGTGGTTGCCGTTGCCCCGGAGCTTCGAAGCGGCGCCCTTCAGTGCGAGGTTGTCGGCCTCGGTGCCGCCGCCGGTGAAGACGATCTCAGCCGGGCTCGCTCCGATCGCGGAGGCGAGGCGGTCCCGGGCGTCCTCGACGGCCTCCTTCGCCTTGCGCCCGTAGGCGTGGACGCTCGACGGGTTGCCGAAATCGGCATCCAGGAACGCCAGCATGGCCTCCTTGACCTCGGGGAGGACGGGCGTGGTGGCGGCGTTGTCGAGGTAATGCATGGCCCCAGGATACGAGGGCTCGCTCACAACCCGTGGCCCGTCAAGATCTCGCTCCGCACCACTAGGCTCCCGGCGTGGAGCAGTTCGGCACCAACCCGGGACCCGAGGAACCGCGCGAACGCCCCGGCGCGTATGGGATCGCATTAACCGGGGAACAGGTGCTGCTCGTTCAGTGGGCGGGGCACTTCTATCTCCCCGGTGGGGGTCTGGAGCACGGCGAGCGGCCCGAGGAAGCGCTGCGCCGCGAGGTGCTCGAAGAGACGGGGTTCGAGGTCTTCCGGACCGTCCCTGCCTGCACGGCACGTCAGTACGGGATGCACGAGCCGAGCAACGCGTTCGTCAACAAGGTGTGCTCGTTCTTCCGGATCATCCTCGGCCCCCAGACGGGCCATCCCGCCCGCGATCACCTACCAAGATGGGTGGACATCCCGGAGGCCGAAGTCCTGCTACGCGAAGAAGCGAGCTGGTGGGCGATCCAACAAGTGACACGCTAGCCCG
Source organism: Actinomycetota bacterium (assembly GCA_050694015.1). Lineage (GTDB taxonomy): Bacteria > Actinomycetota > CADDZG01 > CADDZG01 > WHSQ01 > JBOGWY01. Next base: position 26,247 of record JBOGWY010000196.1, on the reverse strand, counting down.
TCTAATCGTCTGACTTTTCCGCGTATTACGCCGAAAAACGAGACTAGAAGGAGGTTAGCGGTCGGGGATGTCGGGGCCCGCGTCGGCTTCGAGTCGTTTCTCTAGTTCGGCGAAGTCGTCCTCGAGCGAATCCGTGGCTTCGTGGCGGCGGCGCTTCTCGAAGTCGCGCATGCGCTTGGGGTAGCCGACCACCGGCGCGTCGTAGACGGGGATGCTCAGGCCCTCGCAGAAGGTCCTCGCGTCGTCCGGCTCCCGCACCGGCGCGCGCAGGTGCTCGCCGTAGCGATCGACGAGCAACAGAGTGGTTGGTGACGTCGAGGTACGCGGCTCGATGAACCCCTCGATGCCCTTGTGGCTCGAGACGAACATCTCCAGCTCCTCGAGGGCAGGGTTGTTCCTCTTGGCGAAGAACGAGCGGATCCAGTCTCCGAGGCCCATTACCTACCTATTAACTCATCTGGAGGCAACTAACTCCTAGCCCTTACGGGACTTCACCTCTTCGATCAGCTGCGGCACGATCTTCAGCGCATCGCCGACGATGCCGAGGTCGGCCATCTGGAAGATCGGGGCCTCCTCGTCCTTGTTGATGGCGATGATCTTCTTGGCCCCCTTCATCCCGACGATGTGCTGGGTCGCCCCGGAGATCCCGACCGCGATGTAGACGCTCGGCTTCACGGTCTTACCGGTCTGGCCGACCTGCAGCGCGTACGGGACCCAACCGGCGTCGACGATCGCGCGGGTTGCGCCGACGGCGGCGTTGCCGATCGCGTCGGCGAGCTCTTGGATCAGCTTGAAGTTGTCCGGCTCCTGGAGACCGCGGCCCCCGGAGATCACGACCGGCGCCTCCTCGAGCTTCGGACCCGACGCCTCTTCCTCGTGACGCTCGACGCGCTTGGACTTCTTGAGGTCGTCGGCGATGTCGACGGAGAGCTGCTCGACCGTGGGGTCGCCACCGTCCGCCGCCGGCTCCGCCGGGAACGACTTCGCCCGGAAGATCGCTAGCTTCGGGCTGTTCTCGAGCGTGACGTCGACGATCTGCTCGCCGCCGAAGATGGCCGTCTTGACGACATCGGGGCTCTCGATGTCCATCGCGTTGCTCATCAGCGTGGCGGGGAGCTTCGCCGAGAGCCGGCCGGCGACGTCGCGCGCGTCGTAGGTCATCGGGAAACAGATCAGGTCGTATGACTGCTGCCCCTGCAGCTCGGCGAGCGCGTGCGCGGCCGGCTGCGCGATGAAGTCGTCGAACGCGGCGTCTTCCGCGACGTGGACCGTCTTCGCACCGTGCTTGCCGAGATCGCCGGTGACCCCCGACGCGCCCGCGCCGAACACAACGGCGTCGGTGTCGCCGAGATCGCGGACCTTCGTGAGGATCTCCAGCGCGGTCGGCTCGAGCGTTCCGTTCTGCTGTTCCGCGTAGACAAGGATCTTGGCCATCTAGATCACCTTCGCTTCTTTGAGGAAGTCCGCGATCTTCGCGGCCCCCGTGCCGTCGTCTTCGATCACTTCGCCGGCCTTGCGCTCCTCGGCGGGCGTGACGTTCTTGACGCTCTGCCACGACTTCACGTCGTCCGCACTCAGACCGAGGTCCGATAGCGAGAACTGATCGAGCGGCTTCTTCTTGGCCGCCATGATCCCCTTGAAGCTCGCGTAGCGCGGCTCGTTGATGCCGGCGGTCACGGTGATCAGTGCGGGGAGCGGGCACTCCACGACGTGGTAGCCGTCCGCGGTCTGGCGGTCGACCTTCAGGCTCCCCTCGGCGTTCTCGATCTTCTTGACGAACGTGATCTGCGGAAGGCCGAGGAACTCCGCGAGGGTCGACGGCATCGTGCCGGTGTAACCATCGGTCGACTCGACGCCGGCGATCACGAGGTCGGCGCCCTCCTGCTTCTTGATGGCCTCGGCGAGGACCTTGGCGGTCACGTACGCGTCGGCCCCCTTGAGCGAGTCGTCCGTGATCACCACGCCCTTGTCGGCCCCCATCGAGAGGCCGCGGCGGACCGCTTCCTGGGCGGTGGCGGGGCCCATGGAGACGAGCGTGACCTCGCCGCCCTGCGCCTCCTTGAGCTGGAGAGCGGCTTCGACCCCGAACTCGTCGCCCGGGTCGAGCACGCCCTGGACGCCCTCACGCTTGAGGAAACCGTCGGACGTGAGCTCGCCGGGGACGTTGGGATCGGGGATGTGTTTGACGCACACCACGATGTTCAAGACAGTCCTCCTACAAAGAGATTTGCCCGCTGCTGGGGGTTCCAGCCAGAGTGCTTGCTATTGCAAGCAGCCTAACAAATGCTGGCTTACCCACTACCCGGAGGCTCAAGCGGCCCGATAGTAGGTGACGCCGTCCACGAGCTCGACCACCGCGTCGCCGTCGTCGACCACGAGATCGAGATGCGCCACGACCTCGGACACCGCAAGGAACGCCTCGTAGTCGATCTTGTGCGGGTAGATCTCTTCGGCGATCTGGTACGGCGTCTTCGGCTCGTCGCTGAGATGACCGGCGACCGACACCTTCCGCTTGACGTGATGCTCGATCGTCCACGCGATCAGCTCGCCGGGATCGGTGATCGGATCGCCGTGGCCCGGGTACGCGAGCGTGAGGTCCAGCGCGGCCATCTGCTCGAGCGAGACGAGGTACTCCTTGAGCGACCGCCGCCTCTCCCCCGGCTCGTCGAGCGACGGCTCCAAGAGCGGGTTCGGGGATGTCCCCGGAAGCAGCTCGTCGCCGGCGAAGAGCGTGCGCGTCTGTTGCTCGAGAAACACGACGTGGCCGCCGGTGTGGCCGGGCATGTGCAACGTCTCGAGCGTGAAGTTGCCGTCCGGCGCGTGGAAGTCGAACGTCTCACCGCCGTCGAGCGGGACGACCTCTTCGTGCTTCAGGCCGCTCATATGGGAACTCGCCTGCCGCTGCTGGTCCATCTTGAACAGCATCTCCAGCGGCATCCCGGCCTCGACCAAGAGGCGGCCGACCTCGAACAGCATCTGGCGGTCGCGCACGCGCGCGATCTCGCGCGCAGGGAAGTAGACGGTCGCGCCGGACAGCTCCTGGATCACGTGCACGAGCCCGTAGTGATCGGGATGGGCATGGGTGACGAGGATGCGCTCGATCGACTCGGGGAACACCTCGGCCCCCGCGAGCCCGAGCATCAATGCGTTCTTCGACTGTGGCGTGTTGATCCCGCAGTCCACGAGCGTCAACGGCTCCGCCTTCACGAGATAGGCGTTGACGGGCCCGACCGCGAAGGGGGTCGGCATCTCGAGACGAACGACGGGAAGCTTGTTCACGGGGGCAAGGTATCCGGTCGGACCGGGCCGGGGGCCCGTGAATCGGGACGAAAGCCGCGTTTCGGAAGCCGGTATCAGATAAAAGCGGGCGAATAATTATGCCCACTTAACTTTCGTTTCTAACCTAGAAACCTGGATTGTTTGACCGCTTTGGTTAATGATTGCCGCCACCTCATTCAGGGGGGCGAAGGGGATTCGCGGGATGAGAAAGGGCGGACGAATTGACTCTGACTAGACGCGGAGCCAGAAGGTCGTGGGCGGTCATCGCGGTGCTCGCCGTAGTGGCCGTACTGGTGCCGGCGCCACCGGCACTTGCGGGGCATGAAACCGGGGCTTGTCTCGACCTCACGGTCGCGGGTGCAACGGATGACGCGCAGGAGCAAGGGACGGCCGCATCCGGTTCCGCTCAAACCGTCACCGCGACGTTGCGCAACCTAGACGCAAACGCTCGCACATGCACGGGTGAATTCCCGAACCCTCACACGGCCCCGATCGAGATCAGCTTCGAGCTTACGGGCGTGAGCGACACCGACGGCAATTCGCCGGAGAGCCCGGATAGGGCTTGCAACATCACGGAGAACAATTCCTCCTGTCAGATCACCTACCCCGTGAGGACCGCCGGCAGCGACACGACCCGCGGCTGGATCGACTTCGACGGGGAGGCACCGCCGGGCGGAGACACCGAAGCCGACCAGACCGAGGGCCGCGACGAGACGACGCAGCCGGGCACGGGTTGTTTCGTCGTTCCCCCGGGTCTTCCGGAGCCCGACTGCACCGACGTGGTCCAGAGCACCACGACCGGCTCGCGACTGAACTGCGAACCCGAAACGGCGCACAACCCAACCGGAGAGACACACACGATCACCTGCACCGCGACCGACGAGGACGGCAACCGCGCTCCCGGCACGAAGATCGACGGCGAGGAGACCGGTACGGGTGACGACGACGGCGGGAACAATCCACCTCCCGACTACGAATGCACGGCGCCGGTGGACAACCCGACGACGCCGGGTGAAAACGAAGCCGGGGTCTGCGAGTTCAACGACACGAGCAACGCGGCGGGCACCACCACCTACACGTTCTGGATCGACCGAGATACCGACGACGACAACGTCACCGAAGCGGGGACTGAACAACAGGGCGATCCCGAAGGCGACGACGGGACCGATGTCGTCACTAAGGCATGGACCGCGTCGAGGCTCAATTGCGTGCCCGAGACCGACACGAACGCGGTGGGTGACACGCACACGATCAGGTGTATCGCTCGCGACGAAGCCGGCAACCTTGTCGGCGGCACCGAGGTCGACGCCGAGGCGACGGGTGCGGGCGACCCCGACAACGCCAACGGAGGGGAGCCCGACTTCACCTGCACCACGGCGACGAGCGACGATCCCGCCACCCCCGCCGCCGACGAGACCGGCGCCTGCTCGTTCCAGCACTCGAGCAACGAGCCGGGCTCGACGACCTACCGCGCGTGGATCGACGACGACGACATCGATAACAACACCGACGAGGGAGATTCAACGGAAGGGCAGGGCAACGACGACGCCGACGACACCGACACGGTGACGAAGTCGTGGACGACCGACGCCCCCGACGCGCTCGACTGCGACGACCAGAGCGGAGACGATCAGGAGACGAACCCGGGCTCGGGTGGCTCGACGAGCCGCGAGACCTACACCTGCCACGTCGAGGACGAGTTCGGGAACGCGGTCGAGGGCGCCGATGTCGATGGTGAGGTGAAAGCGGACGGTCCGGCGACGCCAGACGGCAACGGCGTGAACGACCCAGACAACCCCGACTCGACCTCGTACGACAGCCCCGACTATCCGCGGGAGGGTTCGTCGTGCACGACGGACGCGAACGGCAACTGCACGATCATCGTCGAGCAGGCCGATGCCGAACTCGGAACCGCGCGGGTCTGTTTCTGGGTGGGAAGCATCGAAGAGGGCGAAGCGCTGTGTAACGAGGAGGCCACCAACGATCCGGAGTCCGACGACCTCGCGGACCAGGTCGAGAAGACCTGGCGCCAGGGAACGCCTCCACCTGCGGTCAACCTCGACTGCGAGCCCGAAGAGGACGCCAACCCGCAGGACACGACACACACCATCACGTGTGAGGCGTCGGACGCCTCCGGGGAACCCGTGGTCGGCGCCGAGATCGACGTCGAAGCAACGGGCGACAACGATCCCGACGACAACGCCAGCCTGACCGATCCCGACTTCTCGTGCACCACCGGACAGGACGATCCCGCCACGACAGGTGTCGACGAGACCGGCACCTGTCCGATCGACCACGGCCCGTCCACGGGTGCCGGCGATCGTGCCGAGAGCACGAGCGAACAAGGGGTCACGAGCTATCGAGCGTGGATCGACTCGAACAACCAGGACGCGCAGGCAGAGGCCGACACACGGGAAGGACGGGACGAGGAAACGCAGCCGGGAACGGGATGCGCGCTCGACCTCGTGGAACCCGACTGCACCGATGTAGTCGAGAAGACGTGGGGTGCGTCACAGCTCGATTGCGAGCCCGATACCGACAGCAACCCCGCGGGCACCAAACACACGATCACGTGCACGGCGACCGACGCTGAGGGAACGCCGATGCGCAACGCCGAGATAGACGTCGAAGCGACGGGCGACAACGATCCCGACGGTGAAGACGAAGACTCCCCCGAAGATCCCGACTTCACTTGCACCACGATCGCAGACAACCCAGGCACGCCTGCGAACGAAGAGGGAACGTGCTCGTTCACGCACGGTCCCTCCGCAGGTCACGACACCGGAAGCGCAGGAGACACGGAATACCGCGCGTGGATCGATGCCGACCGCGATAACTCCACTACCGAGGCCGACGCCGACGAGGGCCAGACCGCCGAGGATGACCCCACCGAGATGGGTTCCGGATGTACCTCGCCGGTTGAGGCCGAGCCCGACTGCACCGACGTCATGACGAAGGAATGGACCGCGTCGCGGCTCGATTGCTCACCCGAGACGGCAACCAATCCGACGAGTACCGAGCACACCATCACGTGTCGCGCGACCGACGAGAAGGACGAACCGGTCCAGGACACGAACGTCGACATGGAAGCCAGCGGCGCGAACGACCCCGACGACGGTGACTCACGTAACTCGCCGGACTTCACCTGCGACACCGACGCCGACGGTGAGTGCGAGATGGTCCACGGCGAGGACGGTGAGGGTGTCGACGACACCGGTACCACGAACTATCGCGCCTGGATCGATTACGACGGCGATGACGGAATGTTCGATGAGGAGGCCGACGGCAGCGAGGGAAGGAACGAATCCACGAGCCCGGGAGAGGAGGGCGAGCCCGACTCAACCGATGTCATGGAGAAGACGTGGGAACCGTCCCCGCTCGAATGCACGCCGGAGACCGACGGCAACCCCGCCGGCAGTGACCACAGGGTCACGTGCACCGCGCGCGATCCGAACAACCAACCGGAACAGGGTGCAGTCATCGACTTCGAGTTCACGGGAGCGAACGATCCGGACAACGGTGACTCGCCGCGGTCCCCGGACGACACCTGCACCACCAACAACGAGGGGCGTTGCTCCATCACGCACCGTGGCAACAGCACCGGAACCACGACCTATCGCGCGTGGGTCGACGAAGATGACGATGACGAGACGGTCGAGGCCGACACGCAGGAGGGCCGCAACGAGGGACAACAGCCCGGAAGCACGCCGGAGCCCGACACGACCGACGTGGTCGAGAAGCGTTGGGGCGCGTCACGCCTCGATTGTGCGCCCGAGACGGCCAACCGCCAGGTCGGTGCGAACCACACGATCACCTGCACCGCTACGCACAACAATCAGAACGTCAGTGGAACCGAGATCGACATCGAAGCCACCGGGGCCAACGACCCCGACAACGGAAACACGACCACCTCTCCCGACTTCAACTGTACGACGGGGCAGGACGGTCGTTGCTCGATCACCCACAGTGGGACGGACGAATCGGGAACCACGACCTATCGCGCGTGGATCGATTCGGACGGCAGCAATTCGACCGCCGAGGCCGATACGACCGAACAACGCAACGAGAGCGGGAACGGCGCCGGAGGCACCGGCGAGCCTGATGCAACCGATGTGGTCGAGGCGAGATGGACACCGGCCGGATTGGATTGCTCGCCCGAGACGGCGGTGACCACGACCGGGGGATCTCACACCGTCACCTGTACGGCGCGCGAGGCCCAGAGCGGTCTAGCGAGCGGCGCTCGCATCGACGTCGAGGCAACGGGTGCGAACGACCCCGATAACGGCTCCTCACCGGCGTCACCCGATTTCACGTGCGTCACGGACGACAGCGGGAATTGTTCGTTCACGCACGCCGGCGGAACCGGGGAGGGCACCACCACGTACAGGGCCTGGATCGACGCGGACGACTCCAACTCGACGACCGAAGCCGATGCGACCGAAGGGCGCGACGAAGGTGCGCAAGCTGGACTCAACGCCGAGCCCGACGACACCGATGTCGTGGAGAACACGTGGTCGGAGCCCATCGAGCCAGATAGCCGCGGGTGCACGATCACGGGGACAGACAACGGCGAGACCCTCAACGGAACACCGGGCGACGACATCATCTGCGGCAACGGGGGCGACGATGTCATCGACGGCAACGGTGGCGACGACATCATCTACGGCGACGCCGGCAACGACACCCTCGTCGGCGGCGGTGGCAGTGATGTCATGCGCGGCGGTATCGGTAACGACGTCATCCGCGGCAACGCCGGGAGCGACCGACTCCTCGGTGGCGGCGGGCGTGACACGCTGCTGGGCGGCGGAGCCGGTGACCTGCTTCGCGGTCACGCGGGTCCCGATCGTCTCCGCGGAGGCTCCGGCAACGACCGCCTCTTCGGCAACGCGGGGAACGACTTCCTCAGCGGTGACGCCGGCAACGACGTGCTGAACGGCGGGCCGGGACGCGACAGATTGGTCGGCGGCGGTGGACGAGACCGCCTCGACGGAGGACGCGGGCGTGACCGATGTCGTGGCGGTGCAGGCCGCGACAGTCAGCGGAGCTGCTGACCGGACTAGGTGAGAGTCCAAACGAGAAGGCCCCTCGCAATGAGGGGCCTTCTTTGTTCTAGCCGGCGGTTACCGGGACGTTAGCTGCGATGAACCGCGCGGCGTCCGCCCGAGCTTGGCATCGTCGTGGACCATCGAGTTCTCGAGGATGAAGAGCCCCGAATAGGTCAGCGAGTAATCCTTCAGCCCGTAGCGGTGATCGTTCTCCTCGGTAGGCATGTGAAGGCCCCCGCCCATGATCCTGATGAGACCGCGGCCGAGCTTCAACTGGCCCACCGAGGTCTGCGTGGCATCGTCGCTGGAACCGGAGCCGTCCCCGGTCGTTGCAACCGTGTGGCCGTCCGCGGCCTCCCACGCGTCACGAGCGATGACCGTCATCGGCGAGGCGTCGTCGCCGATGCCGTAACCGATCAGCGTCGCTTCGGAGAGCTGCCGCGCGTTGCCGCGCAGACCCTTCACCATCGAGTGATCGAAGTCCACGATGTTCGCGTAGGGCTGGTACACCTTGATGTCTCGGATGCTGCTCTTCTTGAGCACGCCCATCTCCGCGATCGCTTTAAGGGCGCGGTCCGTGAGAACGAGATTGCCGCCCCGCTTCACCCACGCCTTGAGGTTCCTGTAATACGCCTTCTCCTTCACGCGACGCCCGCGCGCATCTTCCGGTAAGGCGACGTCCGCCACCATCAACGTGTCGAACCGATCGAGGTATCGCTTGCGCCGCGCGATGTCTCCCGACAAGACCTTGGTCAGGCCCCCGTCGACGTACGCCGACTCGTCGGCGAAGAACTGCATGTTTGTCGCGTCGTACGGATGCTGCTTCACCGGCTCGCCGTCGGCGCCGATGCCCTTGCTCGCGGGGCCGGGCAGCGTCCCGGGACCGTTCTCGTCGGTGTCGGTGACGGTGTCGGGGTTGAACAGGTAGCCGACGCGCCCCTTGGGTTCGATCTCGAAGTCGGCGAAGTCCTGACGCTCGGTCATCGCGTACGCCATCGCGGTCTTGATGATGGCTCGGGTCGCATTGATGTAGTTCTCTTGCAACAGCACTCCCCACGGGCGCCCGTACGCGCGGAAGTCGGAGTGGTTGAACGCGATCTCGTAGTCCATGCCCGTGACGCCGAGCTCGGTCGCCAGGTAGTCACCGAGGAACCCCGTGTCGGTGTAGCCGAGCGTGTCCCACACCGTGCCCCAGCGCGCCGGCTTGGTCGGGATCAGGTTCGCCGGAGCGCCGTAGTCCTCGATGCCCTCGCCGGCGTCCCCGCCCGTCTGCTCCTCGATCATGTTCGGGATCCCCATGTAGAGCGACGCATCGATCACCGACTTCGTGCGTTCCGCGATCGCCATGAGGCGACGGTGTTTCACCGAGTCGAACTGTCCTGCGGGATACATGATGTCGGCCCACGCGCGCGACTGGCCTTCGCCGTGGATATCGGCGCCGTAGGCCATCCGGCCTCCGACGCCGGTGGCGCTGACCTCGTGCATGAAGCGGTGGCCGTAGAACATCTCGCTCTCCTGCAACGGATTGCGCTCCGGGTCGATGTATCCCACCGTCGGCATCTGCCGGTTCAGATCGACATCGAGCTGGTTGCCGCGGGAGTACAGGCCCGGGGTGGGGGCGAAGTGGTCGCCGCGCCGCCATCCGTCGGCGTTGAAATCGACGAGATAGACGACCTCGTTGGCCAAGACGTTTTTCACCGGGAAGGTGCGGATCTTGGGTTTGCGGCCGGTGGCCGATTCGAACCCCTCGACGCCGTCCGCGATCTTCCCGCCGTTCTCCGCGGCGATCGCCAGGTCCTCGGCGGTCCGCACGCCGCCCTCGATCCCGCCCTTCTCGTCGCCGTGGATCGACAGCGAGTACAGCAGCGTTTCCTTGCCACTGTCGGGGACGCGATGATCGGTGATCTTGATGACGAGGATCTCGTGACCGTCACCCGTGTCGTCTTTCTCGTAGGAGCGGATGCCGTCGGGGCCGACGCTGACCGCGTCCTTGTCGCCGAAGTGTTTCGACAGGGTGAACACCGAGATCCAGCGCGGGTAGAGCTCGGCGAGGTACTCCATGCCGTGCCGATACTCGGCGAAACCGGTGACCGGGTCGGGGAGGTACTGAACGTAGTCCACCGTGTTGGTCGCCTCGGGGAAGACACGGCCCCCACATGCGGACAGCGGCGGCCCTCCCATGTAGCCGTCGGTGCACACCGGAGTCGCACCGGCGCCCGTCGGAACAAGTGCCACCACGACGGCGGCGAGGACCACGAGTGCTCGCAACCTAATCAAAACAACCTCCCGCGCAGAAAAGACACTGCCTTTTTCCGGTGATAAGGGGGTGGTTCGCCCTTTTCGGGAGGTTTCCTTTTAGCTTTTGTTACAGCCAGGGCGCAGTACAGACCCCCTGAGTTAGAACAAAACGGCTAGCGGCCTACGAACTTCGCTTTGCCCGGCCCCTCTTCGACGAACGACTCCATCCCGATCCTCTGGTCTTCGGTCGCGAACAACGCGGCGAACGCTTGACGCTCGATCAGTAGTCCCGTGTCCATCTCGACCTCGACGCCGTTCTGGATCGCTTGCTTCGCTGCCATCAGCGCGACGCGCGGCCCCGCGGCGAGCTTGCGCGCCAGCTTCACCGCGGTGTCGTACACCTCGGCCGCGGGCACGACCTGATGGATGAGACCGATCTGCAGAGCCTCTTGTGCCCCCACGAAACGTCCCGTGTAGATGATGTCCTTGGCGCGGCCCACACCGACGATGCGCGGGAGTCGCTGCGTGCCTCCCGCGCCGGGGATGATGCCGAGCAGGATCTCGGGTTGGCCGAGCTGCGAATCCTCGGCGCAGATGCGGTAGTCGCACGCGAGCGTCAGCTCGCAACCGCCGCCGAGCGCGTAACCGTTGATCGCCGCGATCGTGATCTTCGGGAGTTTCTCCAGTTGCGTGATGGCGTCCTGGAAGTCGCCGATGTTCCGATACATCGAGACCACATCGGCCTCCTGCATCTCCTTGATGTCGGCTCCCGCCGCGAAGACGCGCTCGCCTCCCCAGAGAACCACCGCTCCGACGTCGTCGTTGGTGCGCGCCTCCTCGACGGCTTCGCCTATCTCGCGCGCGACCTGGTTGTTGAGGGCGTTCACTTTGGGACGATCGAGCCGGATCGTTCCAACGCCTTCCGAGATGTCGAACTTCACGAACTCGCCCACCGTCTCCTCCATTCGCTTGTCAGATCCGTTAACGGGGCCACGACTTACGATGACCGTGATGTCAGATGCCGAAGAACGCCTGGTCAGGGTACTCAAAGCCCACCCACCGCAGCATTGGCGGATCGAGGATGCCCGCGACGCCGCGATCTTGATCCCCATCATCGCGGTCCCGGAGCCGACGCTCATCGTCACGGTTCGCACGGACACGGTGCGGAGCCACAAGGGTCAGATCTCGTTCCCGGGCGGCTCGATCGACCCGGACGACGACTCTGCTCTGGACGCCGCTCTCAGGGAGACGAACGAAGAGATCGGGCTCGACCCGTCGCTCGTGCGCGTGCTCGGCGAGCTCGACACGATGCCGACCTTCGTATCCGGTTACGTGGTGTCTCCGTTCGTAGGGTGGCTCGCCGACGACCCCGAACTCACGCCGAACCCGGGCGAGGTCGCGGAGGTGCTGCGCGTCCCGATCGCCGATCTCGTCGACGACATCCGGCGGGAACCGGGTTTCGAGCACGAGGGCCGTTCCTATCCGACCGAGGCATGGGTGTGGAACGACCACGTGATCTGGGGCGTGACCGCGCGCATCATCCGGACGTTCCTGCACCTCGCGGCCGAAGCCGGCCTCACTGACGCGCCCGGTGACACGACGTCGTGGACCGGGTGGCCGCTGCCGGTGGGAGAGCCGTGACGCTCCTCCTCGCCGTCACCGCCACGCCTTCGCCCAGCCCGTCGGTGTTCCAGCCTCCGCCCGCCGACCCGCTCCAGTCCGTCGGGGCCGTCGTCGCCATCGTGTTGGCGCTGGTGGCTGGGATACTCGGATACAGGATCATCCGAGGGGGACGAGGACTGTGAAGTATCGCAACGTGATCGCATCGTTGCTCCTCGTCGCACTGTGCGTGTCGTGCGGGGGCAGCGACCCGGCCGCCGGCGACCGCTCCCGGCTCGGCCGGGACGGGGCGATCGACGGCGGGAAGAGGGACAAGAAGAAGGAGCGGCGCAACCATCGCGCGAACAGCGCCGAGGAGCGAGTCCAGGACGCGCTCGCGTCCGGCGAGGCGCCGGGGACCGGAGCGGCCGGCGCGTCGGGCTCCGAGCTCGAGGACGCCGACACCCCCCGCTCCGGCATCGACCCGTCGTTGGCCGACGCGTCGGCGCACGTCGACGAGCCCGCCCCTGATGCCGTCAAGAAAGGCGTCCCGCCCCAGTACTCCGAGCTCAACGCCGTCGACCTCCAAGGCCTCGGCCAGACCTTCCGGATCACGCTCAGCTTCGACGGCGAGGTGCCGGAGAGGTTGCCGAAGGACACCTTCATGGTGTTCGGTTTCGCCGTGTCCGGGCGCAGGGAAGGCGAGGGCTACGCGTTCGGTGTCAACGGCACCGAGGAAGGATGGCAACCGTACTCGGGATACAAAGGTGAGGCGCGTAAGTTCCCCGGCACCTTCGAGATCCAGGGCCGCGACGTGGTGATGGTGCTGCCGTGGAGCGCGGTCGAGGGCCCGCGCCGTTTCGAGTGGTACGCGAACTCGAGCTGGTTCTCCCAGGTCGCGGGACAAGACATGTACGCGTTCGATCCGGTGCCGAACGAGAATGCCGGACGTTTCCCCGGTTAGCGACGTGTTCGAGGGCGCCGTCGACGCGATCTTCATCGCGGAAGCCAATGGACGCCCGATGAACGGCCTCGATAAGATCATTGCGGTCGAAGGCCGCGGCCTCGAAGGCGATCGCTACTTCAACAAGACCGGCACGTATTCGAAGGACCTCGGGCCCGAACGACAGGTCACACTGATCGAGGTGGAAGCGATCGAAGCCGTCGAGCGCGACGCCGGCCTTCAGCTCGACAAGGCCGAGACGAGACGGAATATCGTGACGCGCGGTGTTCCGCTCAACCATCTCGTCGATCGCGAGTTCACGGTCGGGGATGCGGTATTCCGAGGCATCGAGTTGTGCGAGCCGTGCCGGCACCTGTCACAGATCGCCGAGAAGAGCCTGATCAAGCCCTTGGTGCACCGCGGCGGGCTCAACGCAGAGATCATCGGCGGAGGGACGATCCGGATCGGCGACACGGTCCGGCTTCGGGAGGACTAGAACATCGGGGGCTCGGTGTAGACGCCCCACTCCTCCTTCAGGACCTCGACCATCTCGCCTAGCGTGACGTACGCCTTGGCGGCCTCGACCATGACGTCGATCGAATTCTGGCTCGGGTCGTGGGCCATGTCGCGCAGGCTCTGCATCGCGTCCTCGGCGACCTTCGCGTCGCGGTTCGCGCGCACCTCGGCGACGACCTTCTTCTGACGTTCCTCGATCTCCGGGGTGATGAGGAGGATCTCGGGCGGCTCCTGGACGGTTTTCGTGAACCGGTTGACGCCGACCATGACCTTCTTGCCCTGTTCGAGGAGCTGCTGATAGCGGTACGCGGCGTCGGCCATCTCTTTCTGGAAGTAACCCTCCTCGATGCCTTTCAGCATGCCGTCGAGGATCGAACCGTCGCCCATCTCCTCGATCGTCGAGAAGTACTCCTCGGCGGCGGCCTCCGTCTGGTCGGTGAGCGCCTCGACGAACCACGAGCCGCCCAGTGGATCGCTGACGTTAGCGGCCCCGGTCTCGTAGCCGATGATCTGCTGCGTGCGAAGAGCGATCTCGACGGCTTCGTCGGTCGGCAGTGCGAGCACCTCGTCGAGCGAGTTCGTGTGGAGACTCTGCGTACCGCCGAGCACTGCGGCGAGCGCTTCGGTCGCGGTCCGCACGACGTTGTTGTACGGCTGCTGCCCGGTGAGCGACACCCCTGCGGTCTGCGTGTGGAACTTCAGCATCCAGCTTCGCTCCTTCTTGGCGCCGTAACGCTCCTTGAGCCAGCGGGCCCAGATGCGACGCGCGGCGCGGAACTTGGCGATCTCCTCGAAGAAGTCGATGTGGCTGTTGAAGAAGAACGAGAGCCCCGGCGCGAAATCGTCGATGTCGAGGCCGTTGCGGAGGCCGAGTTCTACGTGCGCGAACCCGGACGCGACGGTGAACGCGAGCTCCTGCACCGCCGTGCTTCCCGCTTCCCGGATGTGGTAGCCGGAGATCGACAGCGGGTGGTATTTCGGCACGCGATCGACGCAGAACTTCATCATGTCGGCGGTGAGCCGGAGGTGCGGCTCGGGCGGGAAGAGCCATTCCTTCTGGGCGATGTACTCCTTGAGGATGTCGGTCTGACACGTGCCGTTCAGCTTGGCGACGTCGGCGCCCTGCTTCTCGGCCGCCGCGATGTAGAAGGCGAACAGCATGGGAGCCGGCCCGGAGATCGTCATCGACGTCGATACGCCCTCGAGGTCGATCTCGTTGAAGAGGATCTCCATGTCCGCGAGCGAGTCCACCGCGACACCGCACCGTCCGACCTCTCCCTCGGAGTGCGGGTCGTCGGAGTCGCGGCCCATCAACGTCGGCATGTCGAACGCGACGGAGAGCCCCGTCTGGCCGTGCTCGGTCAGGAACTTGAAGCGTTCGTTCGTCTGCGCGGGACTCCCGAAGCCGGCGAACTGTCGCATCGTCCAGAGTCGTCCCCGGTAGCCGCTCGAGTAGATGCCGCGGGTGAACGGATACTCGCCGGGAACCCCGATCTTGGGATCGACCTCGCCGTCGGGGGGGCCGTAGAGCGGCTCCAGCTCGACGCTCGAGAGCGTGTCGAAGTCGACGTCGTCGCGCAGTTTGGCCTGTTCGTACTGCTCGCGCCAGCGCCGTTGCAGATCATCGGGCATACCCCGATTCTACCCGCCCGAACTTTGCTAACTCAGCAACACGTGGGCGCGTCCTGGAACGCGCGGTTCGGCTCGTCGTACAGTTCGAGCGTGATCCGAGCGCGCTTCGGCGCCGTCGCCACGGTCGTTGTGACCATCGCAGGCATCACGTTCGGCGCGCCCACGGTCGTCGCCGCCGACTGCGACGGGACGTCGGTCGGACTCACTCCCCTGACGCAACTCGGTGACCGCTATCAGAGTTACCGCGGCGGTCTCTATCCCAAGGGACGCAACCGTCGCCCGAAGGAGCACAACAGCGCCGGCCTTCGTCGTGCCCGGCGCATCGGTCCGCTGTCGAGTAGCGGCGAGCCGGACGCGAACGGCCGTTACGTCCTGTTGTCGATCGGCATGTCGAACACGACGCAGGAGTTCGAGGCCTTCATGCAGCTGACGCGAGGGGAAGCGGGACTGGATCCGAACCTCGTGATCGTCGACGGCGCGCAGGGTGGTCACACCGCGCAGGCATGGGCCGATCCGAACGAGGATGCGTGGACCACGGTCGAACAGCGCCTCCAGCAAGCCGGCGTTGCCCCGGAGCAGGTCGTCGTCGCATGGGTGAAACTCGCCAACCCGCGCCCGTCGCAGGGCTTCCCGCAAGCGACCCAGATCCTTCAGAACGACACCGAGACGGTGATCCGGAACATGAAGTCGCGCTACCGGAACCTCAAGCTCGTGTACCTCTCGAGTCGGATCTACGCGGGCTACGCGACCACCGACCTCAATCCCGAGCCCTACGCGTACGAAGGCGGCTTCGCGATGAAGTGGGTTATCCGCAATCAGATAAGAGGCGATGACGACCTCAACTTCAAGCCCAGCGAGGGAGAAGTCGTTGCCCCATGGCTGAGCTGGGGGCCGTACCTGTGGGCCGACGGTCTTAACGAGCGCCCCGACGGCTTGTCTTGGGAATGTGCAGACTTCCTCGACGACGGCACGCACCCATCACCATCCGGCGAGCAGAAGGTCGCGTCGCGCCTGCTGCGCTTCCTACGGAACGACGTCACTGCGCGACAGTGGTTCCTGGAATCGCCCTAGAGCGAGGCGATCAGGCGGTCGGCCGCCGCGTATGGGTCGATCCGTCGTGCGAGCACGTCGTCGGTAAGCGAATGAAGTAGCTCGGCCGCGTCGGTGTCGACCTTGCGGCGGAAACGTTCGGCGACGATCTCGCGGATCTCGCGTTCGACACGACGGCGTCGCCGCGCCTCGAGCAGGCCCTTCTCTTCCTGCCATGCGCGGTGCTTCTCGACCGCGGCCCACAGGTCGTCGATGCCCTCACCTTTCGTCGCGATCGTCTCGACGATCGGCGGTTTCCACTCGGCGTCCGACATCTCGAGCATCTGGCGCAGCTCCCGGACCGAGTCCTTCGCACCGGGGCGGTCGGCCTTGTTGACCACGAAGACCTCGGCGATCTCCATCAAGCCTGCCTTGGCGGTCTGGACCGCGTCCCCCCACCCGGGATTCACCACGACGAGAGTGGTGTCGCACGCGTCGGTGATCTCGACCTCGGCCTGGCCGACGCCGACGGTCTCGATGATGACGACGTCCTTCCCCGCGGCCTCCAGAACCCGTACCGCCTCCGGGGTCGCGAGGGAGATGCCGCCCAGATGGCCGCGCGTCGCCATCGAGCGGATGAAGACTTCCGGATCCATCGCGTGGCTCTGCATCCGGACCCGGTCGCCGAGGAGTGCTCCGCCCGAGAACGGGCTCGACGGGTCGACCGCGAGCACGCCGACCTTGTGACCGTCCTTGCGGGCCCGGGCCACGACACGTTCGGTGAGGGTCGACTTCCCCGAGCCCGGGGCTCCCGTGATGCCCACCGAATAGGAGTTGCCGGTGTGCGGATAGACGGCCTCCATCACCGCGCCGAGGTCCGCTCCCCCGTCTTCGACGAGGGAGATCAGACGAGCGACGGCGCGGCGCTCGCCGGCGAGGGCGCGCTCGATCAACGTGGCGGTATCCATCGACGTGCAGGCTACCGGGCGGTTAGAACGGCGGCTCCACTACGCTTTCGAGATGCGGCGCCGCATGAAGCTCTTGGTCCTCGTCCTCGGGTTCGCCCTCGCGGCGTGCTCCGATCCCGCGACGGCCCAGGACCCCACGCCCGGTTACACGGTCGTTCGAACGTTCCCGCACGACGAGAACGCGTTCACGCAGGGGCTCGCGTTCTGGGAGGGGCGTTTCTTCGAGGGGACCGGGATCGAAGGCCGGTCGACCCTTCGAGAGGTCGATCTTGAGACCGGCGACGTGTTGCGGTCGCGGGCTCTCGCCCCCCACCTGTTCGGCGAGGGCATCACGATCCTCGATCGCCGCATCTACCAGCTGACGTGGCAGGACCACGTCGCGTTCGTGTACCGGCCGGGCAACTTCAACCGCGTGATCCGGCGCTTCCGCTACGGCACGGAGGGCTGGGGTCTCACGACCAACGGCAAGCGCCTGATCATGAGCGACGGCACCAACGTGATCCGCTTCCGCGATCCACGGACGTTTCGTGTAAAGCGGAAGCTTCGGGTCACACGGAACGGCGAGCCGGTCCAGGAATTGAACGAACTCGAGTGGATCCAAGGAGAGATCTTCGCCAACGTGTTCCGGACCGACTTCGTCGTGCGGATCGATCCCCGCACGGGAGAAGTCGTCGACCGGATCGACCTCTCAACACTCCGTCAGATGGAGGAAGCCGACCCGATGGGTGACCCCGACGTGACGAACGGGATCGCCTACTGGCGGTCACAAGACCGGCTCTTCGTGACCGGCAAGCTGTGGCGGAACGTCTACGAGATCCGCTTGGACGAGTAATTAGTGCCGTAACGACTGCTATAGCTGACGGTGGTCCTGGACCTGCCTCTCACACGAGGCGTCGAAGGTATCGATGTCGCCCTGTCCCTCGCACAAGTCGTCTTCTCCGTCGCCGCCGTTCAGATGATCGTTGCCGACCCCGCCATGGAGATCGTCGTTGCCTTCCTGGCCGTTAAGGGTGTCGGCCCCACCGTCCCCGAAGATGTGATCGAGGTCGGGTTCGTCGCCGTCGATCTCGTCGGGGTCGTCGCGGTCCCCGTGGATGATGTCAGCAGCACCACCGCCGTGGATCGTGTCTGTCCCGGTCCCCCCGTACAGGAAGCGGTCCCCGTCGATCCCGCCCATGATGGTGTCGTCGCCCGCACCGCCGTCCACGCTGTCGGCTCCACCCTCCCCGAAGATCTCGTCCGGACCGTTCCCGCCCTCGATGACGTCGTTGTCGCCGTTGCCGTGCAGGAAGTCCTTCTCGTCACCCCCGAACAGGAGATCGGGGTCCGACCCGCCGTAGATGCGGTTGATCCCGGATTCACCGTCCAACTGATCGATCGCGTCTCCGCCGAAGAGATGGTCACCATCCCCTCCGCCGAGGATGTCGTCGGGCCCCTCCTCCCCGTAGAGGTGGTCGATGCCGCCACCTCCGAACAGCGCGTCCACGAGCTCGGCGGGGTTGTCGCCCGCTCGGATCGTGTCGTTGCCGGCGTTACCCCTGAGCGCGTCTGGGCCGGGGCCACCGGTGATCGTGTCGATGCCCCCGCCTCCATGAATCACATCGCTACCCCCGCGTCCACGGATGGTGTCGCCGCCGCCGAGGCCACAGATCACTTCGTCGGCCTTCGTTCCCATCAGTGCTGGGTCCGCCTCCCTCGTACCTACGATGTGCGGGCCGGTCACATGCTCCAACCCCGGGCACTTGCGTTCGGCGGTCGGTACACAGCGACCGCGCCCCGTCAGGTTGCCCTTATACGAACAGATGAGATGGTCCGTGCCGGCCGAGACGATCACCCAGACGAGCCCTTCATGGAGGACGCCCGCACGGTCGTCGTCGTGACCATCGCATCCGGCATCGCTACTGTGGTCCCATGTCGCCGAGCTCCCCGTGTCGCCGAAGAAAACGCCACAGGTGAGGTCCCGGTCCCACGCGTACGTGAGCCGGCTCTCCGGGATGTCCCGAGCCTCGATCTTCGTTATGTAGCGAGTGACGTGCGCCGGCTCGCCGAAATTCCCCACGACCTCGGTGACCTCCACGTGCCCTGAGAGCGGCGGCTCTTGAGCACCTGCTGTCGTCACCGGGGGGACAACCGGAACCAGCGCAGCCAAGCACAGGGCCAGAACCGCGACCACACTTCGGAACCTCGTATGGAGCTTCACGTCGTGTTCCATTCAACGCGCTGAGTGCACGAGAGACAACGGCTTTGGAGAGATAAGTCCAGGGGTGATTCGTGGCTCCGAGGGGTTCGGTTCACTGAACCGCGCGTGCCAGAACGCGCCCACGTGTTGCTGAGTTAGTAAAGTTCGGCGGGGGGTTAGGTCGGGATCGCTTCGATCGCTACTACGTTGGTGATCTCGGGAACGTGCTCGTGAAGGATGCGCTCGACGCCTTGACGGAGGGTGACCGGCGACATCGGGCAGCCTTCGCAGGTGCCGAAGAGCTGGACCGTGACGATGCCGTCCTGGACGCGCTCGAGCTGGATATCGCCGCCGTCCATCTGGATCGCCGGGCGGATGAGCTCGAGAGCCGCTCGTACGCGCTCCTCGACGTTGTCCACGTGGTCGTGGTCGAGTCCGGCCCCGTTCATCCCTCCATTTTACCGGGCCGGCCTCTTATGGCCTAGGAGGTCGGGCGGCTTTTCGACGCTCTGACCAGGGCAAACACGAGTACGAGGCCAAGCAGGGCAAGCCCGGCGAGCACCCACGCCCACGGGAACCCGGTGGGATCCACGATGTCGTCGCCCCGGCCCGGATCGGGTCCGGACGGCGGCGAGGCGGCCGCGCGCACGACTATCTCGACGGGCTCGCTCAACTTGAGGGCGGGGCCGGCACGCGCTCGGACGCGGACCCGATACCGCCCCTCTTCGAGGGGCGCGAGCCACACGACACGACGTTTGCCCGCCTCCTTGATCTCGACACCGGGATCGCGGTAACCGGTCGGTGACTCATCGGTCTGCGTCCGCACCTTGGCAGGGCGCGACAGCGCGACCGTCAGGAACGTCGGCTCCCCGACGATCACCCGTTTGGGAGCCCGGACGATGCCGACCTCGAGCGGCAGCCCGTAACCCCGCGGCGGATCGATCGCGACCGCGCCGGAACCGGCGGAGCGGAACGTCCACGATCCCAGCGCGCGCGGGACGAGCACCTTCCCGCGGCCATCGACGATGGAGAAAGAGCCGAGTGCGGTGACGGTCGACTGCCCCGTCGCGACACCGACTTCGATCGAGCGATCGGTGTCGGTCGTGCCGAGGGTGACCCCGGAGTAATAGTGACCGAGGATGTCCGCGTACGACGCCCCCTGCTGCGCGAGTCCATGCGCCCCCCACTGCGACATGCCGGACCCGTGCCCCCACCCACGACCTTCGACCACGACGAAACGCCCTTTCGTCTCGACCTCGATGCGATGCGATGGCAGGGTCTCGGGCAGACGCCCGGTCGAGGTCTCCCCCGCCGATGGGTACGCCCCCGGATACAGCGCGGGAGCGACGTCGCGCACGACCTCACGGAACTCCTTCGCGTCCATCGTGATGCGAACCTTCCGTCGTCCCTGGACGCCACGGATCATCAGTTGCGGGAACGGAGCATCGAACAGGGGGCCGCGGGAGACGACGTTGACGATGCGGCCTCGTGGCCAGTAGCCCGCGTGCGACAGGATCCGCGTCAGGTGATCCTTGGGGAAGCGCACGACCCACCGATCGAGCGGCGACGGTCCCTCCCATGGGCTCTCGACCGACCGGAGGTACGGATACGACGGCTCCCCGGGCTCGAACGCGTCCTCGTTGTCGAGCGTGCGACCGCCGGACGTCGAGTGATAGCGGGCCAGGATCGGGGCGCCGTCGTACAGGATCGTCTGCCCGCGCGTTTCGTCGACCGCGGCGACCCAGCGCTCACCGTTCTCGGTGCTGATCACATCGGCGCCCGAGAAGACCTGGCACTGCACCGTCGCGCAGATGTCGTATCCGTAGATCCCGGCCTCTCCCGTGCGTCCTTGACCCAGAGTGAACAGCGCGTAGGTGCGGGCCGCGACCACCTGTGCCTTCAGCGCCTCGAAGGGCCACTCGACGGGGACCTCGTTGAGGCCGAGGAGGTAACGCTCGAACGGCAGACGATTCGAGAGCACCAGTCCGCTCGAGAACGAGTCCACCTCGACCG
Organism: Actinomycetota bacterium; assembly: GCA_050694015.1. Lineage (GTDB taxonomy): Bacteria > Actinomycetota > CADDZG01 > CADDZG01 > WHSQ01 > JBOGWY01. The sequence goes on along the minus strand of JBOGWY010000196.1, from coordinate 4,806 downwards.
CCCCGAAGTACGAGTGGAGACCGCTCACGGTGATCGGCTCCGACCCATGCGGGACGAGACGGATCGGCGCGACCGCGGCCCCCAGCTTCCTCGGTGCTCGTTGTGCCCGCACGACGGGCTGAACGCACAGCGAGAGGAGAAGCGCCGCGATCAGCGCCCGACTAAGTGACCTCGCTCGCACGCTTGAATCCCCAGGATGCCGCGAGCATCCCGACACCGACGAGCATGCAGTAGGTCACGATGCCCACCGCGAAACCATCCAGCTCCTCCGCGATCCCGGCGAGGAACGTGGCGAGCACGAACACTCCGATGCCGTAGGCGCCCATCAGGAACGCGAGCCCGCGCAGCCACCACCGCCGCGGCGGCCGTTCCCGCCGCGTCGCGAGATGCACCCGGATCGGGTGGAGCAACAGGATGACCGCGCTGCCGATCAGGACGAAGAACATGCTGGCCAGCGCACCACCGAGCGAGGCTTTCCCTAGATCCATGCAGCAGCGTTCTACCGGGGTGAGGCCCCACCCGGTGCGTACCTGGACGAACGTCGCCAGCGACCACACCGAGCCGGCCGAACCGAACGCGAAGAAACCGATGCCGATCCACGACACGATCGAGTACATCCAGCGTGTGCCCCTGGAACGCTCCCGCGTGCTCACGTTTCCCGTACCTCGATCGCGGCCCCCAGGCCCGCGAGTTTGAGCTCGAAGTCCTCGTAGCCGCGGCCGATATGGCCCTCGTCGTAGACGTCGGTATGTCCCTCCGCGCAGATGCCGCCCAGCACGAGGGCTGCACCGGCGCGGATGTCCGGCGCCCGCACCGGAGCGCCGGAGAGGCGGTCGGCACCGCGGATCACCGCGTGATGGCCCTCGACACGGATCTGGGAGCCCATCCGGTTGAGCTCATCGACGAACAGGAAGCGCGCTTCGAAGACGTTCTCGGTCAGGATCGAGGAGCCGGTTGCCTGCGCCAGCATCACCATCATCGGAGGCTGCAGGTCGGTCGGGAAGCCGGGGAACGGCAACGTGACGAGATCGAGCGCCTCGGGTCGCCTGCTCATCTGCACGCGCACCTGGCCCTCGCCGCGCGTCACCTCGGCGCCGGCCTGCTCGAGTTTCTGCAACGGCAACTCGAGATGCTCCGGTCGCATGTCGGTGAGCAATACGTCTCCGCCGGATGCCGCGACACCGATCGCGAACGTGCCGGCCTCGATGCGGTCCGGGATGATCTCGTGATCGACGGGGGACAATTCGTCTACCCCCTCGATGAAGATCGTCGGCGTCCCCGAACCCGTGATCTGCGCCCCGCACCCGTTCAGGAAGTTACAGAGGTCCTGGATCTCGGGCTCGCGTGCGGCGTTCTCGATCTCGGTCCGGCCCTCCGCCTGCACCGCGGCCATGATCAGGTTCTCGGTCGCACCCACGGACGGGAACTCCAAGAGCACGCTCGTCCCGTGGAGCCGATCGGCCCGGCCCTCGATGTAACCGTGCTCGGACGAGAACTTCGCGCCCATGCGCTCGAGGCCCTGCAGATGCAGGTCGATAGGACGTGAGCCGATCGCATCGCCGCCGGGCAACGACACGCGGGCCCTGCCGAGTCGCGCGAGGAGGGGGCCGAGGACCTGGATCGACGCCCGCATCTTCGTGACGAGGTCGTACGGGGCCTCGTCGTGAGGATCGGACGTCGCGTCGATCGTGACCCGGTCGCCGTCGAGCGTCACGGTCGCGCCGAGGCGTTCGAGAACCTCGGCCATGAGCCGCACGTCCTTGATGCGCGGGACGCGGCTCAGCTGGGTGACCCCGGGGATCATCAGCGACGCGGCCATCATCTTCAGAGCCGAGTTCTTCGCGCCGCTGATGGGGACCTCACCGGTGAGCGGCGTACGCCCGTCGAGGGAGTAGATCTTCACGCCGGCAACACTAGTGCCCTTGCCTTACGCGACGGAGCGCAGCGGAGGAGCTGCTACTCCGGAGCGAGCGTAGCGAGTGAACGAAGAGGGGCGGCCCGAAGGCCGCCCCTGTAACTAACGCTTGCGTTGCTGCTCGATCAGCGCTTGCGCTTGGCTGCCGACTTCGCCGCACCGCTGGCACGGCCCGCGGTACGACGTGCGCCTCGCGCGGCGGTCCGGGCTCCCGCGCGACCGCCGGCCGCGGTCTTGCGACCGGTGCGTGCCGTCTTCTTGGCGGTCGACTTCGCCCGCCGCGTGGTCTTGCGGGCCGTGGACTTGGCTCGCCCGGCCGCGCTCTTCCTGCGCGCCGTCGTCTTCTTCCGACCGCCGGTCGACTTGCGGGCCGTTGACTTCTTGCGACCGCCCGTCGTCTTCTTCCGGCCCGCCGTCGTTTTCTTGCGACCCGCCGTCTTCTTACGGCCGCCCGCGGACTTCCTGGCCGTGCTCTTCTTACGGCCGCCCGTGGATTTCCTGGCACCCGTGGTCTTCTTGCGGCCGGTCGTCTTCTTCCGGCCGGTTGCCTTCTTGCGGCCCGTGGCCTTCTTGCGGCCCGTGGACTTCCTGGCACCCGTGGTCTTCTTGCGGCCCGTCGCCTTCTTGCGCCCGGTCGCCTTCTTGCGGCCCCCCGTGGATTTCCGCGCGGTCGACTTCTTGCGGCCCCCGGTGGACTTGCGCGCGGTCGACTTCTTACGACCGCCGGTTGACTTCCGACCGGCGGAGGTGCCTCCCTCATCCGTACCGACGACATCCGCGCCCATAGCCGCAGCACCGGCGGCGACCCGACGCGCGGCGGCGACGGGGCCGGAGTCACTGCGACCGGGCGCGACGACGTCGGCCGCGGTGTCCGTCACATCTGCGGCTGCGTCTCGTACCCGATCGACAAGACTGTCGTCTGACATGCATGCCTCGCTTTCTTCCGACGATCCAATGACTGCTCATCTACTTTGAAACGCACACGAGTGTTTGGATTAGCACAACAACTGGGGAGATACAAATCGTGAGCGACGACAAACTACTGCGTATCTATCTGAACGATCATCTCGCGGGCGCGCTGGCGGGCATCGAAGTCGCCAAACGGTGTCGGTCGAGCAACGAGGGAACTCCTCTCGGGGATCATCTCGCGTCGTTCATCATCGAGATCGAAGAGGACCGGAACGAACTCATGCGCATACGCGAGAACCTCGGGTTGCGCTACGACCCGTACAAGTCGGCCGCCGCCTGGGTCGGCGAGAAGCTGGGCCGCGCGAAGCTGAACGGCCGCCTGACCGACTACTCACCCCTCAGCCGCCTATGGGAGCTCGAAGCCCTCTGTCTCGGGGTGGAAGGCAAGCTCTCACTGTGGCGCTCTCTCAAAGAGATCGCCGGCGGCGACCAGCGCTTCGCCGCGTTCGACCTCGACAGGCTCGAGAAACGGGCGATGAGCCAGCGAGAACAGCTAGAGGTTCACCGCCTGGAGGCGGCTCGCACCGCGCTGGTCTAGATGCCCGCCCCGGGATCGATGTCGAGCCGGGCCTCGATCAGCCACAGGTTCCGGCGCACACATTCCGGACATAGCGCGAGCATGCGCTTGTTCGCATCGGGCATCTCCTGCCACCCCATCGGCGCGATCCCGTGACGCCGCAGCTCGGATCGGCCGCACGACGAACAGAACACGCGACTGCGCAGGTTCTCGGAATGCTGCTCGGGCAATCCCCCCACCTTCTTTAGGCTGGGGAAGCCTAGTCCTTGCCCAACTGCGGTCTTGCCAGCGCGGCAGCAAGTTCGGCTTCGGCGCGATCGTCCCGACTCTCTTCAGCCTGCCGCTTCGAGTCCTGGATCCGTCGCTTCGCTTCGGTCGCATCGATATCGCCAGCTTCCTCGGCATCGTCTGCGAGCACGATGACGTGATACTCGTCGCCCTCGCCTAGATAGCCGCGGGAAGCTTCAAGGAAGCCTCCGGAGACGACGTAGGAGGTGCGATCTCCACCCGATACAACGTGGACGAGACCCGGGATGAGGGTCGCCAAGAACGGGATGTGGTTGCGCATGATGCCGAACTCTCCTTCGGGGGATCGTGCGATCACGAGATCGGCGGCACCCGTGAAGATCTCCTCCTCCGGCGTCACGAGGGTGACCTGCATGTCTAGCCTTCCATCTCTTTGGCCTGCTTCTCGGCCTCTTCGATGTTGCCGACCATGTAGAAGGCCTGCTCCGGAAGATGGTCGTACTCGCCTTCGGTGATCGCCTTGAAGCTCTCGATCGTCTCGGAGACGGGCACGTACTTGCCCGGGATACCGGTGAACTGCTCGGCCACGAAGAACGGCTGCGACAGGAAGCGCTGGATCTTGCGAGCGCGCTGGACTGTGACGCGGTCCTCCTCCGAGAGCTCATCGATACCGAGGATGGCGATGATGTCCTGGAGGTCCTTGTAGCGCTGCAGGATCCGCTGGACGGTAAGGGCGACGGTGTAGTGCTCGTCGCCGACGTAGCGGGGGTCGAGGATCCGGCTCGTGGAGTCGAGCGGGTCGACGGCCGGGTAGATGCCGAGCTCGGAGATCGCTCGGGACAGAACCGTCGTCGCGTCGAGGTGCGCGAACGTCGTGTGGGGGGCCGGGTCGGTGATGACGTCGGCAGGCACGTAGATCGCCTGCAACGACGTGATCGAACGACCCCTCGTCGACGTGATGCGCTCCTGCAACTCGCCCATCTCCTCCGACAGCGTCGGCTGGTAACCCACGGCCGAAGGCATGCGGCCGAGGAGCGTGGAGACCTCGGAGCCGGCCTGGACGAAACGGAAGATGTTGTCGATGAAGAGGAGCACGTCCTGGTGCTCTTCGTCACGGAAGTACTCGGCCATCGTCAGGGCACTCAGAGCGACGCGGAGA
>JBOGWY010000195.1:0-3097 GCA_050694015.1 Actinomycetota bacterium | reverse complement strand
CTATACAGCTTCGTGCATGTATGCAAACAGCCGCCCAGAACCACGCTGCGGCCTACCGCGGATTACGTAGAAGGACTAAAGCAAATTACGTAGAGCGCCGATAAGTAAGAGCGAATGGGAGAGGGCTGATGAAGAAACTGCGGCGTACCACCACCCTCGGCGCGATGCTCCTGGCACTCGCGTCTATCGGCATCTTCGCCGCGCCTGCGGTCCAGGCCCAGGTCGGCCTCCCCACGACGGACGGCGTCACGGACGTCATAGACGACACCGCCGACACGGTGACCGGCACGGTCGGTGGCGCCGGCGACGAGGTCGACGAGACCGTCGAAGAGACCGTCGAAGATCCCGGCTCGCTGCCCGACCGAGTCACCGACACCGTCGACGACATCACCGAAGAGGTCCCGGACAACCCCGTCACCGGGCCGATCAAAGACGTGGTCAACGAGGTGGGCAACACCGTCGACGAGAGCACCGGGGGCACCGGCACCCCGCCGCGGCCCGGGAAGAACGGCAGCATCGACGGCACTCGCGAGCCTCGCCATAACCGCGACCGCGATCGATCGGGATCGGATCGCGTGCTCGGCACCGGTACCACCGACGCCCCGATCAACGCCGGCATCCTCTCGCCGGACGGGTTCGCCGGTGCCTTGATCCTCGATACAACTTCAGGGGCCCCCAGGGTCGAGCTGGAGCCGGCCGGTCCGTCGTTCGGAGAGCGAGCGGCACAGATCGCGGTCGAGGCCGCCAAGCGCCTCGCGTTCCCGATGCTGCTGCTTGCCCTCGTTTTCATGTTCCTCGCATTCCACGGCCGCGTCGGCCGCAAGGACCCGAAACTGGCCCTCGCCGCGGTGGACCAGGAGCACAACTTCCTCGACTTCGAGTAAGCCCGCCGGACTAGTCCTATCGGGCTACGCGCAAGATGGTTCGTTCAGGGTGTGCGCCCACTCCGCTCCGCAGCCGATATCTCAAATATGACTACTCGACGTATCTTCCATCCTGCACGCGTTGCGACCGTCGCGGTCGCGTTCCTCTTCTCGATGTTGTTCATGGCATCTCCCGCTCTCGCCCAGGTCGGCGACCTCGGTGACGCCGTGACCGACACGGTGAACGAAAGCGCGGGCGGAGCGACCGATACCGTGAACGAGACGGTGGGCGGCGCGACCGATACCGTCAACGAGACGGTGGGCGGAGCCACCGACACGGTCGACGAGACCGTGGGCGGAGCAACCGACACGGTCGACGAGACCGTCGGCGGCGCGACCGACACCGTCACCGAGGCAGTGGGCGGCGGATCCGGTGGCAACGAGAATGCCGGAGGATCCGGACCGGCCGGCTCCAAGGAGACGACAACGTCGAACGGCGGGCACGGCAGCGGCAGCGTCGGCAACGGTGGGAGCAACAGTGGCAGCGACGACGGCACCGCGGTTCCTCCCGACGCTACCGTGATCAAGCTGCCCAACGGCAGTACGGTCGTCGTCCCGGGTAGCTCGCGTGGCTCGACCGAAGGCCGCGAACTCTTCGGAAGCGACCTCCCGCGGGAGGTCCTCGCCGCCCTCAACGGAATGACCGATGGGTTCGCGAGCGCGGGGGCCGCGACCCCGGTAGCGACCGGCGAACTTTCGCTTCCCGAGGCCCCGACGTTTCTCGAGAACGCCTCGCGCCTCGCGGCCGACGCCGCGAAGAAGGTGGCGTTCCCGATGGCCCTCCTCATGATCGTGATCGGCTTCCTCATGGTCCACGGCAAGATCGGGCGCAAGGATCCCAAGCTCACGCAGGCCCGCCTCGACGCGAACGAAGACGTACTGACGTTCCGGTAGTTCCGCTGCCGGCTCAAGTAGTAGGGCCGGCAACCGAAAGAGTGGATATATGGGAAGGCGAAATGACAGGGACGGGCACGCCGCCGAGGAGATGGCGTCGCTCGCCGAGCGGATGGGCTACATGCAGGCCCTCCGCGCGACCCTGGCCGTCGTCGTCCTCGTCTCCGCGTTCGCCGCGCCCGACGTCCTCGGAGCGTCCCTCTCCGATCTGATCTTCCTCACCTCGGCGTACCTCCTGTTGTCCGCTGCGATCGAAGGACTCCGACGCGGGGTCGGCAAGCGAGGGATCGCGGTACTCGAGGGGATGCTCCTCGTCGACGCGATGTATCTCGCGCTCGTCGGATACGCGACCGGCGGGACGCAATCTCCGCTGCGTTTCCTCGTCTACATCCACCTGATCGCGGTAACGCTCCTCGCGTCGCACCGCACGGGCATGAAGATCGCGATCTGGCACTCGTTGCTGTTCTTCGTGACGTTCTACGCCCAGGCTTCGAGCCTCCTTCCGCCGCTCGAGACCGTAGAAGGGATCCGGGAGCCGTCGATCTTCAATGTCTCGGCGCTCCTGCTGGTCGCGACCGTCACGATGACGTTCTCGTCGGTCAACGAGCGCGAACTGAGGCGGAGGAAAGCCGACCTCGAGGCTCTCACCGACACCGCGCGTCAACTCGAGGACGCGAGCGATGCGACCGATATCGCATCGATGTCGCTGCACGGCGTAGCCGAGGCCCTCGGCTTCGAGCGCGGCCTCGTGCTCGCGGGGCCACCGGGCGCGCGACCCGAGCTGCTGGCGTTCCGCGGCAAGAACGAGCCTTTCGATTCGCATCCGGAGGCTCTCGACGAGGTCGTGGCTCGCGCGTGGGAGACGCACTCGGCTCAGCTCGTTCGGAAACTCGATCCCGATGCGGACGAACGCCTGAGCGCGCTGATCCCGTTCGCGGAGAACCTGATCGTGATGCCACTGTTCGCCGAGGGCGATCCGTTCGGCGTCCTCGTGGTCGAGAGCGGGAGCAAACGTGGGGCGCGTTTGGAGCGGCGCGTTGTGACGATGCTCGGTCAGTTCGCGTCGCACACGAGCCTCGCGCTCCGCAACGCGTGGCTGCTCGATGAGGTGCAGAAGCTGGCCGATACCGACGCGCTGACCGGGATCGCCAACCGCCGCACGTTCGAGACGGTGCTCGAACGGGAGCTCTCGCGCGCGAAGCGCAACGGCGAGCAGGTGACCCTGGTCATGATGGACATCGACCATTTCAAGAAGCTCAACGACACCCACGGTCATCAGA
>JBOGWY010000194.1:0-6072 GCA_050694015.1 Actinomycetota bacterium | reverse complement strand
CCTCGGGGATGGTGTTCGCGACGTCGCGGTACTTCTTCGATCGCTCGAGGTCGGTGAATACGTCCGTCGTCATGCTCATGTCGCCTGCGCTCCTTTCGGGTGCGGCGCTTCGAGGCTTGCTTAGGTGGCAACACAACGACCGGGGCCGGGATTCCGTCGTGAGCAAAAGGAAAGGCCCCCGGTTGGCCCGGGGGCCTTTGTTTTGTTCTGCAGTTAGACGCCTGAAAACGCGGCTATGTGCTCACAAAACAGTTATTAGATCGTCACCATGTCTCGGAGCTTGCCGGGGGTGCTCGGGTGGCGCAGCTTCGAGAGGGCCTTGGCCTCGATCTGACGGATCCGCTCGCGCGTCAGGTTGAACTCTTTCCCGACCTCTTCGAGCGTGCGGGGCTCGCCGGTCACGAGACCGAAGCGCAGGGCGAGAACCTTGCGCTCGCGATCCGAGAGGGAGCCGAGCATGTTCCACAGGTCCTCCTGGCGCAGCGCGACCGCCGCGGCCTGGAACGGACCCTCGACGTCCTCGTCCTCGATGAAGTCACCGAGCTCGGCGTCCTCGTCGCCCACCGGCTCGTGGAGCGAGACCGGCTCGGGCAGGACCCGGAACGCCTCGCGTACCTTTTCGGGCGACAGGTCGGAGCCCTCGGCGATCTCCTCGATCGTCGGCTCGCGGCCGAGCTTCTCGAGCAGCTCGCTCTGGACCTTGCGGACGCGATAGAGCGTCTCGACCATGTGCACCGGGATACGGATCGTGCGAGCCTTGTCCGCGATCGCTCGCGTGATGGCCTGGCGGATCCACCACGTCGCGTAGGTGGAGAACTTGAACCCGCGCTGGTAGTCGAACTTCTCGACCGCGCGCATCAGGCCGAGGTTCCCCTCCTGGATCAGGTCGAGCAGCGGGAGTCCCGCCGCCGAGTACTTCTTGGCGATCGAGACCACCAGACGAAGGTTGCTCTGGATGAAGCGGCGCTTGGCGCGACGACCGAGCCGCACTTCCTGCTCGAGCGTGACGCGTTGCTTATCGGTCAGCTTCTTGGCCTTGTCGAGTTTCTCCGCTGCCTTCTCGCCCTCTTCGATGGCGCGGGCGAGCTCCACCTCCTGGACGTCGGTGAGGAGCGGGTACTGTCCGATCTCGCGGAGATACTGCCGAACGAGATCCTCGTGGGCAGCTTCCTCGCGCGTCGATTCGTACGGGCGCGTTGCTTGGCTCATCTATCTATCAACCTCTCTCCGGAGATCTCACAGCTCGTTGTCCCGGCGCACAACCGGAGATACCTACCCATTTCGTCCCGAGTTGTTCGGCCGGCGTTGTGCCCTCGTCCGGGGGCTGCCGCAAGGCGGCGGGGCCGGGCGCCGAACCATCCTCGGAGGGAGGCATCGGAGCTGCATTTCTTGGTGCGGTACTACGATTCTTCAATGGTACGGGAATCCCCTTCCGGGGGGAAGAGGGAACTTTTTGGTTCCGAACTACAAAAACCTCTCCGGGGCAGGCGTTATTCCCCTTTTCGCTGGGCAGCAGGGGCCTAGCATCGTCCCGGTGAGCGATATCACAGCCCCTTCGGAAACGATGCCTTCGGCGATCGAGGCCCCTTCGGCGATCGAGGCCCCATCGGCATCCGAGGCGCCGGTCTTGATATCCGCTTGCCTCGCCGGACGCAGATGCCGTTTCGACGGCACCGGCTCCAGAGATGACGAAGTCGCCCGCTTGGTGGCCGCCGGTCGCGCCGTCCTGATCTGTCCCGAGGTCGACGGCGGCCTCGGTACGCCACGGCCCCCGGCCGAGATCGTGGGTGGAGACGGCTCTGACGTGATCGAGGGCCGGGCCCGGGTCGTGACCGTCGAGGGTGACGACGTGACCGCCGAGTACGTCACCGGGGCCCACAAGGCGCTCGAGGCCGCCCACCGCTCCGGCGCGACGACCGCGATCCTCAAGGCGCGGAGCCCGAGTTGCGGGGCCGGAGAGGTCTACGACGGCACCTTCAGCCGCACGCTCATAGACGGCGACGGGGTGACGGCCGCTCTGCTCGAGATGGAGGGCATCCCCGTTCGCACCGACGAGGAGCTCTGACCACAGGCTCTCTCGGCTTCATCGGGGCGCAGGAATGACACCCGCCGACGGCGAACCACCGCTCCATCCGGAAAGCACGAGATGGGGGATGTCGATGAAGCGTTCGGTCGTTGTCGTTCTGCTGGTGGGACTCCTCGCGGGTCTGCTCATGGCCGTACCTGCCGAGGCGAAGAAGAAGAAGAAAAAGAAGAAGGCCCCGGTACGCGTGGAGCGGGTCGAAGAGATCCCTTACACGCTCGGTAACCTCGGCGTCGCGTCCCCGGCCTTCACCGGCGGTGTGTGCTTCACCGACCCATCGTTCCCCGCGTCGTGCAAGGAGGTGCCGCTCCAGGCGGGCGAGACCTACATCAAGATCGAGGTCCAGGATGCGACCGGCAGCACCGTGCCCGGATTCATCTCCCAAGGTGACGTCGACGGCGACGGCATCAGTGACGGATACGGCGAGTTCTGCGGTGCGCACGCGGAGGCCGTTCCGCTGGCCGATGCGGCCGCTCCGGTAGGGATCAGCATGTACCCCGGCGTCTGTGCCGATGCTTCGGGCGGAGGGATCCCGACTGAAGGCACGATCGTAGTGACGTTCTCGAACATGCCGTAACGCCTGTCTGCGACGATCAAAAGGGGCGCCCCCTCGAGGGGGCGCCCCTTATTTCGTTGGGTGGCTCGGATCTAGCCGGTGATGCAGGTCTTGCCGCTGGTTGGGGTGCACGAGAACTCGATCTTCGAGGTCTCGGTGCCGTAGAAGACCCGGGCGTAGGAGGGAGGGACACCGATCACTGAAGTGATCTGGATCATCATCCCGGTCTGCGCGGTGAAGTCGACACCCTCGATCGTGGCCTCGACGGTGCCTCCGCCGGCCGGCAACTCGACCGTCGTCGACCCGAACGGGGGAACGTAGTCTTCGTTGCATGCCTGCGCGGAGAGATCGGGCCACACGCGGATCTCGGCACTGGCGCCCGGGCTGGCCGTCGCGTCGAACGTGATCTTCAGGTCACCGACGACGCGTCCCGCGACGCCACCGACGAACACCGGCATCAGGGAATTGCCTGCGCATTCGGTGTTCGGGCCGCCGACGTAATTCGGAATCATCATCGACTTCTCTCCGTCGCCCGCGGCCGCAGCGAGCTTCGGGTACGTCCCATTGGCGATCTGATCCTCTTCACCCCACTGGCTCGTCCCGTCCAGGAACATCGTCGTTGGTACCGGCTTCTTTTTCCTTTTTTTCTTGGCTGCGTCGGCCGGCATCGTCATGCCGCCGGCCAGCAGGCCTGCCGCCAGGACGACCGCGATAAGTCGCTTCGTCATTGAACCTCCCTTGGGGTCGTCTGCCCGATCCTCCGGGAGGTCTTCGGGACGAACCATCTCTATCCCTGGCAAACCCGACATATCCGGTGACGCCGACATGGCGGTCCGGCGCAGCAGATCCCATCGCGTCAGAACGCGTCGTTGTACGCCGTAAGTCTGCGCCGACAACATGGGGGCCCGGCTCCTTCTCTTCTTTTCGGAGGAATCACGTGGCCGGATGCCGAAGCCTCCCCAAAGGGGATAAAGGAGGCGATATGCGCGAACTGGTCGGCATCACCGTGATCGTGGCGCTGGTCATGGGAGCGTTCTCGGTGGCACCCGCGCAGGCGGGGAAGAAAAAGAAGAAGAAGGCACGGATCGAGCGCACCGTGGAGATCCCCTATTCGTGTCCATGCGGCATCAATCCGGTTCTCGGCTTCAAGCTCGACACGATCGTCGGCGAGAACATCGGTGGCGCCACCATCCCGATCACCTATGACGACGTGTACATGACCGGAGTGGCGGAGGATGCGCTCGGTCAGAACGTTTACGTCTCTTTCAGTCAGGACACCGACGGCGACGGATTGAACGATGACGTCGGTGCCTTCTGTGGCGAGACCGAAAAACCATTGAAGGTCTCACACGTCGAGTTCGAGTACAGGATGTTCATCTATAGCGGGTTGTGCGACGACAACACGCCGGCTCTCGCCAGCCAGGGCACCATCACGCTGACGTTCTCGAACCTGCCGTGATGATGAAGAGATCGTTCGGGATCGTGCTCGCGTTCGCACTCGCGCTCACCGCGTTCGGAGCGCCGGCGACGGCCAAGAAGAAGCCCAAGAAGACGACCCGCGTCGCGGAAAGCAACTACGAGGCTCCCGCGATCGGTATCGCGCCCCCGGGCACGGGCGTGTGTTTCCGCCCGACCAACAGTTGTGGCGATATCGCGACCGGTGCGACCGAGAAGTACCTGAAGGTCGAGATCGTCGACGCCACCGGTTTGCCGGTCGCGTTCTCTCTCGGTCAGGACACCGATCCCGACACCTTCGGCACGGAGAAGGATCTGGGCCAGTTTTGCGGCAACACGGGTAAGAAAGCGATCGCGATCGAGCCGGGCCTCGCGATCGTTGTGTTCCCGTGGGCGGTGGGGGTCGAATGTGGGTCGATCGCGACCCAAGGAACGGTCACGGCGACGCTCTCCAACCTTCCGTAGAGATGAACGATGCGGGGGAGTGCGAAAGGCCGAGGCGGTTGCCCGGCCTTTCCAGGTGGCAGGAGACCGACGTTCGTTGCCCAACCCACACTTCATGACCCCTAACGCGGCAAGGAGCCCTCGATGAGGCGAACGATCGGCGTGCTGGTGATGCTCGGGTTGGTCGTGGGCGCGCTCGGCGCTCCGCCTGCCGTTGCCAAGAGGAAAAAGAAGAAGAAGCCCGTGCCCGTGACGCTCTATTTCCACGGCACGGAGCCGCTCGGCGAGATGCAGCTGGAGGCCGGTCTGGCGGGTTCATACCCGGAGATGAACGCCACCGAGCCGGCCGATCCCGCTCCCAAGTCGATGGCTCTGGTTGCGGCGGGTGCCGGCGGCAACGGAACCCCGAACCCGCAGTGTGCGGGCAGCCCGTTGTTCCCGCTATGGCAAGGCGACGTGAGCGGAACGATCGTCGGCGACGTAAAGGCGTCCCTCGACGTCGTGTCGCTCCCGGCCACCAAGGTCGACGTCCGTCTGTGGGGCATCGTGCCGCCGTTCGGCGCGTGCGACTCGCAGGGCACCGAGGCTTACCTCGATCCGGCCGCCGAGGTACGCGTCGATGTGCCGCCGGGGGCCGGCACGATCGAAGCCGTGTTCAAGAACGTGCGGTTCGTAGCGGAAGGGAAGCTGCTGATCCAGTACACGCCGATCCTCGAGGGCGTCACCGGGGCGCGCGTCCTGTACGACTCGACGTCGACGACCTCGCAGATCGAGTTCACCTGCATCCCGGCATCGGGAACATCCTGCACTTAGACGGTGAGAGATGAAGAGGGGGGAACGACGATGAGACCGACTTATCGAACACCGCTCGCGCTGCTCGTGGCTGTGGTACTCGCGGTGGGTCTTGTATTCGCCACCGTGTCCGCACCTGCAGGCGCCAAGAAGAAGGACACGATCTTCTACCTGCACGGCAAGGACACTCCGGTGGGCGAGGCTCATCTTCCCGAGACGTGGATCGACGGTGCGTGGATGACGATGGATGGAAAGAAGCCCGGGGCGGGCGCGCCGTCGTCGATGTTCGTCACGAATTACCTGCGCGGTCCGAACACCGATTGCGACGGCAATGGTTTGCTCCCGGTGTGGAAGGGCGATTACTCCGGCACGTTCAAGGGCGACGTGAAGATCCATCTCCACACGGTCGCAACGCCGGCGGTCCAGATGACGGTGTCGCTCTATCGCGATCCGACCGGGACGTGCACCGCAACGCCCCCGGTCGGGGACAGCCAGGCTCCGAAGCCCGTGGCTACCGACCTGGTGGATGTCGCGCCCGGGCACGCCGAGACCGTAGTCACTTTCAAGAAGGTGAAGTTCACCGCGATGAGCGGGCTGTTGCTGCAGCTGAGCATCCCGACGATGACGACTCCGGGTCAGGTGCGGATCTTGTTCGACTCGGCCGACCTCGCGTCGACCGTGCATCTGGAACCGCGCTAAACGGAAACTTGAAAGAGGCCGGGCTGGGGCCCGGCCTCTTTCC
>JBOGWY010000193.1:0-13912 GCA_050694015.1 Actinomycetota bacterium | reverse complement strand
AGCGTGTCTACATGACCCATGACGGCGTCGACCGCCACCCCCATCTCGTCTGAGAAGTAGGGGAAGTGCCACTGATCGGGGGCCTCGATCACACCGTCGAGCGCGATGAACATCGTTGCCTTGATCTGCCTCATAACTGCCTCCCTGCAGTAGCTGCGAACACCGTTATGACTCCGTGCCGCACGAGAAATCATCGCGGCACTCAACCGCCGTATCTTGGCGGCATGCCGACCACCAAGGTAGTGCTCACCCTTGCCGGACGCGAAGTCGCCGTCAGCAATCCCGACAAGGTCTTCTTCCCCTCGCGGGGCTACACGAAGCTCGATCTCGTGGAGTACTACCTGGCAGTCGCGGACGGGGCGCTGCGCGGGGTCGGGGCGAGACCCATGGCGCTGAAACGCTTCGTCAACGGGGCGGAAGGTGAGTTCTTCTTCCAGAAACGAGCCCCGAAGTCGCGGCCCGAGTGGATCGACACCGTCGAGTTGAGCTTCCCGTCGGGTCGAACCGCGGAGGAGGTCGTCGTGAACGACGCCTCGCAACTGGTCTGGGTGATCAACCTCGGCTGCATCGATCTGAACCCTCATCCCGTACGGGCGGTCGATCTCGACCATCCCGATGAGCTACGCGTCGATCTCGACCCGGTGCCCGGCGTGCCGTGGTCGCAGGTTCGAGACGTCGCACTCGTGACGAACGAAGTGCTGCGTGACTTCGGACTCGTCGGCTGGCCGAAGACCTCGGGCTCGCGCGGGATACATGTCTATTGCCGGATCGAACGACGCTGGGTCTTCACCGAGGTGCGCCGCGCCGCGCTCGCCCTCGCACGCGAGGTGGAACGTCGCGCTCCGGACCTCGCGACCAGCAAGTGGTGGAAGGAGGAGCGCCACGGCGTGTTCCTCGACTACAACCAGAACGCGAAGGACCGCACGATCGCATCGGCGTACTCGATACGTCCCCTCCCCGACGCGCGCGTCTCGGCCCCCCTGTCATGGGAGGAGGTACCGGACTGTGAGCTTGAAGCTTTCACGATCGAGACCATGAGTGAGCGCTTCGCTGCGATCGGCGATCCGTGGAACGGGATCGACGAGACCGCCGGAAGCCTCGAGCCGTTGCTCGAACTCTCCCGTCAACACGAGGAAGCTGGTCACGGCGATGCGCCGTGGCCGCCTCATTTCGCGAAGCAGGCGGGCGAGCCCCCGCGGGTGCAACCCTCGAAGCGCCGGCGCGGCGATGCGGCACGTGAGGGTGTGGTCCCGCCCCCGGCCCCCGGCAAGTCCAGCGGGCCCACCGGGAGACGGCGCACGACGATGCCGCTCATAGAGATCGCGCGCGCCGCCACCGAGGCCGAGGCCCAGCAGGGTCTCGCGCGTTGGAGGGCGCGCCATCCCGATGTCGTGCCGCTTCTCGAGCCGTCGGACGTCCTGGTCGACGCGATGCGCGGCCGGAACACGACGTGGTACCGGATCCGCGTGAACCTCCGCAACATCCCGGAATCCGATCGGCCGCCGCAGGAAACACTCGAGGTCGATTACGACCCGTGGACCGACGAAGAGCGCGAGCGCTGGCTCCGGCGGAACGGCGGCGACACCGAAGAGTGATGACGTGATGCGCCTTCCGGTGATGCCGCCGGTCTCGCCCATGCTCGCGAAGGTCGTCGCCGAGGTCCCGACCGGCGCTTACTACTACGAGCCCAAGTGGGACGGCTTCCGTTCGATCGTGTTCCGTGATGGGGACGAGGTCGAGATCGCCAGCCGCAACGAGCGGCCGATGACGCGCTACTTCCCCGAGGTCGTCGAGGCCATAGTCGCGAACCTGCCCGAACGCTGCGTCGTCGATGGCGAGATCGTCGTCATCTCATCCGACGGCCGCCGTCTCGAGTTCGAGACGTTGCAGCAACGTATCCACCCCGCGGCGAGTCGAGTGAAGCTGCTCTCCGAGACGACGCCCGCGCACTTCATCGCCTTCGACGTGTTGGCTCTCGGCGAGCGCGATCTAACCAAGGTTCCGTTCAGCGACCGGCGCGGCGCGCTCGAGGAAGCTCTCGCCGGCGCACGCTCACCGATCCACGTCACCCCGACGACGACCGACCACTCCGTCGCCGAGCGATGGTTCGATCAGTTCGAGGGGGCCGGGCTCGACGGCGTGATCGCGAAGCCGCTCGACGGGATCTACGAGCCCGACAAGCGCACGATGTTCAAGGTCAAGCACGTTCGGGCGGCGGATTGCGTCGTCGCCGGCTACCGCGTCCACAAGACAGACGATCACGCGATCGGGTCGCTCTTGCTCGGGCTCTACGACGGCGGCAACCTCGCCAACGTCGGCGTCGTCGGCGCGTTCTCGATGCAACGGAGACGCGAGCTGTTCGAGGAACTCCAGGCCCTCGTCACGACCTTCGACGATCATCCGTGGGCGTGGGCCGCCGAGGAGCAAGGGACGCGCACGCCCCGGCATTCCGAGTCCAGCCGGTGGAGCGCCAAGAAGGACCTGTCCTTCGTGCCGCTGAGACCGGAACGCGTGGTCGAGGTGCGTTACGACCACATGGAGGGGCCGCGCTTCAGGCACACGACGCAATTCGTTCGGTGGCGTCCGGACCGCGACCCTCGCTCGTGCACCTACGAACAGCTCGAGGAACCGGTGAGCTTCGACCTCCCGGACATCCTGGGCTTATAAAGGTTGCCGAACGCTTTCGAGAAGGGAGGTTGCGCTCATGGATCTGAGGCTTGAGGTCGTGGTCGTTCCCGTATCGGACATCGACCGGGCCAAGGCGTTCTACGAGAAAGCGGGCTTCAACGTGGATGTCGATACACGCCCCAATCCGGATCTTCGCGTTCTCCAGATGACGCCGCCGGGCTCCGCCTGTTCCATCTCCATGGTGAAGGGACCCGGAACGCCCGAGATGGAGCCCGGATCCCTGCAGGGCCTCCAGATCACGACCTCGGACCTCCGTGCCGACCGTGCCGAGCTCGCCGAGCGGGGAGTGGAGATCAGCGAGATCCAGACATACGACCAGCAGCTGCAGGGGTTCCGACCCGCCGACGGCGAGCTCGAGACGTTCAACGCGTTCGCGTTCTTCCAGGATCCCGACGGGAACGGGTGGGCCCTCCAGCAGGGCCCCACCGGCGACTAGAACGGCATTCGGCGACGGCTCACGCTGGTGGCCACACTCCGTTGGTGAATCTGAGCACCATGAACCCGTTGTCCTGGCAGGTCGTCCATAGCTGGTCTTTGTAGAAGCGGACCTGGGAAGAGCACCAGTCCGCCGTGAGTTCGTTCGTCCCGGCCGAGCCGGCGGCCGTTCCGTTGGCATGCTCCGACCCCTTGAGCTGAGCGTTCTTTCCGGTCTGGGCCGGGGGGTTGAAGTAGGCGATCTCGCGCGGCTGGTGAGGATCGCGGATGTCGAACACGCGGATGCCGGACTGGAAAAAGCCGCACGCCACCGCGGTCGGGTCGCGCTGCCGGTCCACGCTGCAGTAGTGGCCCTCGTAACCGAAGAAGCCCGTACCTGCAGTTTCGGCGGAACGCAGACTCGCGTACTTAGGCATATGGATCTGAAGCTTTAGCTTGGACACGACCCGCGGATGCTCCTCGTCTCGGATATCGATGATGCGCGCGGCCCCCGAGCCGCCTTCGTCGACGAAGACGAGATAGGGCTTTCCGTCGTAGAAGATCGGGATCGTGTGCTGCGCCATGTTGCCGTCCTTCCACCCCAGCGTGCTGATCGTCGTGACCTCCGGGGCCGGGTCGCGCTCTTGGATCTGACCTACATCTAGGATCGTCAGTCCACTCTCCCCGGACCCGTCCGCGAGGACGATCGTCGCCAAGTACAGCCGGTTGCCGTCATCACCGACCGAGAGTCCATGATTGAGCACTCCTGCCGTCCCTGCATAGA
Source organism: Actinomycetota bacterium (assembly GCA_050694015.1). Lineage (GTDB taxonomy): Bacteria > Actinomycetota > CADDZG01 > CADDZG01 > WHSQ01 > JBOGWY01. The sequence continues at coordinate 10,026 of JBOGWY010000193.1, read as the reverse complement.
CGACCCTGGGCATACTGGGGTCCGACACATCGATGGCAGTAAGGGTTGCGATGTCCGCTCCGGTCGCGTAGTAAGTGAGTCCATCGGGCGCCCAGTTGCCTTCGTGGCCGACGGCATTTGACGGGATCGGAATGCTGTTGAGTAGCTTCGGGTGTGCACAATCGTCTTTGACGTCATAGACATCGAAGAACGCGACACCCATGATCGACCCTCCGTGGACCCCTGCAAGGAGACCGCGTTTCTCGTTCACCTTGAGCGATTCCCAGGGACCGAGCATCGCCGGGCTGGTGAGTGTGGCGGTGAGCTTGGGGTGAGCGGGGTTCGACGCGTCGATCACCTGGACGCCCGGGGACTCCTCCCCCCCTCCGAAGACCGTGTCGTAGTACGCGCACTGTCCGTAGAAGGCGTCCTGCCACGATGCGCCCTCGCCCTGATGTTGTCCGACCAGTTGCAGGTTGCAGCGGTAACCGCCCTCGGACCGTCCACTCTCGCGGTCCTTCAGCGTCACCTCTCCCTGGAGGCGAGTCTCGGGTTTGGATCCCGGTCCGCAGTCCGCGGTGGGGACGGGGCCTTGGAAAACCTTGTCCCTTGCGCCTCGGGCCACGCTCGATGCGGGCGCGGGGACCAGCGCGCAAACAACCGCGACGCACAACACCGACACCCAGACACCCTCTGCCCTGTGGCTCTGGAGCGACACGAATGATCGATCCTTCGGCGATTAGTCGAGCTTTGGGCGACGTCGGTTGAACCCGGTCTCCTTTTGATACGCGTAGGCAAGCCGCAGCAACATCGTCTCGTTGAAGGGACGCGCAGACAGCATGAGCCCGACCGGCAGACCCTCGTTCGTGAGGTCGGCAGGAACGGAGATCGAAGGGCATCCGTTGAAGTCGAACGCCGACGTGTAGTTGACGAGTTCGAACACGCCGGTGGCCTCGCCCTCTATCTTGGTCGGCGCGGGCCGGGGCGTTGTGGGGGCGAGAACGGCATCCACCTTGTCGAAGACCTTCATCCACTGGCGGATGTAGATCGTGCGGATCCGCTGCGCGCGCATGTAGTGCTGACCGGTCCACGGTGTGCCGAGCGCAAACAGTGCCTGGGTCTGACTCTGGTAATCGTGCGGGCGCTGTCGCAGATAGTGCTCGTGCGCGGCAAGCGGTTCTACGAGTTGGACGACGAGGTAGGCGGTGGCGGCAGCCTGCTGGGTCGGGGGCATGTCGATCTTCCTGACCTTCACGCCGGTCGCCTTAAGCGCGGGGATCGCTTCGCGGACGACTCGCTCGGTCTCGGGGTCTGCGCCCTCGAAGAAGAACGAAGTCGGCACTCCAACGACAAGGTCCCTGACGCTCTTTCCTAGGCCCGCCGAAAAATCGGGGACCGGTGCCGAGACAGTCGTGGGATCCCCGCGGTCTGGTCCCGCGATGAGGTTGAGCATCAGAGCGCAGTCCTCTACCGAACGAGCCATCGGTCCGGCGTGGTCTTCGCTCCACGCCAACGGGTCGAGGCCCGCCTTGCTCACGCGTCCGAACGTGGCCTTGATCCCAACCGTGTTGCACAAGGAAGACGGGATCCTGATCGAGCCACCGGTGTCCGAGCCACTGCCCCCCAAACACATCCCTGCCGCCAGTGCCGCCGCGGTTCCTCCGCTCGAGCCACCCGGGATCCGTGTCTGGTCCCAAGGGTTCGACGTCGGCGGCGTACGGACGCCATAGGCGAACTCGTGCGTATTGGTTTTGCCGAGGGCGATCGCTCCCGCGGCTCGGAGCATGGCCACAACCGCCGAATCACGTTTCGCGGGCGGGGCATCGGAACGGACCTTTGAACCCGCTGTGGTTCGTACCCCCCTCATGTCATAGAGGTCTTTGTGGCCGATCGGGATGCCGTGCAGTGGGGAACGCACTCCGCGACGCGCTATCTCGTCGGCAGCGGCCTTAGCCTCGGCCCTGGCCACTTCCGGAAGGACCGTCACCCACGCCTGGATGGCTTCGTCGTGCTTGTAGATCCGAGCGAGGCACGCATCGACCAATTCCACCGGCGAAAGCTTGCGGGCCCGGATGAGTTCGGATGCCTCTGCGATCGTGAGGTACGCGAGGTCGTCCGAACCTCCCGGACGCTCCTTTGCGTCGGCCCTGAATGGGCGACCCGAAACCGACGGCACGGCCTCCACGAGGTCGCTGATCTTCAGGCCGGCGAGCCATACGCCGGCTCCGAGACCGCTTCGCAACACGTCACGGCGCGCGACCGAGTTAGCCACGGTCAACCTCGGTAGGGAAGATCACGCCGGTCGTGGGCTCGACCTCGAAAGGGATGTCGAATGCGAGGAACTCGGCGATGTTTCCGGGATCGGTCCCTCCCTGTTCGAACTCGGCGAGCGAGACGGGAGGCGCGTTCAGATCGAAACGGAATGAACGTCCCCGGCGCCTAAGCGCCTGGGTGATGAGATCTCCTGCCAGCACGGCTCCTCCCTTGTCGTTCTCGGTCGCGGTTTGGGAGCGATCCGATAAGGAAGAGCCCGCCCCGCCCCCACACAAGTCGCTTGCTTCGTTTGTTGATTCCCCGAGCCGCACGACTTTCAAACGGGCCAAACGACGGATTTCCAAACCGGAACGTTGTGCAGATGTCCACCTACTGGGGCCAATGACGAGGGGCACGGGGCCGGAACACAGGTGAGTGAGAACGACTCCTTTGGGCCACATGCCCAGCCCCCGCCCAAGGACCCGGCTACGATGGCCGGACGTGAGCGGGCAAGAGGCGCTTGGTCGCCTCATCGAGCTCATGCTGGCTCGACTGGACGAAGTGACCGATCGCGTTACGGACACGCTGGTAGCGCGCATCCCGGCCTACGCGGCTATGGACGCCGGGACTCTCGGGACCGTCCGGGAGATCGTTTGGGCCAACTTCAAGCTCTGTCTAACGACGATCATGGAAGGCCGGCCGCCCGAGCGCGACGAGCTGGAGCAATTCGCGGCCAGTGCGCGCCGGAGGGCGCGAGAAGGAATACCGCTCGAGGTTCTGCTGCAGGCGTACCGGATGGGCTTCAGGGTGTTTTGGGAGATAGTGCGCGAGCAGTCACAAGATCCTGACCTACGAGACCTGGAGGCTGCTCAAGAGGTCGCTTCCGGATTGTTGCGCTACCTCGATCACGTCAGCACAGCCGTAAGCGAAAACTACCTCGCCGAACGCGACCGCTTAGTCGCCGACATGGATCGGGATCAGCGTTCGCTTTTCCGAGCGATCCTCCAACACGGATCGGACTCCGCCGAGATCGAAGAGATCGACGCGCGCGGCGCACACCGCGTGTCGCCGGCCTACTGGGTGGTGGTCTTCCAAAACCCCAAGAGCGGGCCGGTGAGACCTGAATTGGTTCACACGCTGCGGTCGCTACCTCTCGAGTTCTCGCTGATCGCAGTTCCAGATCACGATGGGATCGTTGCGCTGTGGCCGGACGACGGAAGCGCCGACTACGGAGCCCTGCTCCGCACCTACGACGCGATCGCCGACGAGTACGGCCCACTCGTTGCATGGGCTGCAGGTCCACGGTCATCCGAACTAACCGATCTGGTTGCAGAGGCGACCTCTCTCGCCGAACTCGCGCTCAGCGAGGGCTCAGGTCTTCACCGCATCGAGGACATGCCGCTGAAGGCGCTTGTGCATCAAGCCGGGGGAAGCACGAGAGAGATCGTCCGCAGCGTCGCGGCCCCGCTATGGTCGCAAGCCGGAGTGCGGCTAAGCCTGCCTAAGACTTTGGAGACGTTCGTGAACTGCAACTTCTCGGTGAGAGATACGGGACGGAGGCTTCTGATCCATCGCAACTCCGTCAACTATCGCTTGGAACAGGTCGCGTCCCTCACAGGGAGAGACCCAAAGAAACTGACCGATCTCTTTCTTCTGCTAGCCAGCCTGCAACTCAATCGACCGTAGATCGGAGGGTGTGGATGTGAACTCCGTCGCTGTACTGACCGACGCCTTCGGGAGGATCCGAGGGATCGTCGACCGTGTCGTAGCCGGGCTTACTCCGGAGCAGCTGTCGTTCCGGGTCAGTCCCGAGGCGAACTCGATCGCGTGGTTGATCTGGCACCTCACGCGCGTCCAGGACGACCACGTCGCGGATGCAGCAGGGACCGAACAGCTGTGGACCTCTGGGGGCTGGGCCGAGCGCTTCGCGCTTCCCTTAGATCCGGGCGACACCGGCTACGGTCACTCAGCCGCACAGGTTGGATCGGTTGCTGTGCGATCGGGCGATCTTCTTACCGGGTATCACGACGCGGTCCACGACGAGACGCAGCGGTTCGTGGGTGGTTTGAGCGATGAGGATCTCGACCGGATCGTGGACGAATCCTGGGATCCTCCGGTGTCGTTGGGGGTGAGGCTCGTCAGCGTGATCGGCGACGATCTCCAACACGCGGGCCAAGCAGGCTATGTCCGGGGTCTCCTCCCCGACACACGCTGATGTTCAACTTCTCTCGAAGCCAGGCCCTCACAAAGGTTGAAACAACCTACGCGGCCGCCTTCCTGAGGTCGGTGAACGAACCCACGAGGGTCCCGGCCAGCGCCTCGATGTCGTCGATCGCATCCCAGTCCGAGACGATGCCGAACCCCATCACGCCCGAGAGGCTCGTCACGGCTATCGACAGGCCGACCGTTTCCGCGATCGGCATCACCGGGTAGTACGCCACCAGTTTGGCGCCGTTCAGGTAGAGGGACTCCCGCGGGCCCGGGATATTCGAAACGACGAGATTGAACAAGCGTTGTCGGGAGAAGATCCTGGACACCGCTTCGTAGGCTCGCCACGGCACCCAGCGTCCCAGGTCCACGAGCGAAGGCAACGCGAACGTAGCGGGAGACGACTTGAAGTCCCGCGTCCTCCTGGTTACCTCGCGCAGACGTTCGATCTGATCCATCGGGCCGATCGGCAGATCGACCAGACCGCAGGAAACGTGATTGCCAAGCTCCGCCTCCTGGGATTCCGTGCGCGTCGACACCGGGACCATCGCGCGAAGCTCCCGTTGCGGGATCCTTCCTCGGCTCTCGAACTGGCGGTGAAGACTTTCGGCGACCACCGCAAGGACGACATCGTTCATGGTCCCGCCGAAAGAGCGCCTGATGTCTTCGCCGTCTGAAACGTCGACGTTCGCCATCGCGAATCGTCGTGTCGATGTGACGTCGGCATTGAAGGGACCGTTGGGAGCGATTCCCTTCAGCGCGAGGGACGCGGTACCGGCGACAAACCTCTGTGCTCCTTGCAGCACATCCGCGCTCGAAACGACCAACGAGCGCGCCGCGTCCGCGGCCGAGCGCAATGGATCCGCGACGCCGTCAACGAGAGCGTCTTGCAGAAGCCGAAGTCCGGACGGCGGTGGATCGGGGTGCCACTCGTCCGGCTGCACCTTCGTTGGTTGGGGCGTGAGATCCAGGAAATTGCCGGCCAGGCGCATCCCCGCCAGACCGTCGACCATCGCGTGATGAGCCCTCGACAAGACGGCCACGTGCCCTCCCTCGAGGCCATCGATCAGATTCGTTTGCCACAGAGGCTTCGAGCGATCGAGCGGCGACGAGTGGATACGTTGGATCAGTTCGGCCAGCTCGCGCGGCCCGCCGGGGGGCGACAGGGTCGCTCTCCTCAGATGAAAGTGAAGGTCGAACCCCGGGTCGTCGACCCACACCGGCCTCGCCACATCGAACGGCACCTGGGCCAGTCTTTGTCGCAGGCGCGGAACACGATGCATACGGCTCGCGAAGAGTTCCGAGACCGCCTGGAAGTCGAGGCACCCATCGCCGCCCGTCTCCGGATCGAAGATCGCCAGACCCGCGAAGTGCATGTGGGCATTCGACTTCTCTAGGCTGAGAAAGGAAGCATCAAAGGTGCTCAGACGTTCGTACATCGGCAGCGTCCCCTTCCCGCGGTGGGCCGGTCCTTGACCGAACCGCGTGTGACGCGACCCACTGCCGGTGCAGTGTTGGCACCGTCAGTCGGTTCACTCGAACCTAGAGAACAAGGGCTCGAGCCGTCAAACGGCTGCGATAACAAGGCGACGGACCGCCCTTTCGTGGGAGACTTGGTCCCGCGATCAGTGCAAGCGGTTTTCGCGAAGAAGGGAGCCTCATGGATCAGACGTCGTCATGCGTACGCTGTGGCAAGGAGTTGCCTACGAGGCGCATGAAGGAAATCGTCCATGAGGAAGGCCGCACGCGCGTCCGCCAGCTGGTGTGCTCGAACTGTCTCGATCAGATCATGAACGAGTCCGGCCGCGTGCGTGGCGTGGTCGGTACCAAAAAGGCGGCCGCCATACATATCGATAGTGGGCCCATGGGCACGAAACACGAGAGCATGGGAGAACGCTGATCGGACGGTGGAGAAGTCCGTAGAACTCCGCTTCTACGCGGAACTCAACGATTTCCTCCCACGCGAGCACCGGTTCACGAACTTCCGCCGGCCACTGGGCGTGCACCAGACGGTCAAGGACCTGGTCGAGGCGGCCGGCGTCCCTCACACCGAGGTAGACGCGGTGATCATCAACGGAGCCTCGGTGGGATTCGATCATCGGCCGCAGGACGACGATCTGATCAGCGTCTTTCCCATGTTCGAGTCCGTCGACATCGGTCCTGTGCAGAAGTTGAGACCGCGCCCCCTGCGCGACACGCACTTCGTCGTCGATTCGAACCTGGGCGGACTCGCCCGTCATCTACGGATGTTGGGATTCGACACTCACTACAGGAACGACTTCGCCGACGCGGAGCTCGCTCGGATCTCGGTCTCCGAGCGAAGGGTGCTGCTCACGCGCGATAGGGCCGTGCTGAAACGAAGAGAGATCACCCACGGCTACTACGTGAGAGCGACCGACCCGATCGATCAGGTGACTGAAGTCGTTCGACGATTCGACCTCGCCGGCGACGTGAACCCTTTCTCGCGCTGTCTCGAGTGCAACGAACCGCTGGAACAGCTCGCTGCCGAGGACGCAAGTGGCCGCGTCCCCGAAGACGCTTTACGCGAGCACGATTCCTTCAAACGCTGTCCCGTCTGCGAGCGCGTCTATTGGGCCGGCTCCCACCACGCGCGGATGATGACGGAGATCGATGAGATCCTGCGGCGCGCGACGGTATGAGAAACGAGGGTGAGATCTGACGAGCTCAGATCCTGATCAATCGGTCACGTCGGCAACCGTTGGATCCACAAGGCGTGCGAAATCGGAATACGCCAGGTGCACGGTGTCGGTGTGGGTGCACGCGTTGAACGCCACTTCATCCTGCTCGGACACCGCGCGGTCGACGACCACCGGCACGTCGTAGAGCGAGTTGTTGCCGAACGGAGGCATCGCGCCCGTATCGCAGCCGGGAAAGCGAGATTCGAACTCCGACTCTTCGGCGAGGCGGGCCGCCTTGGCACCGAGAGCCGGGGCCACCTTGTCGAGATCTACCGCACTAGGCGCCGGCAACACGACCAGAGCCAGCTCGTCGTCTGCCGCCACGACGACTACCTTGCCCAGCACCTTCCCGGGCAGATGCTCCACCGCCGCAACTTCCTGAGCCGTGAACGCCTCAGGGTGATGGTGGATCTGGAAACCCACCTTGTTGTCGCGAAGAAACGCTTCGAGTCGCTGCTTTCCCTCCATCGTCGTCACTCCTCGGGACGCCCGTGGCCGCTCGCGTCAGTGTCGCGCCGTTTGCATCGGTGCCCTTAGCCGCGTGGGCGGTGACGCTCGCCGGGCTATCCGCCGGCCGGCTGGAACAGTTCGATGAGATTGCCGGAGGGATCCTCGATAAGGATCTGAGAGCCGCCCGGCCCGGTCACGACATCGTTGCGGAAACGGACGCCTTCGGCGCGCAGACGCTCGATCTCGGCGGCGAGATCGTCGGTGATGAGGTGGATGCGATTCCACCCGCCGGGCCCCGGCTTGGCGCCGTCCGGCATCGGGCGTCCCGCGGAGCTCTCCGGTCCGCTCAGCAGAACGCGGAGGTTGCCTCGCGTGACGTCTGCGAAGGCGGGGAAGCTGTTCTGCACCGTGAATCCCAGATGCTCGGTATAGAACTCCGTTGCCTCGACGACATCATCGACCATGTAGCGGACGTTGGCCGTCTCTTCAGTTCCCATCGCTGGTGCCTCCTTTAAGTCGTCATCCGAGTGATGAGGAGCTCGATGCGTGTCTCGAGCTCCTCGGCGGTGCGAAGGAACGCGGGGTAGGTGTCCTCATCGGTATCGCCTTCCTGGACGGGGTCCGGCATGCTCCAGTGCGCGGTGATCGGCCCGCCGGGAAACTCCGGACAGATCTCCCGGACCCGGTCGCACAGCGTGATGACGCGGTCGAAGCGCGCCCGTCCGAAGCGACGAAAGGTCTTGGTCCGGGCGCCGGAGATGTCTATGCCGCGCTCGGCCATGACTCGAACGGCGTTCGGATGTAGCGCCTTGGGATGACTGCCGGCGCTGCGGGCCCGGATCGAGTGGCCGGATCGGTGCTCGAGGAGAGCTTCGGCCATCTGCGATCGGGCGCTGTTGCCCGTGCACAGGAACAGCACGCGGGATCCCCGCGTGCGGGCTCCACTCGTGGGGGGAAGCGGGGCGAACCGTAGAGCCGGGTCGAGCGCCGTCCCCACCGAACACAGCAACTCACCGCACCGATGGAGGTCGATGCGGTAATAGGTGTCGCGCCGGTCTGCCGAGCTGCGCCGTGCCGATACGAGCCCGGCCGACCGCAGCTCCGCGAGGTGGTACGAGACCAGGTTCTGCGGCTTGCCGAGGATGGTCGTGAGCTCGCCCACCCGGCGGTCGCTCGCCGTGAGCTCTCGGAGCAGACGCCACCTGTGCGGGTCCCCAACCAGCAGGAGGAATGCTTGCGGCGACGGCTCCGCGCTGATTCGCATGCCGGCGACTATACATCAAACCAGATTGATATATCCGCCCTCGGCGTGGATCACCCGCGTCGTCGACGCGCCGGTCACGAGGACCACCGCACTTATTCCGACTTAGTGAGCGTCGGTCCGGCCGTAGATCAGGATGCTGACTCCGTCCCCCACCGTCTTGGAGTCGACCAGACGCATCGTCTTCTTGTCGGTCGTCGATCCAAACAGCCTCTTGCCGTCTCCGAGCACCACCGGATAGACCATCAGACGCAACTCGTCCACGAGATCGTTGTCCAGCAGGAACTGCACGAGTTGCGCACTGCCGTGCACCACGATGTCGCCGTCGAGCTTGCCTTTGAGATCCGACACCGCTTGCACCACGTCCTCATCGATCACCGTCGAGTTGGTCCACGGCGGGTCGTCCAGCGTCGAGGACACGACGTATTTGGGCATGTTGTTGAACTTGTCGGCGAATTCGCCGGTGCGCGTGGGCCACGCCTCGGCAAAGCCGTCGTAGGTTTTTCGTCCCAGCAGCAGGGCAACAGAGTTGCGCGTCTCGTCGAGCTTGAAGTTGTCTCCTTCGTCGCCCCGCGAGATCTCGAAGCTCCAACCTCCGTACTTGAAGTCCTCCGAGCCCCCGGGATCCTCCATGACCCCGTCCACCGAAACGAACTCCGTTACAACGATGCGTCCCATGTGCTTCTCCCTCCATCCACGCCGCCGCTCATCAAGACTAGGATGCGACGCGCACGCTTGAATCGTTCACGACTCGCCGACGAGGAGGTCCGCATGGCAGTCAAACCGATCCCCGAGAATTACCCACGCGTCTCGCCCTATCTGTACGTCAATGGAGGCCAGGAAGCGCTCGACTTTTACGGAAAAGTGTTCGGCGCGGCCGAGCGAGGCCGCATGCCCGGCCCCGACGGCAAGCTCCTCCATGCCGAGATCGAGATCGGTGATTCACTCATCATGTTGTCAGACGAATTCGAAGAGTTCGGCAACAGGTCTCCCAAGACGATCGGCGGAACCGCCGTTCTGATCAGTGTCTATGTCGAAGATGTCGACGATGTCTTCAACCGTGCGATCGAGATGGGAGCCACGAGCATCCAACCCGTCGCCGATCAGTTCTACGGCGACCGCTCGGGTCAGTTCGAAGATCCCTTCGGCCACCGGTGGAGCGTTGCGTCGCACATC
>JBOGWY010000192.1:0-9328 GCA_050694015.1 Actinomycetota bacterium | reverse complement strand
GCGGCCGCACGGAGCAACGCGGTAGCGCGCGGAATCCCTGCGACGGCATGCGCGTCGGGCACGCGGTCCCAGATCTCGAGGGCCCGAGCTAGGTGTCCCAGCGCTTCGGCCGGTGCCGACACGCTCGTGGCCTCGGTGGCGGCTTGCACCAACGCTTTGAGCGCGCCTGGCAAGTCGTGCGCGGCCAGGGCGTGATGTGCGAGCTCCGCCGCGGCCCCGGACTCGGCCAGCAACTCGGCGTAGGTCGCGTGTAGTCGCGTGCGTTCGCTCGGAAGGAGATCTCCGTAGACGGCTTCCTGTAGCAGTGCATGGCGGAAGCGATAGGTCGCCTCCACCGGATCGACCACGAGCACCTGACCTGCGATCGCCTCGTGCAGGGACGTTTCGAGCTCGGGCTCGGAGCAGTCACAAGCCGCGACGAGGAGGTCGTGGCTCACGCGCCGGCCCGCGGTCGACGCGACCTTCAGGACTTCTTGTGCCTTTTCCGAGAGAGCCTCGATGCGCGTTCGCAGCACGTCGGCCAGCGCGTCGGGAAGCCGGACATCGGCGCGCACCGCACCCGCGGCTACGAGCTCCTCGGCGAAGAAGACATTGCCCTCCGACCGGTCGAGGATCCGTTCCACGACCGACGGCTCGACCCGTTCGCCGACCAGTGCCTCGAGGTGCTGTGCGAGCTCGTGGCGCGTGAACGGCGCGAGGTCGATACGGGTGACGTCGGGCAGGCGCACCAGCTCGGCGAGCAACGGTCGCAGCGGATGACGCCGGTGCAGCTCGTCGGCCCGGTACGACGCGACCAACCCGATCCGCCCGGTGCGCAGAGAACGCACCACGAACGCGAGCAGGTCCCGGGTCGAACGGTCCGCCCAGTGCAGGTCCTCGATCACGAGTAGCAGTGGGGCGGTCTCGGAGAGGCGCTCCAGCAAGGACAGCACACCGCCGAACAGCTCGACCTGATCGAAATCGTCGCGGGTCGGTGCGGGAGGAGGGCGACCCTCGGTGGGCCCCGGCAACAACCGACCGAGGTTCGGGATCGCCGCGATCATTGTTTCGATGAGCGCGACGTCGTCGGGACGATCGCCCAGCTGGCGGAACGCGTCTATGAACGGCACGTAGGGGAGCCCGAGATCGCCGGTCTCCATGCAGCCGCCCACGAGAACGCGCATCCCGCGTTTCTCCGCGTCGGCGACGACCTCGGTCAACAGCCGGGTCTTGCCGACACCCGCATCCCCGGCGACGAGCGCGACGGCACGCAGACCGTGCTCGGCTCGATCGAGTAGCTCCGATAAGCGGCCGAGCTCCTCGGTCCGGCCGATGAACGTGGAGCTGGTTGCAGTCGAGATGCTCGTCAGTATCGCGCCGCGGTTTGACGCGAACGAGACTGGGTCGAACGCGAACGAGGACGGGTCCCGGGGGAGAAGCCCGTCCTCGCTGCCTGCTTCGGTGACGCTCATCTACCTGCCCGGCGCGGGGCGGGGTCGTGCCGCCGACGATGAGGGGCGACGGTGGTGTCCCGAATCGTGCTTGCCGCCGCGGGCGAACCGGCGGTGCGGTGCGCCCCGGCGCATCTCCTGGATGCGCTGCTGGGCCATGATCGAGCCGAATCCCAAGGGCGATCCGTTCATCTCTTTCCTCCTTCGCTTGGCGTTACAGCGAAGGTAGGGATAAGAGGGGTGGCGCCACATCGGGCGCGATACCTACTTAGGGCTTAGGGGGTCTTATTTCGAGGCTCTCGAGGGGGGCCGCGCGTAAGCCGTGCCCGAGGACGGTGTCCCGCAGGCGGTCGATGTCGTCCCCCGACGCTTTGATGATGGCCTCATCGGCCCACGGCTTGTCGGCATCGAGCCCGGAGTAGGAGACGATCAGCGCGTCGGGCAGGGTGATGCGGAGTCTGCGGCCCGCCTCATCTCCACTCATAACGGGCATCCTGCAATCGCAGACGATGACGTTGGGCCGTTCGCGTTCGGCGATCGCAAGAGCTTCCTCGCCGTTGGCCGCGTCGTGGATGTCCTCGACGCTGGGATCGTCGAACAACAGACGCAACATGAAGCGAAGGTTCTCGTCGTCGTCGACGACCAGAATGCGGAGCGGTTCCCGCGCGTCGCCTCTCGTCGACCGGCCGTCGCTGCTAGCCCGCTGCATGTGGCCTCCTTGAGGGAACGCTCGTCAACGTTATTCCCCTTTCGCGACGGCAAACGACGGTTCGGCACCGATCCGAGGAGAGGTTGGGGATCCCGGCTAGGTACTTCGGTCCTCAATCACGCGAACGCGACACGATCACTTGAGGAACCGCGACGTGCGGCGGTCGGCGAGCACCTTGCCGCGGGTCTGACACGTCGGGCAGTAGGTGACCTCGTATGCCTCGTAGGAGACGCGACGCAGCGTGTTCTTGCAGCGCGAACATGCCTCTCCGTACTTGCCGTGCACCGTGAAGCGTCCCTGCATCTTCGTGGGCAGTCCGCCCTCGCGTTGCCGCTCGCGTGCGAGCGCGGCATCGAGCGCGCGCCTACTCGACTGGAGGAGTTGTTCGCGTTGTTCGTCGTTCAACGACGACAGCGGATCGAACGGCGCCAACTTCGCGTCGTGAAGGATGTCGTCGGCAAAGCCGCGTCCGATCCCCGCGACGGTGCGTTGATCGCGCAGCATCGTGTGCAGCCGCCTCTTGTCCTGACCCGTGCGGATGAACGCGGCGAACGCCTCCGAGTCCGGCTCCGGGCCCAGGCGTTCGAGGGGGCCGGGATCCTCCGATGCGAGCACCCACAGCGCGGCCTTTCGTTCGGTACCGAACTCCTTGATGAGCATCGAGGGCCGTCCGTCGAAATGGAGGCGGACGATCGAGCCCTTCGGCTTCGTGGCTTTCGGAGGATCCTCGATGTCGACGCGGCCCCCTTGCGAGAGGTGGAACATCAGGCGCTTATCGCCCATAGCGAAGAACACGTACTTGCCGCGCCGCCCCAGTGCGGTGACCTTTGTCCCGTAGAGGTCGGAAGGCGAGGGCTCGACCGTCTTGAGAGACGAGAACTGCAAGAGGTCGAATCGTTTGAGCGTCGCGCCGCCATAGATCGCCTCGAGGCGTTCGGACAAAGCCTGCATCTCCGGTAGCTCAGGCATAGGCGTCGTCTTACCATCGGGTGATGGCTACGAAGAAGCTGGGCGTCGGTTTCCTTGGGTGCGGCGTGGTCGGTTCCGCTGCGGCGAAGGTTCTACTCGACGCGTCGGACGAGCTGCGCGTGCGTTCGGGGGCCGAGCTGGAGTTGCGCCGCGTCGCGGTGAGGACCCTGTCTCGAGCTCGCGACGTCGAGCTCCCGCCCGAGATCCTCACCACCGATCCGTGGCAGGTCGTCTCCGATCCCTCCGTCGATGTAGTCGTCGAGGTGATCGGCGGCGTCGATCCCGCCAAGGACCTGATCCTTGCCGCGTTCAAAGCCGGCAAGCACGTCGTGACCGCCAACAAGGAACTGATCTCGACCTACGGTCAGGAGGTTCTCGATGCCGCCGCTACGCACGGTGTCGACATCCTCTTCGAGGGAGCCGTGGCCGGGGGCATCCCGATCATCCGCCCGATGAAGGAGTCCCTCGCCGGCGACCGCGTGCAGCGCGTGATCGGCATCGTCAACGGCACCACCAACTTCATCCTCACGCGCATGTCGGAGACGGGGGAGTCCTTCACCGAAGCGCTGGCGGAGGCGGAGCGGCTCGGATACACCGAGCTCGACCCGAGCGCGGATATCGAGGGGTACGACGCGGCGCAGAAGGTCGCGATCCTCGCCTCGTTGGCATTCAACGCGCGCGTGGTCGCGAGCGACGTTCATCGCGAGGGCATCTCGCGGGTCACCGCAGCCGACATCGCTGCGGCGCACGAGTTGGGTTATGAGGTCAAGCTCCTCGCCGTCGCCGAGATGGACGACGGTTACGTCTCGGCCCGCGTCCATACCGCGATGATCCCGAGAACCCATCCGCTCGCCGCCGTCCGGGACGTGTTCAACGCGGTGTTCGTCGAGGCCGAACACGCCGGCCAACTGATGTTCTTCGGCCGCGGTGCCGGCGGCGGTCCGACGGCATCGGCGGTGGTCGGAGACCTCGTCGAGATCGCGCGCAACGTCGTTACCGGCGGACGTTCACCGGGATGCACCTGCTATCACGACAACGCGCGCATCCGGCCGCAGGACGAGGTGAAGGTCCGCTACTACGTCGTCCTCTCCGTGCTCGACCAACCCGGTGTCCTTGCCGCCGTCTCGGGCGTGTTCGCGGGCCACGGCATCTCCATCGCGAGCGTGCGCCAGGAGGGGTTCGGCGACGAGGCGACGCTCATGCTGATAACGCACACCGCGACCGAAGGACAGCACCAGACGACGTTCAAAGAGCTGCACGACCTCGATGCGGTCGACAAGATCGAATCGGTCATGCGCGTCGAAGGGGCGCACGAGTAGTGCAGGGCCCCCTCACGATCGCCGGTCGCCGCGGCATCATCCGGCGCTATTTCGATCAGCTTCCCGTGACAGAGGCGACTCCGATCGTGACCCTGGACGAGGGCGACACGCCGTTGATCTTCTCGGAGCGGATCAGCACGGAGGTCGGCGCCGAAGTGTGGCTGAAGTACGAGGGTCTCAACCCGACCGGATCGTTCAAGGACCGAGGCATGACGGTCGCGATCTCGAAAGCGCTCGAAGCGGGCTCGCGCGCGGTGGTGTGCGCGTCGACCGGGAACACGAGCGCATCCGCGGCCGCGTACGCGGGGCGGGCAGGGATGATCTGCGCGGTGCTGATCCCGCAGGGGAACGTCGCGCTCGGGAAGCTGGCGCAGGCGCTGGTCCACGGCGCACGCGTGCTCGAGATCGAGGGCAACTTCGACCATGCTCTGGAGCTCACGAAGCAGATGGCGAGCGAGCGCCCCATCACGCTAGTGAACTCCGTCAATCCGTATCGCATCGAGGGACAGAAGACCGCCGCGTTCGAGATCGTCGAGGCGCTCGGCCGCGCGCCCGACGTTCACGTGATGCCCGTCGGCAACGCCGGCAACATCACCGCGTACTGGAAGGGCTACAACGAAGCCGTCGAAGCCGGGTGGGCTACGAGCCTTCCGACCATGCACGGGTTCCAGGCCGAGGGCGCGAACCCGATCGTGCGTGGCGAGCCCGTCGCCGACCCGCGGACGGTCGCGACCGCGATCCGCATCGGCAACCCGGCATCGTGGAACGGCGCGACCGACGCCGCAGAGGCATCCGGTGGACGGATCGCGTCGGTACGCGATAAAGAGATCATCGAGGCGTACCGCTCGCTCGCAGAGGAGGGGATCTTCGTCGAGCTCGCATCGGCCGCAAGTCTCGCCGGGCTCCGCCAGATGAAGGCCGAAGGTGCGATCCGCGCCGGCTCGATCATCGCGTGCGTGCTCACCGGTCACGGACTGAAGGATCCGGACTGGGCCATCAACACTGCGCCGCGCCCCAAGCTCGTCGCCGCCGAGATCGACGTGATCCTGTCCGAACTGGAGCTGACATGAGCGATCAACCACCTCCGCCGCCACCACCGAGTGGGCCGACACCGCCGCCCGAGCAGCCCGACTACGGGACCGGTCCGTTCACGCCGCCCACGCCCGAGCCCTACCAGGGGCCGTCGCAGCCGTATCAACCACCACGGCAGCCGGTCCAGGAGGGATACCAGCCGGGCTACTACCCGCCGCAGGGCCGGCCGACGAACGGCTTGGCGATCACCTCGCTCATCTCTGGTATCGCCGGGCTCACGTTCTTCCCCATCCTCGGGTCGATCCTGGCGCTGGTCTTCGGCTACCTGGGCAAGGGACAGATCGACCGGTCGCAGGGCGCGCAGGACGGGCGCGGCATGGCGATCGCCGGCATCGTCCTGGGATGGATCGGCGTCGTCCTGACGCTGCTCATCACTGCGTTGATAGTGGTCGGGATCTTCGCTGCGGTGAACAGTGGGGTCACGGAAGGTGTCGGCGGCGAGATCGTCGACGAGTTCGAGCAGGGAATTAACGAGGGGTTGCTCGACGCGGTCGACGAGTCCGCGGCGGGGTGTACGCCGGTGGAGACGTATCCGGACATGGGGGCCGCTCACATCGATCCGTCCGAAGCCTCATCGGTGGTGTACAACTCAGATCCGCCCACCTCGGGTCCGCATTTCGCGGTTCCGGCGGAACCCGGCTTCTACACGACACCGGTCGAATCACCGACGCTCGTACACAACCTCGAGCATGGACAGATCGTGATCTGGTACTCGCCCGATGCCGACGAACGCATCGTCGATCAGCTCGAGTTCCTCACCGCGCAGGAACCGGTTGCCACCGTCGCGACGCCGTACGACAACGTTCCGGAGGACGCCACGTTCGTACTCACCGCGTGGCGTCACTCACGGGCGTGCGCGCTACCGTCGCAGGGCGTGTTCGACGATTTCCGACGGCAGTTCCAAGGTGAGGGTCCGGAGCCCATCACTCCACCCTTCGAGGGCTGACAGCGCGGGAGGTCCTTGGTTGTCGGGTCGAGGCGTGTAATCCTTTCCCCAATCCCTGATCGAAAGGTCCGCTGATGCCTGCAGCAGTACGGGTTCGTGTTCCCGCGACGGTTGCGAACCTCGGCCCGGGTTTCGATGCGCTTGGGGTCGCGGTCCGGATGCATCTGGAGATCGAGATCGAGCCGCGGCGCGATTCGATCGATCTGATGATCGAAGGCGAGGGAGCCGAACAGCTCCCGCAGGACGAGACGAACCTCGTGCTGCGCTCGATGAACACGTTCTTCGATCACGTCGGTCGCCGCCCTCCGGGTTATGCGGTGCGCGTGAAGAACCCCATCCCACTGGCATCCGGCCTCGGCTCATCGGCAGCGGCCGTCGTCGGCGGACTGTTCGCGGCCCGCGCGATCACCGGGCGGACGGTTCCCCAGATCGAGATGGTGCACCTCGCCACCTCGGTCGAGGGCCATCCCGACAACGTGCTACCGGCGTTGCTCGGCGGCCTCGTGGTCGCGTACAGGGGCGAGCAACAGGAAGATCTGCGCTACTTCCGTATCGACCCGAGCGAGCGTCTCGTCCCGATCATCGTGGTGCCGCGACAGCAGCTGTCGACGCGCCAGGCGCGCGAGGTTCTGCCTGCCGACGTCACTTTCGCCGACGCGCAATTCACGGCATCGCGCGCGGCCCTGCTGGTCGCTGCGGTGACGACGGGGTCCGGCTCCGAGGTTCTCGCCGACGCGATGCACGACAAGCTGCACGAGCCGACGCGCCTCGGTCTCATGCCGGAGACCGCTGCGGTACACGGGGAGCTACGCGAGTCCGGGCTCGCGGTGGCGCTCGCCGGTTCGGGACCCTCGCTGTTGGTTATCGCACCGCGTCCCGAGGCCGCGACCCGCGCCGAGCAGGTGCGGCGCATCTGTCGCGCGCGCCAGTCGGGATGGCGTGTGTTCGTCAGCGAATGGGAAACGGAAGGCGCAGGAGTTACTGGTTGACGATCTCGATGTTGCCGTACATGCCCGCGTGCACGGCGCAGTAGTACTTGTAGACGCCGGGTTTCAGGTGCGACGTGATAACGAGGTCGGTATCGCCGGGCCGCATGAGCAGATCCGACTGGAACGCCGCGCGCCCACTACGCAACCGCTTGAACGAGATGATCTTGTGTCCGTTGCCGACCGCGGCCTCGTCGAGGTTCACGAACGTGAAATCCGTGCCCCGCGTGACCTCGACCGGAGGTGCCTCTGGAACCCCGGTGAGAGCGGTCCCGGGGAAGAAGATCCCGTTCGTCAACGGGGTGCCGCCGCCGGCGAACACGTAGTCCTCGTCGTCGACCGGCGCGGCCGTCGCGGGGCTCACCAGCAGCCCGAGCGCGAGCGCGACGACGAGAAGCTTCCTCATGCACCGTCAGATTCGCCGCGTCCCGGCCCCCTCCTGCGATAACCGCCACACGCGAAGCGGGGGCCGGCCCACCGGCCCCCTTTATTACCTGTTGTCGCTTTTGCTACCGGCGAACGGTCGTCGTCGGGTGCCGCTCCTCCTCCGCGATGTCGCTGCGAAGGTCGATCTCACGCTTGGTCCCGGTCGTCGCCGGAGCCGCGGTCCCGGTTACCGGAACGCCACCGGTGGCGACGTGCTCTTCCTCGTAGACACGCTGTTCGAGCTTCGTGTGCCAGCGCGCACCCATGATGCCGCCGAGGATGCCGCCGAGGAACATCGCGACCAACGACGCGATCCCGATACCGATGCCCCAGTTCACGAGGTACTCGTTTTCCAGCGGAAGACGGTTCGTCGTGAAGGGAAGGTTGAGGTTCGCGGTGGCGCCGACGGCCGCCGCGACCGCGCCGACGAGGACGGCCACGAGGATCGCGACCACCGGGACGAGCATCCCGTTGCCGAAGCCGGCTCCGCGGCCCATGCGACCCGCGGTGTAGCCACCCCAGAGATAGGACAGGAACTGCGCGAGCACGAGTGCCATGCCGGCACCGATACCTGCTTCGATCGCTTCACCCTGAGTGATCGCGGTCTCGCTGACGCCGAGAGCGGTGAGCGCCGCGCCGATCAGCGCGGTGAGGATCACCATCGCGCCGAACGCGACGACAACACCGGTCAAGACCGCCCCGCCCGAGACGCCGCCGCGCGCTTCGACTGATTCGCGGGTGACCATGGCGGCCGCACCAGGGCCCACGGTCCTGGTGTCACTACGGTTCCTTAGCACGAGCGTCTCCTCTCAGTGGGGAGTCGGTTCATCACGTAGAGTTACCCGCCTCCACTGCTTCTCAACCCTCGGAGAGGGAGACGAGAGGGAGCGCCCCATCCGTTACCTGGTCGTCGTCGACGGCGAGCACTATCCACCGGTAGTAGAGGCGGCTCTCGCCGACGTCACCTCGGCGGGGCACGACGTCGCCGCCGCGGTTCTCGTCGGGGGCCGCGAGAAGCTTCCGGCCGAAGGTGTCGAGGCCTACGGCGACGTGGAAGTGCGAACCGGCGAGAGCGCGCGCGACGTGCTCGACGAGGCGATCCTCGAACTGGAGCCCGAGGCCGTCCTCGACTACTCCGACGAGCCGGTGCTCGATTACCGGCGTCGTCATCAGCTCGCGGCGGTGGCCCTGGTCAGGGGCGTTCCTTACGAGGGCGCCGACTTCCGCTTCACGCCTCCGCCGCGGCCGCATCTGTGCGAGCACCCGTCCATCGCGGTGATCGGAACGGGGAAGCGCACAGGTAAGACGGCGGTCGCCGGGTTCTCTGCGCGCGCACTCGTCGCCGGAGGCCACAAGCCGGTCATCGTCGCGATGGGCCGCGGCGGTCCTCCGGAGCCTCAGGTGCTGCGCGGCGACGAGGTCGAGCTCACGCCCGCCGATCTCCTCGAGCT
>JBOGWY010000191.1:0-3466 GCA_050694015.1 Actinomycetota bacterium | reverse complement strand
AGGTAACTCCATCTCGTTCGGTACACGCTGACCGAGGTCAGCCCGCCGGTGATGTTGATCCTCACGGTCTTGTCACTACCGGCGGTGTCACCGGCCTCTTCGCGCATGGCGATGTCGGTGCCGGACTCGTGCTCACGGAACACGTAGACCTCCCCCGAACGGGTTTCGACGGTGACCAGTGCATGCACCTGAGTCGGAACGGCGACCTGGACGCTCCCGACCCCCATCCGGATGTCTAGAGACGTTGAGCGCGCCTCGAAGCGGTATTCGGTGAGGTCGAGCTGCACGCTGCCGAACGTGTAGTCCAGATCCTTCAGGTCGCCCTCGTGTCGAGGAGTGATGTACGTGCTTCCCACCGCGCCGTTCAGCGGGAAGTCGACGACACTCGATGCGAGCACGGTGGGTATCAGGAAGACGCCCACAACGACCATGAGACGCGCGCGGCCCCACCACGCGCCGACGAGGAGACCAGCACCGATCACGAAGAGCGCGAGGGCGGTGAGTTGACCCACGTCGATCGAGGCGATCTCGCCGCTCGAGAGCAGGGCCGCGGTGCCCACGACGATCAGGACGGCGGCGGTGATGAACGCCGAAAGTGCGGAGCGTTCGCGGCGCCGTGCGGGTACGGGCGGCGCGTACGCGATCGAAGTGGTCATGTCGTCGGTCGCAGTCGTTGCGTCCGGCTCCGTGATCGTTCGCTCCACGATCGCGCGTTGTTCTGCTCCCGTCGGTGCACGGGGGGCCAGCGGCCCCCGGCCCTCGTCGCGCTGGCGCAGCAGCACCACGCCGATCGCGATCAAACCGAGAGCGAGGAACGCCGGCCCGGGGAAGTAGTCGATGACGGGATAGTCGAGGCCGATGGGACCGAACGGCGACGTCCCGAGCTGGATCAATGCCTCGAGGATCGGGAGCATCATGCCGGCGGCAACGATCAGCAGGGCGGCTCCGATCAACGTCACGGGCGAGCGCTTGCGCTGCAATGGAGACGGCTGTCCCGGAAGCGGCATCAGCGCCCACGCCGCCAGATAGAGGATCACGCCCATCGCACCCGAGAGCGACGCGATGACGAATCCGATGCGGAACCACAGCGGGTCGATCTCGAAGTAACTCCCCAGCCCCGAGCAGACCCCGGCGACCACCTTGTCGTCGGTGCGCCGCTCCAGCCGGCGCCGCGGCGCCACCGCCTCCGACTTGCGTTCCTCGGTCGCGCCCCCGGTCTCGCTCATGCACCCATCCTGGGCGCCGCGAGTCGGCGCCGCCATCGGGGGATGCCCCCATCCTTACCCTGAGGGCGATCCCGGCAACTCAGGGTGTCACCCCGATGGTTTCTCGGACCCGCCCACGCGAGTATCGAGAGATGCAATCGATCTCGACGTTGCGTGCGGCACCGCTGCGGATCACCCGCAGCGGCTCCAACAGCGTTATCACCGGACTCGCCGGAGGCATCGGCGAGCGGATCGGGGTCGAACCGGCGCTCGTCCGAGCGGCACTGATCGCGCTGACGATCGCGGGCGGATGGGGCCTATTCCTCTACGGCGTGATGTGGGCGCTGTCGGTGCCGCCCTCGGGCGCCCAGCCGAGGGTTCCGTCTCTCCCACCTGCTCGGCAGCTTGCCGCGATGGGCGCGATCACCGCGGGGATGCTCGTCCTCGCACGCGA
The DNA here is from genome assembly GCA_050694015.1 of Actinomycetota bacterium. Lineage (GTDB taxonomy): Bacteria > Actinomycetota > CADDZG01 > CADDZG01 > WHSQ01 > JBOGWY01. Next base: position 1,807 of record JBOGWY010000191.1, on the reverse strand, counting down.
GAGCGGACTCTGGCCCGGCGACCAACTGGTGTGGCCTGCCGCGTTCGTAACCTTCGGCGTCAGCCTGATCTGGGTCCAGGGTGACGGACAACGCCTCGGCCGCGTGCGGGGTTCGGTGCCCGACACCAACATCTTCTCCGGCCCCTCGTTGCTCCGGATCGGTGGAGGTGCGCTGTTGATCTTTGCCGGGATGGGTTCGGTGCTCGCCGCGAACATGACCTTCACACTGCAAACGATCCTGAACCTGGTGCTGCCGGTGACGGTCACGATCGGCGGACTGACCCTGATATTCGGGCCGTGGGTGTTCCGTCTGGCACAACAGGTTGCCGACGAGAGAAGAGAGCGCGTCCGCACCGAGGAGCGGGCCGAGATGGCCGCCCATCTGCACGACTCCGTGCTGCAGACCCTTGCGCTGATCCAGCGGGCGGACTCGCCACGGGAGGTTGCGACCCTCGCGCGCGTGCAGGAACGTGAACTTCGAGCGTGGCTCTACGGCAAGAGCCGCACGCTCGATGCGGTGTCGGTCGACGCGGCGATCGAGGTCGCCGCCGCGCGCGTCGAACAAGCACACCAGACCGGCATCGAGACCGTCGTCGTCGGCGATGCTCCTCTCGACGAGAAGCTCGGAGCGTTCGTCGCCGCGGCGAGCGAGGCGATGGTGAACGCGGCCCGGCACTCCGGTGACGACTCCATCGACGTCTACGTCGAGGTCGAGCCGGGAAACGTCGTCGCCTACATCCGTGATCACGGCCGCGGCTTCGAGCTTGGATCCGTGCCCGAAGACCGCCGCGGCATCACCGATTCGATCGTCGGCCGGATGCAGCGCTTCGGCGGCACCGTGACGATCGAGTCCAGCCCGGATGCCGGCACCGAGGTGAAACTGCGGATGCCGCGATGACCGAGCGGCTCAAGGTGTTCCTCGTCGACGACCATCAACTGTTCCTGTCGGGCGTGCGCTCCGAGCTCAAGGAGTCGTTCGACATCGTCGGCGAAGCGCGCGATCCCGAAGAGGCGATCGAGCTGATCCCCGACGCGGCCCCCGACGTCGTGCTGCTGGACGTGCACATGCCGGGCGGTGGGGGCCGGGCGGTCATCGAAGCGGTGGCGAAGACCCGGCCCGACACCCGTTTCCTGGCCCTGTCGGTGTCCGACGCCGCGGAAGACGTGATCGCCGTGATCCGGGCGGGGGCCCGCGGCTACGTCACGAAGTCGATCGCACCCGACGAGCTGGTCAACGCGATCGAACGCATCCACGAGGGCGACGCAGTGTTCTCGCCCCGGCTCGCAGGCTTCGTTCTCGATGCGTTCGCCGGTGAGCCCGCGCCCTCGATCGATCCCGAACTGGACCAGCTCACGCAACGGGAGCGTGAGGTCCTCCGCTACATCGCGCGCGGCTACACCTACAAGGAGATCGCCGAGGCGCTCGTCATCTCGATCAAGACGGTGGAGTCACACGTCTCCGCGGTGTTGCGCAAGCTCCAGCTCTCGACCCGTCATGAGCTGACGCGCTGGGCGACCGATCGCCGTCTGGTCTAGACCAGCTGGCGTTCGCGCAGGCCCAGCTTCAGAAACCGGCGCGTTGTCTCGTCGCGAGAGATGGCGTGCTCGCCGGCTTCGAGCATGTGAAAGAACGCGGGCCATGGTGCATCCATCGGCAGACCGAGCTTCGGCTTGGGCGGATCGGGCTCGGGTGCCTCGGGTTCCGGCGGCAGTGCCGGGCCCGGTTCGTATCTTCGCCCGCCGGGCCGGAACCAGATGACCTCGTCGTTCTGGAGGATGACGCTCCAGCCGTAGGAGTGGATCAGGT
>JBOGWY010000190.1:0-18916 GCA_050694015.1 Actinomycetota bacterium | reverse complement strand
ACCCACGTGTTACTCACCCGTTCGCCACTTTCCACCACCACTCCTTACGGAGTAGTGGCTTCTCGTTCGACTTGCATGTATTAAGCACGCCGCCAGCGTTCGTCCTGAGCCAGGATCAAACTCTCCGTAGAGAACACGACTCCCGTGAGGAGTCGAAGTTTGAAACTGTCAGCATTCGAACGCTTGCGAAATCCGAAGAATTCGAAAGCGTTTGTTGCCGAATTTATTCTTGAGTACGTCGCATCTGTTGGCATCCGTCTAACTTCGACAGACATCTCAATCAGATGTCAACGAGGGTCCACTGGTTTCCGATCCGCTCGGGTCCCTAATCTCCCGAGCTTCTCGGCAGGCACACTATTGAGTTCTCAAGGTGCGCCGGCCCGTCGTGCCCCGGCTCCGCGGCAACCGTCCCACTCGCTGCCGCTCGGGCAAACAAAAACGCCGGCCCAAGGGGGTCCCGGCGAGTCACCTAACAACCTGGTCTTCAGATCAGGTCCCTAATAGGCGACTCCTCCTGTCTCGTAGCGCACACCACTGGCAGGAGGGCCGGTGCGTGTGCTTGCCAACGTTCAAGCTCCGTAGAGCCGTGCAACTGTATCAGGCGTCGGCGACGACTTGCAACCATGGGATTCGCCCCTGCATTCCGCCTCGCGACGGCTCCCCTCTTAGCCGATTCTCCACCTTTCCTCAGCCCTATCTGAGGGCGGCGGTCCTAGGGTTGCGAGCATGATCTCGACCCCCGTGGTGATCTCCGGGCTGACCAAGCGTTTCGGCCGCGTCACCGCGGTCGAAGACCTGAGCTTCACGGTCGAGGCGGGCCAGGTCTGTGGGCTCCTCGGCCCCAACGGAGCCGGCAAGACGACCACCTTGAGGATGCTGCTCGGCCTGGTGCACCCCGACGCCGGTTCGAGCACACTGCTCGGGACGAGCGTCGCGCCCGGCGCCGCGGTGCTCGGGCGCGTCGGCTCCATCATCGAGCGTCCCGGAGCGATGCCTCACCTGACCGGCATCGACAACCTGCGTGCGTACTGGCGCATCGGTGGCGGCACGTGGCCTCCCCCGCGCCTCGAGCCCGCCCTCGCCATCGCAGGCCTCGGTGATGCGATCGAGCGGAAGGTCAAGACCTACTCACAAGGGATGCGACAGCGGCTCGGGATCGCACAAGCGCTGATGGGCGCGCCGGACGTACTCGTGCTCGACGAGCCGACGAACGGACTCGACCCGCAGGAGATGCGCGATATCCGCAGCCTGCTGCAACGCATCGGCGACGACGGCACGACGGTTCTGCTCTCGAGTCACCTCCTTAATGAGGTCGAACAAGCGTGCTCCCATGTCGTCGTCATGAACCACGGACGTCTCGTCACCGCGGGCACCGTTGACGAGCTCGTGACGGCGTCGCGTTCGGTCTACCTCGAGGTCGATGACAGGGACGCCGCGCGCCGTGTCCTCGAGGCGTTGACCGGTACCGTCTCGGTCGAGGAAGACCCGCCTGGTCTCGTGGTGTCTCTCGATGGAGCTCGGCGTTCGGATCTCGTCGCGGCACTCGTTAAGCGGGGCGTGCGAGTTGAGACCGTCACCGCGCGCAATCGCCTGGAAGAAGTGTTCCTCAACCTCATCGGAGACGAACGATGATCCGGATCGAGCTGGTGAAGCAGATCCGTCGCTTACGCACATGGCTCGCGTGGGGTGCGTTGGGGGGCATCCCGACACTCATAGCGATCGCACAGAGGATCAACCCCGAACCGGCCGAAGAGGGCGAGAGCGTTTACCAACTGTCCGCTCTCTCCGGCCTGAACCACGCGCTCGCCGCGCTTGCGTTCATGACCCCGTTCTTCCTCGTCGTCGTCGTGAGCCTCTTCGCGGGTGAGTCGGTCGCGGGTGAAGCGAACTGGGGAACGTTGCGCTACCTACTCGTCAGACCCGTTCGTCGCACGAGGCTCCTGGCCGCCAAGTTCGCGACCGTGATGGCGTTAAGCGGGATCGCGACCATCGTCATCGTCGCCGCCGCAGCCCTATCCGGCAGCCTTGCGTTCGGATGGGGGCCGATCGAGCTCCCGTTCGGCATCACCATCCCGCTCGGCGAGAGCCTGGCCAAGCTCGCGCTCTCGACGCTGTACGTGATCTGGAGCCTGAGCGGCGTGATCGCGTTCGGCTTCATGCTCTCGACGATGACCGACGTCGCGGGCGGCGCGGCCGGAGGCGCGATCGGACTCGCCGTCGGGTCGCAGATCCTCGACGGCATCTCCGCCATGGGAGACGTGCGCTACTTCCTCCCGACCCACTACTGGTCGAGGTGGACCACCCTGTTCTTCGAGTGGACGTCGACGGCCGAGATGGGCCGAGGCGCGCTGCTACAGCTCGGCTACGTGCTCCTGTTCGGCGCGTTCGCGCGGTGGTGGTTCACCCGCAAGGACATCCTGTCGTAGTCCTAGTGGCGGTGACGGACCCAGTTCGAACCCGCGGCGCGACATAGGTCGGCGGGTGTCTCGATCCGGGGCAGGACCGCTCGGTACAGGCCGCGTGCGTCGGGCATGCGCACCGCCCACGCTCCATCGGACACCGTCGTCGCTATCCGGACCGTCTCCCACACCCTCCCGATCCTGCGCTGCACGAACACGCGCACGCCCGAGACACACGTCGACGGCCCACCCGCCGCGCCGACCTGGCCGTGCGCGATCAGATGGCTGCGGAGCCGCAGCGTGACAGAACGGCGGTGCACTTGTGTGACCACGAAGTCGACCGCGCTCGTGCCCGCGCCCGACGGGCCCGTTACGACGATGCGGCCCGTGGTCGCACCCGCCGGGACCACGGTGGTGATCTGCGTCGCCGAGTCCACGGTGAACGTCGTCGCCTCGCCGTCGAACGAGACACCCGTGGCGCCGGCGAAGTTCGTCCCGGTCAGAACGACCGGCGTGCCCGCGCGGCCGAACGTCGGCGTGAACGACGAGATCGTCGGAGGTGTCTGAACGGTGAAGTGCGTGCTGCTCGTGCCGGTCCCCGCGGAGTTGGTAACGCCGATCCGTCCGGTCGTGGCGCCCGTCGGGACGGTCGCGGTGATCCGGGAGGACGAGTTGACCGTGAACGTCGAGGCCACACCGTTGAACGTCACCGATGTGATCGACGTGAAGTTGGAGCCGTTGATCGTCACGGACGTCCCCGCCGGACCGCTCGAAGGCGTGAACGACGAGACGGTCGGGGTGCGCGTCACGGTGAAGTCAGCGGGGCTGGTAGCGGTCCCGTTGGAGGTCGTGACCGTGACGCGACCGGTCGTTGCCCCCGTCGGGACCGTGGCGGTGATCTGAGTCGGGGAGTTCACCGTGAACGGTGCCGCGACCCCGTCGAAGCGCACCGTGATCGTGCCGTTGAAACCGGTCCCCGTGATGATCACGTTCGAACCGACCGCGCCGTTCGAAGGAGTGAGAGAACTGATCGTCGGCGCACCGGGGGTGACGGTGAAGTCCGTGGCGCTCGTGGCGGTTCCGTTCGCAGTCACGACCGTGATCCGCCCCGTGGTCGCACCCGCCGGAACCGTCGCCGTGATGCGTCCGGAGTTGTTGACGGTGAAGGTCGCGTTGACCCCGTTGAAGCGCACCGCGGAGACGTTGGTGAGATTGGTGCCGTTGATCTGAACAGAGGTACCGGGGGCGCCACTCGTCGGACTGAACGACGAGATCGTGGGCGGGTCCGGGGTGACGACGAACGCCGAACTGCTCGTCGCGGTGCCGCGCGGTGTGACGACCTGGATCGCCCCCGTGTCGGCCCCGTTCGGCACCGTCGCGGTGATTCGGACCGGCGACACCACCGTGAAGTTCGTGGCGTTGACCCCCCCGAACCGCACGGCCGTGGCCCCATGGAGGTCGGTGCCGTTGATCGTCACGAGCGTTCCCTCCGCCCCCGAGGTCGGTGTGAACGACGTGATCGTCGGTGGGTTGTTCGTCGTGACGATGAAGTCCGACGCGCTGGTGACCGTTCCATCGCTCGGCACACTTACTGCGATCCGGCCGGTCGTCGCGTTGTTCGGGACGGTCGCCGTGATCTGCGTTCCCGCCTGGTTGACGGTGAATGTCGCATTAGTGCCGTTGAACGAGACCTGGTTCGCGTTCTCGAAGTTGGTTCCGCTGATAGTGACCGACGTCCCGACGGGCCCACTGGTCGGGCTGAAGCCGGAGATCGTGTGGTTCGCGAGAGCCGCCGGCGCCGCCGCGAGAGCGACCACTTGGACCACGAGGAAACACACGAGCGCCAGCGACGTGCGCCCCTTCAACGTCATCGATAAATGCGTCCGCACCCGGCCCCCTTAGAACGACTGTTTCGCTATCAGACGAAGATAGGGGGCGTTCAGGTTCCGTGAAAGGGACTTCGTGTATGCGCGTGAGGTCCTTACGTCCGTTATGTCGTGATGCGTACGAAACGTCGTTTACCCACCTGCAGAAGCGCGCCCGCGATCTCGGACACCGCGATCTCCTCGCCGGTGACCTGCTCGCCGTTGACGCGGACCCCGCCCTGCGCGAGCAAGCGACGCGCTTCGGACCGAGATGCCGCGAGGCCGAGATCGGCGAGCACGCGCGGCAGGTAGACGTTGTCGCCGTCGATGGCGTCGTTCGGGAGCGCGGCCTCGGGAACCTCCTCCGGGGCTTCGTGCTGTTTGAACTGGCGGTCGAACATCTCCTCCGATCGCTCGGCCGCCTCGTCACCGTGGTACAGCGCGACGACGGCACGTGCGACGCGACGCTTGGCAGCACCGGCCTCCGGCCCGCGCGCGCCGGCGATGGAACGGACCTCCTCCTCGTCCATGTCGGTCGCGAGCAGCGCGTATTTCGACGTGAGGGTGTCTGGGATGCTCATGATCTGTCCAAACATGGTCGACGCTTCCTCACGGATAGCCACGTAGTTGTTGAGCGACTGTGACATCTTCTGCACCCCGTCCAAACCCTCCAGCAGGGGCATCGTCATCGCTATCTGCGGCCGCTGCCCGTAGGCGCGCTGCATGTCTCGTCCCACGAGCAGATTGAAGAGTTGGTCGGTCCCTCCGAGCTCGACGTCGGCTTCCACCGCCACGCTGTCGTACGCCTGCGCCAGCGGGTACATGAACTCGATGATCGAGATCGGCCGGTTCGCGGCGAACCGCTTCGCGAAGTCGTCCCGCTCGAGCATCTGCGCCACCGTGTAATGCGAGGTGAGTCGAAGGATGTCGCTGAGATCCATCGGTTCGAGCCATTCCGAGTTGTAACGGACCTCGAGGTTGTCCTCCGAAAGGATGTCCAGGAGCTGCTCCACGCACTGCTCCGCATTCGCCTTCACCTCTTCCTTCGAGAGCTGCGGACGCGTCTCGGACTTGCCGGACGGGTCGCCGATCCGCGCGGTGAAGTCACCCATGATCAGGACCGCGGTGTGGCCTTCGTCCTGAAAATCGCGCAGCTTGCGAAGCGGCACCGCCCAGCCAAGCGTGATATCCCGAGCCGTCGGATCGACCCCGAGCTTCACTCGCAGCGGCCTGCCTTCCTCGAGGCGGTCGGCGAGCTCCTCTTCACGGACGACGTGCTCGGCCCGGCGGACGAGCCGTTTCAGCTGTTCCTGCTGGTCAGAGGAGGCCATGGTCGGCCGCGATGCTAAGCCACCGGATAGACGGGACTAATCGATAAAATCGGCCCAGATGAAGTATCTGCTCAGGTCGACGCGCCCTGGACGCGGGTGGGCGCTCCGGATCCCCCTACTCATCGCAGCCCTCGCGCTGTGCATGACGTCCTGCGCCGAGATCGGCAAACAGTTCGAGGATCTCCCGCAGCTGACGAAGAAGGACCTCCGCTTCAAACTCGCTCAGTCGTCCCGCATCCTCGATCGCGACGGCAACGTGATCACCACGTTGCACCAAACCGAGAACCGGACGATCGTCCCGCTGCGTCAGATCCCAAAGACGCTGCAGCGCGCCGTCGTCGCAATCGAGGACGAGCGTTTCTACCAGCATGAGGGCGTCGACCTACGTGCCATCCTGCGCGCGCTGGTCACCAACGCGTCGAGCGGGGAGATCCGCGAGGGTGGCTCGACGATCACTCAGCAGTACGTGAAGAACGTGATCATCGCTCCCGGACGGATCGCCGAGAAGACGCTGCGCCGCAAGATCGTCGAGGCCGCACTGTCCCGCCAGATCGAGAAGGAGCTCACCAAGAAGGAGATCCTCGAGCGCTACCTGAACACCGTCTACTTCGGGCAGGGTGCCTACGGCGTCCAAGCCGCCGCGCTCACGTACTTCGCCAAGCCGGCATCACAGCTCGACCTTGCCGAGTCGGCCACGCTCGCCGGGATCATCCGCTCCCCCGAGGAGTACGACCCCTACAAGCATCCCGGTGTGTCGAAGCGGCGCCGCAACACCGTGCTCAACAAGATGGATGAGCTCTCGTGGGCGAAGCCGGACAAGGTCGCGAAGGCAAAGAGGTCCAAGCTCAAGCTGCACGAAGCGACGGCGAAGGGCGAGTACCCGGCCCCCTACTTCGTCGATTACGTCCAGCGCCTCATCACCTACGACCCGCGCTTCACCGTGGTCGGCAAGACGGTGAGTGAGCGCACGAACCGGCTCTTCCAAGGAGGCCTGCGCATCCACACGACCGTCGACCTCGATATGCAAGCGGCCGCGGAAGAGGCGATCGACTACTACCTCAATTACCCGACCGATCCGGCCGCGTCGATGGTGGCGCTCGATCCGAACGACGGTCAGGTGCGTGCGATGGTGGGCGGCCACAACTGGTTCGCGACGAAGAAAGAGGATCGTTTCTCGAAGCTGAACCTCGCGATCATGGCCGAACCGGATCTCGGATGCGAACGCAACAAGCAGGGAGATTGCGTCGAGCTGATCCCGGCGCCGGGAACCGGCCGCCAGGCGGGATCGGCGTTCAAGCCGTTCGCACTCGCCGCGGCCATCGACGAAGGCGTTCCGCTCTCGAAGACTTACAAGGCCGCACCGTGCCTCGATCTCCCCGATCCCGGCTCGGTGAGCGGCGTCTGGCACGTCTGCAACTACGAGGGCGGCGACTTCGGCGATCAGCTCTCACTGCTGGAGGGGACCGTCAGTAGCGTCAACGTCGTCTACGCACAGGTGATCCAAGAGATCGGCAATGATGCGGTCGTCGAGACCGCAGACGCGATGGGTATCAACACCGAGCTACCCGAGGTCGACTCCGTCGCCCTCGGTACGGGGGCAGTGAACCCGCTCGACATGGCGTCCGCCTACGGCACGCTGGCGACGAACGGCCTGCACCACCCGCCGGTGGCGATCACGAAGATCGTGGACACCACGACGGGCAAGGTGATCTACCGCGACGAGACGGACGAAGAGCGCGTTCTCGACCCGGGCGTCGCGTACCTCACCACGACCGCCCTGCAGGCCGTGATCGAGCGAGGCACGGGGACGGGCGCCAACATCGGACGGCCGGCCGCAGGCAAGACGGGAACCGCGCAGGAGTACCGGGACGCGTGGTTCGCCGGATACACGCCCGACCTGGTCGCGGCGGTCTGGATGGGCTACCCGCAGGGTGAGATCGAGATGAAGGCCAGTTGCTCGGGCTCCACCAACGGTTGCATCCCGACGAGGATCGATTCCACCGGGGTCACCGGCGGCTCGTATCCGGCGATGATCTGGCAACGCTTCATGTCGGCCGCGCTCGCCGGCTTGCCGATCACCGCGTTCGACCAGCCGGAGGGCGGGCTCGTACAGGTCGCGATCGACATCCGTACCGGGTGTCTCGCCACCGATCTCACTCCCGATGAGTTCGTGGACAATGCAACATTCCAGGCGGGGACCCAACCGGAGAAGAGCTGCCGCGCGCCCAAGGACCGCGTCGAGGTCCCGAACGTGTTCTCGTTCCCCGTGGACGAGGCCACCGATCTCCTCGAGCGCGCCGGTTTCGAGGTCGATCAGGTCGCCGAGCCGTCGCGCACCTATCCGCCGGGCCGAGTCATCGGGCAGAGCCCCGATGCCGGCGAACGTGCGCCGCGCGGTTCGACGGTGACGATCTACGTCTCGAGCCGGGTCGAGCAGGTCACGGTGCCCGACGTGCGCGGCATGACAAGAAGCGAGGCCGAGAACGTGATCCGCGACGCAGGACTGGTGCCGAACTCCGTGACGCGCAAGCAGGGTGACGGATGGAGGCGACGCCGGGGCCGGGTGTGGGAGCAGGACCCGGGGCCGGGAGCCCGCGTCGACGAAGGCTCAACGGTCACGTTCTACGTGAATCCCGGTTAGTCCCCCGCTGTTTCCAAGCGCGCGCATCCTCGAGCCACTTGTTCAGGCTTTCCACGTCGAAGTCCGACCAGCGTCCGAAGATCTGCAACCGTTCTCCGTTCTTGAGCGTCATCCAAGTTGAGTCAGGCATCTGAAGTGGCAGGAGGCACCCACGTTGGAAGTAAGCGGTCGATTCGCGGAGATAGAAACCGGTGATGTCGTCGACGTGTATCCATCGAGTCCGGAACACGCCCCGAAGCCTGACCGTCGTGCCAACTGTGCGGAGTCTCCAGCTCATCGGCGGCGGCTTGCGTGGGGGTGGCCGGGGACCACGAAGCGCCACGGGATGTCTTCTCCGCGGCCCGGACCGAGACCGATGCGCACCGTCTGCGCGATCTCGGCACTCCGGTAACTCTCGGTCATGCCGTCCTCGGCGCACCAGAACTCGCCGCCGCGCAGCAGGCTCGCGCCGTCGTGTGGCTTGCCGATGTTCAACGCTTGGGCGAGACGCGCCGGACCCGACGCGAGCAGACGTTCGGACAGGCCCCCGCGTAACTCCTTCATCTCGTCGATCCCGAACAGCGGTTCCCCCGCACGCAATAGCGCGGCTTCACACTCCCCTTCTCTGCCGCATACGATGTTCGCGCACCAGTGCATCCCGTACGTGAAATAGACGTACAGGCGCCCCGGTGGGCCGAACATCGTGCGGGTCCGCCCCGTCATGCCGCGGTACCCGTGGGAGCCGGGATCGATCTCGCCGCGGTAAGCCTCCGTCTCGACAAGACGAACTCCGAGTCGTCCGTGCGATGGACTCTCGTGAACGAAGGCGCAACCGATGAGATCCCTCGCCACCGCCAGGGCGTCGCGCTCGTAGAACGCGCGCGTGAGCCGCTTCAACGGGTCAGCTAAGGACCCAGTCCAGCAACGCCATCTGCGTGTAGAGGCGGTTCTCGGCCTGGTCCCACACGACCGAACGCGGACCGTCCAGCACGTCGGCCGCGATCTCCTCGCCTCGATGAGCGGGCAGGCAATGCAAGACGATGACATCCGACGCCGCCATCGACACGACGTTGTGGTCGACCCGGTAGTGCTCGAAGACCTTGCGGCGCTCGTCCGCGGAGTCTTCCTGACCCATGCTGGCCCAGACGTCGGTGTACAGCGCACGCGCACCGGTCGCGGCCTCGGCGACCACGTTCGTCACGGAGACTTTGCCGTTGTTCTGAGCCGCGATGTCTGAAGCGCGCTCGGTGACCTGCGGGTACGGCTCGTAACCGGGCGGGGTCGCGATGCGAACGTCCATACCCGCCAGGGCGCCGGCGAACATCAGAGAATGCGCCACGTTGTTGCCGTCTCCTATGTAGGCGAAAGCAGTACCGGCGAGCTCGCCGAGGTTCTCCTGGATCGTCAGCAGGTCGGCGAGAGCCTGACACGGATGCTCGAGGTCGCTGAGCGCGTTCACGATCGGTACCGATGATGCGCCGGCCAGCCGTTCGAGCCGGTCCTGACCGAAGGTCCGCACGACCATCGCATCGACGTAGCGCGACAGCACACGACCCGTGTCCTCGATCGTCTCGCCGCGGCCCAGCTGGAGCTCGTCCCCGCGCAGCACGACGGGATGGGCGCCCATACCGCTCACCGCGACCTCGAACGAGACGCGGGTGCGCGTCGAAGGCTTCTCGAAGATCAGCGCTACGCGCCGCCCGGCCAGTCGTTGCGACCATGAGGTGGGGTTCTTCTTCGCCTTACCAGAGAGCGCGAGAAGCTCGGCAAGCTCCTCGACGGTGACGTCGTCGATCGACAGGAAGTCGCGCTTCGACGCCATCAGCGGATCTTCGCGCCGAAGCGCTCGGAGAGCGCGGTCACGACCCGCTCGCGCACCCGCGCCGCGTCCTCGTCGGTGAGGGTCTTGTCCGGGTCACGCAGCTGCAACGCATAAGCCAGGCTCTTCTTGCCGTTCGATACCTGATCGCCGCGGTACTGGTCGAACAGTCGCACCGATGCGAGCTCGGGTCTGCCCGCCGCTTCGATCGTCGCCATCACGTCGCCCTGCGCGGTGCTCTCGTCGACCACGATCGCGAGATCGATGTTGACCGCAGGGAACCTCGGGAGATCGCCGACCTGGACGCGCGGTGGGATCAGCGCCGCGATCGGCGCGAACGAGACCTCGAGGGCGATCGTGCCTTCGGGCACGCCGAATCGCTCACAGGTCGCGGGATGGAGCTCGCCGAGCACGCCCGCCGAGGCACCACCGATCGCGATCTGGGCCGCGCGGGTGGGATGGAACGCGTCGCCGCGCACCGGCCCGTACGTCGGTTGGGGCATACCCATGCCGGCGAGTAACGCGTCGAGCACACCTTTGGCGGCGAAGAAGTCCCATCGCCTCTCCGATCCCTGCCATGCCTGGTGGGAACGGGTCCCGGCGAAGATCGCTCCGAGCACGACCGGCTCGTGCGGTAACTCGTCCCCCGAAGCCTCGTAGATGTGGGACAGCTCGAACAGCGCGACGCCGTCGGCTCGGTGCGCGACGTTGCGCGCTGCCGAACGCAGGAGCCCCGGTAAGAGACTCGTTCGCAACAGATCCTCGTCTTCAGACATGGGGTTCGCGATGCGGACGGCCTTCGACGCGTCGCCGATGCCGAGTGCGGCGAGGTCGGCCTCGGACGCGAACGAGTTGGTCCACGCTTCCTGCACGCCCATCGCGCTCAAGCGCCGCCTCACGGCGCGGTCGAGGGCTTGCTCGGGATCGAGTCGACCGATCCGTCCCGGAGGCAACGTCGACGGGAGCTGCTCGAAACCGGCGAGCCGCGCGACCTCCTCCACGAGATCGGCCTCCCGGGTGAGGTCGGGACGGAACCCGGGTACGTCCACCGTTAGGTCGTCCCCGGCGCCTTGCACACCGAGGTCGATCGCGCGCAGCCACGATGCCTGCGCATCCGGTGCGATGTCCTTACCGAGAACCACCCCGGTGCGAGCGGGACGGAACGCGATCGTGCGGCGCGTGAACGGACGCGGGTTCTCGTCGGCGACGTCGGGCGAGACGGACGCGCCGCAGAGCTCGGCGATCAATCGAGCCGCGCGGGAAGCCGCGATCGCTTGCGCTTCGGGATCGGCTCCGCGCTCGAAGCGAGCCGACGCCTCCGTCCGGAGTAACTGCCGGCGCGCGGTGAGGGAAACCGACGTGGGATCGAAGTACGCCGACTCCAGGATGACCGTCGTCGTGTCCGGCGCGACCTCGGAATCCTCACCACCCATGACGCCGGCGATCGCGAGAGCCTTCTTCGGGTCCGCGATCATCAGGTCGTCGGTCGTCATCGAGCGATCGACGTCGTCGAGCGTGCGGAACCTCTCCCCTCGCTTGGCACGGCGGACCACGATCTTCCGACCATCGATCCGCGTGGCATCGAACGCGTGAAGGGGCTGCCCGAGCTCGAGCATCACGTAGTTGGTCACGTCGACGACGTTCGAGATCGGACGGACGCCGGCGCGAAGCAGCCTCGTGGCAAGCCACGACGGCGACGGGCCGATCGTCACGTCCTCGAGATAGCGCGCGACGTAGCGCGGGCAACCGTCGGGATCCTGGATGTCTACCGTCACCGGCGACCGGAGGTCGTCCTTCACCGGCGCGTCCATCTCGGGGCGCGTCACCTCGTGGCCGAGCAGCGCGCCGACCTCACGAGCGACCCCGATCATGCTCATGCAGTCGGGTCGGTTCGGGGTTATCTCCAGTTCGATGACCGTGTCGTCGAGAGCGAGAACCTTGCCGACGTCGGCGCCGAGCTCTGCATCGGGCGGCAGCACGAGGATGCCCGAGTGGTCCTTCGAGATCCCGAGCTCGGCCCCCGAACAGAGCATCCCGCGGCTGACCTCTCCCCTGATCTTCCGTTCGGTGATGTCCATGCCCGGCAGGTGAGCGCCGACGGTGGCGAGTGGGACGCGGTCCCCCACCGCGAAGTTCCGTGCGCCGCACACAACGCGCTCGGTTTCATCGCCCCCGAGTTTCACCTCGACGAGCGTGAGATTGTCGGCGTTCGGGTGGTCCGAGATATCGACGACCTCGGCGACCCGGATCCCTTCGATGACCTCCTCGGACGGCCGATGGACCGCCTCGACCTTGGTCCCGGACAGATTGAGAAGGTCGACCAGCTTCTCGACGGGGACGTCGACGCGGACGAACTCTTGCAACCAGCTCAAGCTCACCTTCATACGGGGCTCCGGAACTGGGTCAAGAAGCGCAGGTCGTTCTCCCAGAAGTAGCGGATGTCGTTCACGCCGTGGGCGAGGGCCGCGATCCTCTCGATACCCATCCCCCACGCGAAGCCGGTGTAGCGCTCGGCGTCGTAACCGATCCCCTCGAACACGGCCGGGTCGACCATGCCGCAGCCGAGCACCTCGATCCATCCCTCGAACTTGCAAAGACGACACCCGGCCCCCATGCACACGAAACACTGCACGTCCAGCTCCGCGGACGGTTCGGTGAACGGGAAGAAGTGCGGGCGCAGCCTCACGTCGAGGTTGCTCCCGAAGATCTCGCGCGCGAACAGTTCCAACGTCCCTTTCAGATCCGCCATCGTGAGACCCTCGTCCACCGCGAGACCCTCCAGCTGCGTGAAGATGCAGAGATGAGTGGCGTCTACCGTTTCGCGGCGATATACACGTCCCGGCACCACTACGTAGACCGGCGGAGGTTGCAGTTCCATCATCCGTACCTGCATCGGCGAGGTCTGACTCCTGAGGCAGACCTCTTCGCCGTGCCCATCGATATAGAACGTGTCCAACGGCGAACGAGATGGATGCACCGGAGGCGTGTTCAATGCGTCGAAGTTGTATCGGGATAACTCCACCTCGGGTCCCTCCGCCACCATGTAGCCGAGACCGATGAAGATGTCGACGATCTCCCAGATCGTCTCGGTCAGGGGATGGACGGCGCCGGCAACGACGCCGTCTCCAGGGAGCGTCACGTCTATCCGTTCGCGCTCCCAGCGCGCGGCTTGTTCGGCGGCGGCGAACCGGCCTCGCCGTTCTTCGATCGCGTCCTCGAGGGCCTTCTGCACGTCGTTGGCGAGTTGACCGAGCTGCTTGCGCTCCTCCTCCGGAACCTCGCGTAGACCCTGACGGGCGCGCGACAAGGGAGCCTTGCGTCCCAGGATGCGCACCTTCGCTTCCTCGAGCGAAGCGAGGTCCGTCGCCTCGGTTAGAGCCGCGAGCCCTTCGTCACGAACGCGCTCGAGCTCTGTGCGTACGTCACTCAATCTCCGGCCCCTGCGCGGGCAGCCGGACCACGAACGTAGAACCCTTGTCGACCTCGCTCTGCACGTCGATCGAACCTCCGTGCGCCTCCACGAGCCGGCGCGTGAGATAGAGACCAAGCCCGGTGCCCGATGGGGTGGCGCGCTGGCCCGCCGGCGCGGGCCCCGAGAAGATGTCCGGCAGTCGCTCCGGCTCGATGCCGACGCCCTCGTCGGTCACGACGATCTCGACCATGGCATCCTCGGCCTTGCGTCCTCGCACCAGGATGGGGCCCTCGTCGGAGAATTTCACCGCGTTCTCGATCATGTTGCTGACGACGTGACCGATGCGGTCCGGATCGGCCCACGCCCTCAGACCCTCCTCTATATCGAGCTTCACGCGTTCGGCGCCGGGCAGGGAACTGTGATGCCCCGCAGCGGCTTCGGCGACCGCGGCGACGTCGATCGAGGTTGAGTGGAGCTCGAGCCGGCCGGTCTCGAGCCGCGCGAGGTCGAGGACCTCGGACACGATGCGCCCCATGCGATCGGCGTCGTGATGGATCGTCTCGACGAACTGGAAGCGCTGCTCGTCGGTGAACTTGTCCCACCGCTTGATGAGCGTAGCGGAGAAGCCCTTCACCGACGTGAGGGGCGACCGCAGCTCGTGCGCGATCTTTGAGATCATCTCCGCGAACCTCGGCGCTTCACTCATGGTTGCCAGAGGATAAACGGCGTTGCCGGACCGCCTCGAAGAGAAGGATCGAGCCCGCGATGCCCACGTTGAGGGATTCCGCCGGGCCCGGCATCGGGATGCGGACGGTCGCCTCGATCAGCGAGCGGGCCTCGTCGTCGATCCCCCACCCTTCGTTGCCCACGACGATCGCGATGCGTCCGGTCATATCGATGTCGCCCATGTCTCGGTCCCCGTGGGCGTCGGCACCGCAGACGGCGAAACCCGCGGCGCGCAACGCGTCCACGACCTCCTCGAGCGGTTCGCCGCTAACCACGGGGACATGAAACGTCGTACCCGCGGCCGCTCGAACTGTCTTGGGGCCGAACGGGTCGACCGCTCCCTTCGTGAACACGACTGCGGAGGCGCCCGCCGCCGTGGCCGAGCGGAGCAGCGTGCCGGCGTTGCCGGGATCCCGTACGTCGACCAGCACCAGTACCAGATCGCCTTTGGCGATGACATCGGAGAGTCGACGGTGCGGCATCGCGACGACCGCAACGACGCCCTGTGGCGTGATGGTGTCGGCGATCGCTCGCATCACCGATGCATCGACATCGACAACCGGCACACCGTGCTCGTGCGCCAGTGTGACGAGATCGTCGTCGTGATCCGACACGAACAGTTCCTTGATCGCGTAGCCGCGCTCCAGCGCGTCTCTGACCGCGCGTGGGCCCTCGACAAGGAAGGCGCGTTCCCGCTCGCGGTGCGCGCGACGGCTGAGGCGGCGGGCGGCTTGCACCCGCGGGTTCTGCAGGCTCGATACGACCGGCGTCAGGAGGCTTTCTCGAGTGATTGCTTCGCCACCTCGGCGAGAGCCGCGAACGCCTCGGGCTCGTTGAGGGCGAGCTCGGCCAGGATCTTTCGGTCGACCTCGACCTCGGCGAGCCGGAGACCGGAGATCATCTTGCTGTAGGACAGGCCGTTCTCGCGCGCGGCCGCGTTGATGCGCATGATCCACAGACGACGGAAATCGCCCTTGCGCGCACGGCGATCCCGATACGCATAGACCCCGGAGTGCAGGACCTGTTCGTTGGCCGCGCGGAAGTGCTTACCGCGGGCCGAGTAGTAGCCCTTCGCCTTCTTGAGGACTTCCTTGCGACGATTACGTCCGGTGACGCCTCGCTTCACCCTTGGCATCTGACAACTCCTCTATTTCGCTATCAGTCGGCGGATGCGCTTCTGATCGGCTGCGGAGACATCGGCAGGCCTGTCGATCCGACGCTTTCGCGTGGACGTCTTCTTTCCGAAGAAGTGGTTCCCGAACGCGCGCCGGCGCTTCAGCTTCCCCGATCCGGTCACCTGGATGCGCTTTGCCGCGCCCCGGTGCGATTTCATCTTCGGCATTGCTTACCTCCTGCTCATTCGTCTAGCCGCCCTCGGCCCGGGTGATCTTCATCGGGCGCTTGGGTGGCGCTTCCGTCGCTGCGGCGCCCTGCTCCTCAGCCTCGGCTTCCGCCTCCGGCGGGGGGCCGGACCGCTCCTTCGACGGAGCGGGTGCGGGCCGGTGCACGACCGCTTCCTTGTACGGACTCAGCACCATCGTCATGTTGCGTCCATCCACCTTCGGTGCGGTGTCGACCTTGGCGATGTCTTGCACGTCGACCGCCAACTGGTCGAGCAACTTCCTCCCGAGCTCCGTGTGTGCCATCTCGCGCCCCCGGAACATGATCGTCACCTTGACCTTCGCCCCCTGGCGGAGGAACCGGACGACGTGTCCCTTCTTCGTCTCGTAGTCGTGGCGGTCGATCTTCGGCCGCATCTTCATCTCTTTGACGACCACGAGCGATTGCTTCTTGCGGGCCTCCTTCTGCCGGACGGCCTGGTCGTACTTGTACTTGCCGTAGTCCATGATCCGGCACACGGGCGGATCTGCCTGCCCTGCTACCTCGACCAGATCGAGGTCCGCATCGGTCGCCATCCGCAGGGCCTCATCGGTGTCGATGATCCCGATCTGCTTCCCATCCGCCCCGACGACGCGCACCTTAGGCACCCTGATGCGGTCGTTGATCCTCAGCTCTTGTGCGATCCGTATCTCCTTGTTCGATCCTTCTGCGCCTCTCTACCTCTATCGGCAGACTCCCGGGCGCACTTGCCAGACGCGAAAAAGCCGATGACGCCAAGATCCAACGCCACCGGCTGCAGCCCGCGCCGTGGCAACAGGCTCCTGCGGTAACACCAGACCCCACGAGGCTCTAACGCCTGGAGGTGAGGGGGAGTTCCCCTTCTTGGCGACACTTTCGCTCGTGTGAGTATAGGCGCCACTTGCCCGACACGTGGGGGGAACCCGATATGTCCGACCAGGAAGAAGAGCAAGAACGGCAGCGGCCGCGCGTCGTCGACAAGCGGGTCGCCTCCGGCGGCCACCAGCCTCCGCCCCGCCCCGCCGCACCACCGGCCCCCGAGACTCCGCAGAGTCCGGGTAAGTCCTCCGGCGGAGACCCAGTTCCTCCGACGCGTACCCCAGCATCTCCGAAACAAGGCACTCCGCCTCCGGCCGCTTCGGGAGGGGGCGGCGTTCAAGGCGGACCCCCTGGTGAGCCGGTCTGGACTCCCGACGAAGAGGCCGAAGCGATGCGGATGGCTCAGGAGATCGCAGAGCGTCCGAGCATCGACTGGGTGGTGAACGCCGCCGTCACGATGGCCAACGTGGCCGCCACGAAACTCCAGGTCGGCGACCCCGCCGATGCGCAACTCGCGATCGACGCACTGGCGGGGATCCTGAATGCGAACGAGGGACGGCTCGAGGATGCCGAGGCGCCGCTGAAGCAGACGCTCGCACAACTGCAGCTCGCGTACGCGCAGCGCCTATCCGGGCCACCACCGCAATCCCCACCCGGCTAGCCCGTTCTCCTGAGGATCTCGTCGACCGTCTCGCTCGGAGTTTGCGCGCTCGTGTCGAGCCAGAGTCCTAGACGCGGGGTGGTCGCGACGAGGCCCTCGTAGAACTCGCGCACAGACCACTCGTCGTAGCCGTCTTGAGCCCGGTCTCGCTCACGGGCGATAACCGCATCGAGGCTGGGAAGGAGAACCACCACCTGCGGTGGTTGGTCCTCGAACAGCCCCACGTACTCCTCCAAGAGAGGGCCCGCAACGACGTCTTCGGCCACAACGGTGAACCCTCGTCCGGCGTATTCACGGGCGGCTTCGGCGGTAAGCCGGTACCTCAACCGGAGCTGGTCCAGAGCTTCTTCTGACGGCGTGACCGACATGTCGATCCGCCCCGATACGATGCTCCGCCGGAAGACATCGCCCTCGAGGTGAACCCCTCGTTCGAAGCGCTTCGCGAGGAGGTGCGCCACCGTCGTCTTGCCCGCAGCCATGGGCCCGGTGATAAGGAATGACTTCCCCCCGACCCCCTTCCCATCCATCGAGCGAGACTAGGAGATTCGCACTTCGAGTACCGGAGATGTCGTATAGCGACTTCAGGTACTGAAAGTGCAGCGATCGATCTTGAACATGAAAAAAGCCCCCGGGGAGCCGGGGGCTTTCAGATTTTCGGCTGGCTTAGTGGCTTAGACCGGCCGAACGTTCGACGCCTGCTTTCCTTTAGGACCATCAGTTACGTCGAACTCAACGGCCTGACCCTCCTGAAGGGACTTGTATCCCTCCGACTGGATCGCCGAGAAGTGCACGAACACATCTTCGCCGTCGGACTGCGAGATGAAGCCGTAACCCTTCTCGTTGCTGAACCACTTGACGGTGCCTTCTGCCACTACCACTTCCTTTCAGCAAGGACGTCCCACGAAAACGCAGTCCCCCGAGAGCGCCCTCCAACAACAACGCCACGAAACGTAGCACACGTGCCCCAGCGCGCAAGGTATTGAGAAACGGCCCCCTACCTGGGCTTTCGCGGCTCAGTGAACGATCTTGGTGACCGGAAGTTCGATGATGTCCTCGGCCCCCAGGGCCTTCAATCGCGGTATGAGCACGTTGATCGCGGACTTCGGGACGATCGTCTCGACCGCGAAGTAGTTCGCTTCAGTGAGCTGGGAGATCGTGGGAGCACGCATCGCCGGGAGAAGCTGCACGACCTCGTCCAGCCGGTCGCTGTTCACGTTGAGCTTGACGAGGACGCGGCCGCGTGCGTCGATCGCGCCGCGCAGAAGGATCGTGAGCTCGTCGATGGCCTGCCGCTTCGTCGGATCCTCGTAAGCGACCGGGTTGGCGATCAGATGCGTGCGCGACTCCATGATCGTGTCCACGATCTCCATCCCGTTCCGCCGCAAGGTCGATCCGGTCTCGGTGAGGTCGACGATCGCGTCGACGATCTCCGGGACCTTGGCCTCCGTAGCTCCGTAGGACAGGAAGATGCGGACCGGGATGCCGAGCTTCTCGAAGTAGGCCTTGGTCAGGTTCGGGAGCTCGGTGGAGATCCGGGAGTCGGGCTTGATCTGCTCGGGGGCCGTGATCCCGGCGTCCTTGGGGACCGCGAGCACGATCTTGACCGGCAGGTCCGTCGCCTTCGAGTACTGGAGCGGCGTCACCTTGACCACGTTGGCGCCGGTCTCTGCGATCCAGTCCTCTCCCGTCACGCCGATGTCGAAGAACCCATCGTCGACATAGGTAGGGATCTCCTGGGGGCGAAGGATCGCGACCGAATCGATGCGAGGGTCGTCGATGCGCCCGCGGTACTCGCGATCCGAGCCGCGCCACACCTTGAGATCGGCATCCTGGAACAGTTCGAAGGTCGCGCGTTCCAGCGACCCCTTCGGGAGGACGAGTTTCAACATCGCGTAAGCCTAGAGG
>JBOGWY010000189.1:0-9363 GCA_050694015.1 Actinomycetota bacterium | reverse complement strand
ATCCGGGAGGCGGCCGTCCCGAACCAGGTACCGGGCCGCCTCCCGGATGCCTGCATTTTGCCTGTTCCGAGGGGGTGCGACGCGGAGGTGGGCGCGTCTCAAGGGTAGGTCGCCTACCGGGATCAGGTAGACCTCGTCCCGAGTCTCGCAGTACACCCCGAAGAGATCGACGTCGTTCCGGTAATCGCGTCTCTCGCCCGATCGCGTCGTGTTGCACGTGTAGAACACCACCACCCCGTTTCGCTCGCGGCCGGTCTTGCATTGCACCTTGACCAAGCGTCCGTCCCTCTCGAACGCGAGGTCGTAGCGATGGCGGTCGCTATGAGGACGGAAGACCGACTCGCCGGCGCGGACCAACGCCCCCAGGACGGCTACCTCCGTACGCTCTCCGATCTGAGATGGGTTCATGTCCCCACATTAGGGATGGGGTGTGACACTTTTCGCGACCCGCGTCGCCCGACGACCTCGTAGACTGGCCTTTCCTCCCAGGGCCCGTAGCTCACCTGGTAGAGCGTCCGGATGGCATCCGGAAGGTAAGGGGTTCGATCCCCCTCGGGTCCACCTCGTAAAGACGGCGGCGCTCCCAAAGAAGCGCGGCGTCACCCCCCCGGCCACGCTCCGCGTTAATCGACGCACCTATTTCTCGTGCCGGGTTGTATTTCTGCTACCGCGCACGACGTTGGCCCCACATCAGAAGTCCCCTTCTACTGACCCCGTAAGTCCTCCGACGTCTGCCGCCAGCGCGTCCAGCGAGAGCGGCAACCGCAAGAAAGGTGCGCGATGAGCAGCCATCGGTACACCGTCAGTCCGAGGGCCTCGGCCCTCGTCCGATCGCTCGGCAGTCCTCCTCCCAAGAAGAAGCGCCGCCGCGTGTCGCGCGCGTTGGCGGGGCTCGCCGTGGCCGCAGTAGGTGTCGGCCAGTTGTTGTCGTTCTCCGTCGCGACCGCCCACGAGGAGACGACCTCGAAGGACCTCACCGTCATCAAATCGGCGACCGGAAGCTTCAAGCGGACGTTCTCGTGGGACGTCTCGAAGTCGGTAGATCAAACGACGATCCAGACTTCCGGAGACACCGCGACGTTCAATTACACCGTTGCGGTGACGCACGACGGCGGCACGGACTCGAATTGGCGCGTTACCGGTTTGATCCGCGTATCGAACCCGAACGACTTCGATGTCCCGGCGACGATCACCGACGCGACCGACAACGGCGGCGTCTGTTCGGTCAACAACGGCAGTAACACCCTCACTGTGCCCGCGAACAACGGTGTCGAGGTCGGTTACGAGTGTCTCTACTCGTCCGCGCCGACGGCAGATCCCGGAACGAACACCGCGACGGCAACCTGGCCTGCGACGGGGGATCTCGCGGCAGGAAGCGCGAGCGGCTCCGACACGTTCAGCTTCGATAGCCCCGACGTGGTCGACGATTGCGCGACCGTTACCGACTCGTTCAATGGGGGCCCGGCAGAGGTGCTCGGCACCGTCTGCCACACCGATCCGTCCCCGACGACGTTCTCCTACAGCAGGACCGTCGCGGTTCCCGCCGGTGGCGGAGGTTCGGGTGGTTCGGGGACCGGCTGCGCCGATCAGCACGGTCACGTCGGCGCCGGCACCTGTAACACCGAGGGCTCGCAGGCCGACCCCGGGCACATGCCCGACACGAACGGGACGGACGGCGCGACGAACGGCCCCGGTACCGGCGACCAGCCGGCACCCGAGTGCCCCAACGAAGAGAGCAGCGTCAACGGGGATACCGATCCGAGCACCGAGGGTGCGAACGCTTCGGGCCCCTACAACAGCACGTGCGACGGCCGGATCTCGCAGAACGGCCAGGGCGACGACGCCCCGGGCACGGGGACGCCGTGTGCGGGCTGCGTCGGCAACGCCGACGACAAGAACCCTCCGGGTCAGGTCAAGGAGTGGAATAACGACAAGAAGAACGACATGGGCTACGAGTGCGACGGGAACCAGGGCGTCGGTGCGCACTACGGCAACGGCAACCCGGCCCACACCGGGTGCGTGCAGGACACGCCACCGGTATGCATCACGTACACGAATACCGCCGTGCTCACGACCAGCAAGTCGCAGGCGACCAAGAGCTCGAGCATCACGGTCAGAGTCTGCCGGATCTAGGAGGCAGCGTGAGCGTGTGACGCTCAGCTGGGAGGAGAGAGGCCCCGGGAGACCGGGGCCTCTCTCTGTTGGTCGTGGAACCATGGCGACATCCGCGGTGTAACAGCTTCAGGAACCCGGACAAGGAGGTCGTCGTGACCCGGAGAACCGTCGCCGTCCTACTCCTCGGGGCCTTGGCGGCCGCGATGCTCGTGCTGGCGCCGAGCGCCGCCGCTGGGGGCGGGTGCCACGGCGTGGGGGATCCGTCCGTCGCCCGCGTCTATGGCGACAGCGTCGCCGTAGACGTCGGCAAGTGCACGTTCTCGCCCACGATCCTCTACATAGAGGAGGGAACGACCGTCACGTGGGACAACTTCGATCCGGTCCCACACACCGTCACGGGCGTAGGGAACTCTCTCCATGGCGACGAGTATCTCGAAGCCAACGAGACCCCGGTCTCATTCACCTTCGATGACGCCGGCGTGTTCCCCTACTACTGCATCCTGCATCCGGGCATGGCCGCCGCAGTCGTAGTAGGTGATGTCGACGCGCAGGCCGCGGCCGCCGACGAAGCGGGCGCGTTCGTCCCGCCCAGCAACGACGTCTACAAGCGCATCGCGGCGCAGGGCGGGAGCGAGAGCCCCGACCCCGACGCCATGCCCGCGTGGCCGGCGCTCACCGCGGGAGCGGTCGCGGCCCTAGCGGTGATCGCCCTCGGCGTGTTCTGGCGCCGCCGTCATCCGAGCCTGCCGACTCCGGCCGAGCAGCACTCTCCGGCGGGGCCGTAGCGCCGTTTACTCCTGTATCTCGACGCGTTCGATCACGACGTCGGTGGCGGGACGGTCCTGCGCCGCGGTCGGGGCCGTCGAGATCGCGTTGACCACGTCCATGCCCTCGGTGACCTCGCCGAAGATCGTGTGCTTGCCGGTGAGCCACGGCGTCGCCGCGACCGTCACGAAGAACTGCGACCCGTTGGTGTTCGGGCCCGCGTTCGCCATCGCCAGCAGCCCGGGCCGATCGAACGACGGCCCGCTCGCCGGGACCTCGTCTTCGAAGGTGTAGCCGGGGCCTCCGCGACCGGTCCCCTCGGGGTCGCCGCCCTGGATCATGAAGTCGGGGATGACGCGGTGGAAGATCGTCCCGTCGTAGAGGGGTTCGCTTTTCTGCCGACGGTCGCGGGGGTCGCGCCACTCGCGCTTGCCGGTGGCGAGGTCGACGAAGTTCGCGACCGTCAGGGGAGCGTGTTCGGGCATCAGCTTCACCGTGAAGCTGCCCTGCGACGTGACGAATGTTGCACTCGGCATCGGTTCCTCCTTTTTCGGGCGTTTCGTCCGACACTATGACGGCGAAGTGGGTACCTAAGTACCTAGGGGATTGAGTGAGCGCAGAGCGCTGCAAACCCCACACTGACCACGATGGATATCAGGGTTCTCATCGTCGACGACGCGAAGGAGCTGCGCGAGATGATCGCGCGCGAGATCGCCGACGAGGACATCGAGGTGGTCGGGGAGGCTGCCAGCGGCCCCGAGGCGTTGCTCGTGGCCTCCGATGCCACCCCCGACGTGATCATCCTCGACTACCTCATGCCCGGCATGACGGGCGAGGAGGCCGCCCGCGAGCTCCGGGCCCAGGACCCGACCATCAAGATCGTGGCCTGCTCCGGGGTCGTGCAGAGCAAGCCCTACTGGGCCGACGCCTACGTGGACAAGGCCCAGCTCGACTCGTTGCGCAGCGCCGTCACTTCCGTCATGGAGCGCTCGGCTTCGAACTGATCCTCGGGCGCACGACCGCGACCGTGATGACGATGAGCCCGATCAGGAGCGCGAGCGGCACGATCACGCCCAGGCTCGTGATGAGCCCCGCCACGATGGCGACGAACGCCTCCTTCGCTCGCGCCCATGCCTTCGCGAATTCGCCCTCCTTCGTCGCGACGGCTCCCGCTTCGTGCAGCCGCACTTCGATCGTTGAGAGATCGGTCTGGTCGTTGAGGAAACGGATCCGCCCTCGGAGCCGCTCGATCTCGAGCTGGATCCCCTCCAGCTGACCCTGGACGCGGATCGTGTCGGGGATCGTCTGGGCCCGTTCCATCAGTTCGAGCATCACGCTCTCCTGCGCGAGCGCGTGGCGGAGTCGAGCTTGAAGATCGACGTACTCCTGGCTGACGTCCTGGCCCGAGACGACTTCGCGCTTCACGTCACCCAGTGATTCCAGATCGGCGAGCGCGGCACCGAATCGTGCGGATGGGACGCGCAGGGTTATCGCTCCGCGGCCCTCTTCTTCGTCTTCCACCTCGGTGGTGAGCACGAAACCGCCGTACCGTTCGGCCGCGGCGATCCCATCGCGCACCGCGTCCTGGAACGACCCCTTCTCGACCTCCAGCTCCAGCGTCGCAGTCTTGATCACGTTCGCGGTCAAGCCTCCGGTCGTGGTCGTGCGATAGGCGGCCGAATCGGATCCTTCGTCCGGAGCAGGTGCGCCGAGCACATCCGGCATGCGCGCTTCGTCGCCGCCGCCCGCGTTACCTCCGGACATCCCGACCACATTGCCTTCTGCTTCAACGATCTGGCCCGTGTCCGCCGTGGCGCCGTCGGCGCTCCCTTCGTCGCTGCCCCCGCAGGCGCCGAGCACGAGGGCGACGACCACCATCGACACCGCCAGCGCGATCCCCATCCGTCCGGTTCTCATCGAACCCCCCTATCAGGCGTCTTCGCACGTTCACGTGCGCTTGACCCTTCGACGGTGCGGGTGCCCATCAGTGTTCCCGAGAGCGCGGAACTAGTGCCCCTTCAGGCAACCTTCGCCCCTTTAGAAGCAGGCTCGCCCGATCCTCACCGGGTGGCGGACGCGAGTCCGTCCTGAGGCGCCGTCGCGGCAGATGAAGCGTTGCCGTCCCTGCGTCTCCCCGGTGAGCGACTCCCGGGAACCGTAGTCCCCGGGCGGCCCGGTGCCGGGCCAGACCGGCGTGCGTCAAAAAGATGACGACGACGGTCACGCCGGGCAGGAACGGTCCCTGCTCGACGGTGCGTGACGAGCACTGCAGTGCCCGTGATCCCGCCGGCTCGGCCGGCGATGTTGCGCGCTCCCACGACGTCTCGATGCGCGCGCAGGCCACAGCTGTGACAACAGAAGTTGCGTCCCTTCGGTTTCGAGACGCGGGTCCCGCAATCAGGACACGTCGAGGAGGTGCCGCGCTCGTCGACCATTACCACCTCGATGCCGGCGAGCTGTGCCTTGTCTGAGAGCGCGGCGACGAGGTGGGTGCGGCGCCACAGGCGCAGGCGCAGGTTCTGCTTGCGCCCCGAATCGGAAGTGGTGATTCCCTTGGGATCGCCGATCGCCAGGCGTCCGACTTTGTGGGCGACGGCCCACGCCACCACCTCCTTGGCGGCCTCGTGGTGGGCCTGGCGGATGCACCGGCGGTGGCGCGCCTCGGCTTTCCTCTGGGCGGCACGAAGCTTCTTCCAGCGGCGGCTCCCGCGCTGTCCTTTCTTGGGGGCGCGCCGGCCTATCTTCCTAGCGCGCGCCTTGGTATCGGAGAGATGGAGACGCTCCTCGGCCCGCAGCGCGCGGCCCGACACCACCATCGCTTCGGAGTCGACGGCGACCGCGAAGGGATGGATGATTCCGACATCGACCCCGGCAACCTTGTCCCTGTCGAGATCGTTTGTCTCGACCCAGACGAGCGCGGTCACGTCGAGATAGAGGCGTCCGGCTTCGTGTATCAGGGTCACGGTCCTGATGGCGTCTGTGGGGTAGGGGATGTCCCGCCCCAGGCGCAGCGTCAGGGGTTTGCACCCGCGCGCCACCGCGAGGCGGATGCGGTCGCCGTCGACGGCGAAGTTCCCCTGCTGCCAGATGACCGGGAACAACCGTCGCTTGCGCCGCGGGAAACCACCGTTATTGCCTGCCTTCTTCCTCGCCGCGGCCGCGAACCACGCCGTCGAGTAGCGCTCCAGAACCCGGCGGGCACAGTGCTGGGCCAGTTCGCCGAAGCTGGTGCCGGAGAGCTCCCGGCACAGGGCCTGGTAGTTGACCACCGGTCGCAGACCCCAACTGTGGAGCTGGCGGTTGCATTCGATGACCCACGCCCACACATCTCCTGCGGCAACCATCAGATCCCAGCAGCGCCGAGCCTGTCCAGGAGTCGCTCGGAGCCCGATGCGAGCGGTGCGGTGATAGCTGTCCATGGGCTGACCATAGAGAGGCCCTATGACGATTTGACGGGACGCGGAACTAGCATGGGCCGATGCATCGGTTGCGGCTGGTCCTGATCGCCTTGTGCCTGTTGGCCGCCTGCGATGGAGGCGACACGTCGGCCGAGCCGTCGCCGAGATCGGTCCCCTCGAGCGCCACGACGGCGGCGGCCCCCACACAGCCGGCGTGCCGTAACCAGGCCGACGTCGTATCGGATCCTGCGGCAGGGGTAGGCGGCGCCCTCGAAGTCGACGTCGATGGTGACGGGAACGACGACGAGGTCTTCGTCGCGCTCGACGAGAGAGCCGAGGAGGGATGCCGTGCGTTCGTGGCCGTTGACACCGGCACCGAGATCCTCGCCGCACCGGTGTGGGAGACGGGGCCCCAGGGCGGTCTTCCACAGCCCGGGATCGTCGCGCTCGTCGACGTGAACGGAGAGCCCGGCAACGAGGTGATCGTGCGCGAGGCGGCCGGGGCATCGACGGAGTTCGCCGGTCTCTTCGTGGTGACCGACGGCGTGCTCGCGCGCGTGACGATCGAAGGTTCGTCGGACGAGGGCATCTCGGACAACCTGTTCGCGTATGGGGGCAGCGTCGGCCACCTCGAGGCCGTCGGGTGCGAGGGGGCAGGGACGATCGTTACGTCGTTCGCGACGCCGGGCAATTCCCCCGGCGACCTCGAAGAGGGCATCTACAACGTGGAGCGGAAGTTGTTCGTCTTCGACGGTGCGACGCTCATCGACGCGGGGATCCAGCAGGAACGGATCCCGGTCGACGAGCTCGGCCAGTTCAAGGAGTTCGGGTCGGGTCCCTTCGGTACCTGCGGACCACCCGCCTAGGCGGTCCAGCCGTCGGCCCCGATTAGGGTTCCGTCATGGAGCGTGACTACGATTTCGCTGCGGTCGAGCAGCACTGGATGAAGACGTGGATCGAGGGGAAGCTGTGGGCGGCCCCCGACGTCCCCGACCCCGAGCTCAAGCGCTACGCGCTCACGATGTATCCGTATCCCTCTGGCGACATGCACATGGGCCACGTCGAGATCTTCTCGATCCACGACGCCGTCGCCCGGTACATGCGGATGCACGGCTACCAGGTGCTGAACCCGTTCGGGTTCGACTCCTTCGGCCTCCCCGCCGAGAACGCCGCCATCAAGCGGGGCATCGATCCCAAGAAGTGGACCTACGACAACATCGACAAGCTGTGGAGCTCCACGCAGCGGCTCGGCATCAGCTTCGACTGGGATCGCCGGCTCGCGACCTCCGACCCCGAGTACTACAGGTGGAACCAGTGGCTGTTCCTGCGTCTGTACGAACGGGGCCTCGCTTACAAGAGGGAAGCGCCGGTGAACTGGTGTCCGAAAGACAAGACCGTGCTGGCGAACGAGCAGGTGATCGCGGGCCGCTGCGAGCGCTGCGACACGCCGGTGGTCAAGCGGAACCTGGCGCAGTGGTTCTTCAAGATCACCGACTACGCGGACGCGCTGCTCGACGACATCGAGATGAACCGCTGGGGATATCGCCTCAAGGTGCTGCAGAGGAACTGGATCGGACGCTCCTACGGGGCCGAGGTCACGTTCGTTCTGGAAGGCATCGACGAACCGGTGGTGGTCTACACGACGCGGCCCGACACCCTGTGGGGGGCCACTTTCTTCGTGCTGGCACCGGAGCACCCGCTCGCGGAGGAGCTCGCGGCCGGAACGGACGTCGCCGAGCAGCTCGCGGCGTACAAGGAAGAGGTCGGCCGCATGACCGAGATCGACCGGACCTCGACCGAGCGCGACAAGAGTGGGCTGTTCCTCGGCAAGTACGCGACCAACCCCGTCAACTGCGAGGGCATCCCCATCTGGGTGGCCGATTACGTGCTGATGGACTACGGGACCGGGGCGATCATGGCCGTTCCCGCTCACGACCAGCGCGACTTCGAGTTCGCCCGCAAGTACGACCTGCCGATCCGCGTCGTCATCTCACCTGCCGGATCGGAAACGCTCGACTCCGACCAGATGACCGAGGCGTATCCCCACGACGGTGTCATGGTCAACAGCGGCGTCTTCGACGGCACGCCTGCCGACCGGTCGGTGAAGGTCGTCACCGACTGGCTCCAGGAGAAGGGCCTCGGACGTCACGCGGTCAACTTCCGCCTGCGCGACTGGCTGATCAGCCGCCAGCGCTACTGGGGCACGCCGATCCCGATCGTCTACTGCGAGGTCTGCGGCGAGGTCCCCGTCCCCGACGAGGATCTGCCGGTCGAGCTGCCCGAGGACGTCGACTTCCACCCGCAGGAGGGCGTCTCCCCACTGGCGACCTCGGAGACGTTCATGAACGTTTCCTGTCCGAAGTGCGGAGCCGACGCCCGCCGCGACGCCGACACGATGGACACGATCGTCGACTCGGCCTGGTACTTCCACCGCTACGTCTCGCCGAACAAGGACGACGGCCCGTTCGACGTCGAAATGTCGCGCGCGTGGATGCCCATGGACATCTACACCGGAGGGATCGAGCACGCCGTCCTGCACCTGCTCTACGCGCGCTTCATCCAGAAGGTCCTCGTCGATATGGGCTTGTCCGATGCGCCCGAGCCGTTCCCGCACACGTTGAATCAAGGCACCATCACCATGGGCGGTAAGCGCATGTCGAAATCGCGCGGCAACCTCGTCGATCCACAAGAAGCATTCGAGAAATACGGTGCCGACGCGTTGCGCCTCTACATGCTGTTCTCCGGACCCCCGGAGGCCGACTTCGACTGGCCCGAGGAGGGCGTCGCCGCGATCGAAGCCCGCACGTTCCGGTGGCTGAATCGCGTGTGGCAGCTGTGCGAGGAGGGCCGCGACGCAACCGGTGAGTCGGTCGGGCTGGCGGAAGAGGACCTGCGCGGGCACATCCACCGGACGATCAAGGTCGTCACGGAGGATTTCGAGCGCTATTCGTACAACACGGCGATCGCACGTCTCCAGGAGCTTGTGAACGACGCGTACCGCTACCGCGCCGGGGTGACAGAGCCCAACGGTGCCTTGATTCAACGTGTGCGGGAACGGCTCGGGCGCATCGGACAAGCCCATATC
>JBOGWY010000188.1:0-4131 GCA_050694015.1 Actinomycetota bacterium | reverse complement strand
TGCACGTGGACGTTCGAGGACCCGCTCAGCACCGGGCAGGGCGCCGTCGCCGCACTCCTCCTCTATCCCGGCGCGTTGGTCATCGTCGGGATCGTCGCCATCGTCGTCGCCGTCAGGAACCGGAGGAGATCGTGACCGCGGGGATGCCTCTACGAACCGATCGCGTGCTCCGGTACGTCAACGCGTTCTGCCCCCACTGCCATCGCGACGCGCCGGAGCGACCGCTCGGCGAGGTCGAACGATTGTCGGGCTATCTATCGGAGGAAGGGGGCCGCGTGTGGTTGTCGCGCGGCTGTCGTGTCCATGGGCTCGTCCGTACGCTCTACGACGAGGACGCCGAGATCCTGGGCTACCTCGAGCAGTGGACCGCACCGACGAAGGTGCACGTTCCCGACATGCCGGGGAACTTCGCGCCGGCGCCGGAGTCTTACATGTACGGGCTCGGCGAGATGCAGACGCAACACACGTGCATCCTGCTCGAAGACGTCATCGACAAGTGCAACCTTTCGTGCCCGACATGCTTCGCGGCGTCGTCGCCGGGCGCGGGCGGGATCGTGGCGGTCGAAGACGTGCTCGCGAACATCGATCAGCGTCTCGCGCGCGAGGACGGACAACTGGACGTCCTGATGCTGAGCGGCGGCGAACCCACGCTGCACCCGCACCTCTTCGAGCTGGTCGAGCGCATCCTCGAACGCAACATCATCCGCATCCTGGTCAACACGAACGGGATCAAGATCGCGCGCGACGACGCCCTGCTCGCGTTCCTCGCCCGGCGCAACCAGCGCGTCGAGGTCTACCTCCAGTTCGACGGCTTCGAAGAGGACACGCACCGGCACCATCGCGATGCCGACCTACGTTCGGTCAAGCGCGACGCGGTGGAGCGGCTCAGCGCCGCCGAGGTGTTCACCACCCTCACGATGACCACATCTCTCGGGATCAACGACAACGAGATCGGGGATGTGGTCCGCTTCGCGCTGGAGACGCCGTACGTCGGCGGCGTGTGCATCCAGCCGCAGTTCTCGTCGGGCCGGTCGGGGGCGATCGACCCGATGGACCGGCTCACCCACACCGGCGTGCTTGCGCGGCTCGGCCCCCAGACCGACGGGCTGGTGACGTGGCGCGACCTGACCGCGCTCCCCTGTTCGCATCCGCACTGCTGCAGCGTCGGCTACTTGCTGATGACCGATTCCGGCGAATGGCGGTCGCTCGTCGGCATCATCGGCCACGACGCGCTGAAGGAGAACCTCGGGCTCGTCGCGAACCGGATCGCCGACCGCGACCTGCCGGCGGGACTGCGCGATGCGGTGAAGAACTCCTTGCTCGGCCTCCTCAGCGAGCAGAGTTCGCTCACGCATCCGACGATCGACACGCTGTTCAAGAACATCTGCGAGAACTGCGATCTCGGTCTGTCGACGTTGATGCGCCTCGCGACGGCATCGATGCCGGGGCGCCGGCGGGCGCTGCGCGACCTGCTCGCCCGGCGCGTCAAGCGGATCACGATCAAGCCGTTCATGGATATCGACACGATGCTCGAGGAACGGCTCACGCAATGTTGCGTCCACGTCGGCACGAGAAGCGAGGCGCAGCATCAGTGCGCGCCGTTCTGCGCGGTGCAGGCATGGGGACCGCTCGGCGCGATGAAGCTGTCGCAGGTAGCGCGCCGAGACGACGTCGTAACGAGCGATATACGGATCGGCGCGGCCACGTGAGCCGGGGTGCGGTGTACGACCGTCAGGTCGCGTCGCCCGGCGCGCGCGACAAGGCGACGATCGACCCGCTGCGCTACTGCATCTTCACGACGATCGCTCTGGTCGCGTGGGTGCTCGGACCCGCGGTCGCGGTGATGCTGATGAGCGCGCTCGGATTGCTCGCGTACGGGCGTGCCTATCGCGCGGGACTGCGTGAGAGCCGGTGCCTGCTGCGTCACGTGGGGCTCGTGTTCGGTTACCTGGGGGCCGCCTTCGTGGCGGCGGCGTACTTCGTGAGCCGCGACGTGCTCGCGTTGCTCGGATGACCATCCCAATAAATTCCTGTGTTTCGACCGGGATGCCTGGGTAGGGCCTAGCCGGTGGGAATCGATCGCGCCCGCGGGGCGCTCGGGCTGGGTTTGGTCGCGTCCGTCGCGGCCTTCGCTCTCGTGTCCGGGGCCACGGTGAGCGCGGGATCCCCCGCTCCATCCAGGACTCCCGGCAAGCCTCGTCCCCATTCGAGCCCGAGCCCCACGCCTACACCGACGCCTACGCCTACTCCCACCCCTACTCCGACGCCCACGTCGACGGGAACCGCGGCACCGCGTCCCGCATCGTCACCGTCGCCCACACCCAGCTCGACGGATGCCACGATCGACGCGACGGAGAACGTGCCGCGCGAGGAGGTCCGACACGAGCCCGTGATCTGGTGGGACATCGGTCCGAGCTTCGGCGGTGTCTACACGACCGCGCACCTCATCGAGGTCCAGCAACGTCTCGAACGACTCGGGGCGCCGAAGCGCGTGATCCGCGCGGTCTACGCGCCGTTCATCGTCGTGGGTCCCTCGGAGTTCACCGATACATGGGGCAGCGTGCGGCAGCACACCCGCAACCGTCTGCGCCCCCACCTCGGGCAGGACGTTTTCTGCAACGCCGACGCGCCGGTGCTCGCGACCGAGCCGGGTCGGGTCGAGTTGGTCTCGGACCCCCTCGGCGGCACCGTCGTGCGGCTGCACCACGAGCGCGGCGGCTACTGGTACTACGCGCATCTGTCGGCGTACGCGAAGGGTCTGACGTCGGGCGACACGGTCGAGACCGGCGACGTGCTCGGCTACTGCGGCACGAGTGGCAACGCGGTGGGCGCCGCGCCGCACGTCCACTTCGGCTCCTACCCCGGCCCCCTGAACCCCATGGGGGATCTGATCGACTGGCTGATCCAGGCCGAACTGCAAGCGCGTCGCGTCCTCGAGCGGTACGAGTCCCAGCCGGCCCCGCGCGGTGTCACGAGCGCGGCAAGGGCCGGGCGGACGAAGTGCCCGCTCGGCCCCACGCCAGCGCTCGAGCTGCTCGGCGTCACCCCTTAACGGCTTCGGGCTTGTGCCCGTTGCCGTTCGAGAGGTTCTTCACGAGCGTCGCCGCGAGCGCATCGATGCTGCCGTTGCCTCCGGCGACCAGCACCTCGGGAACGACCTTGACGTGTCCTTCCGCGATCGCGCCGATCGCGTTGACTAGAGCGGTCGCGGCTTCGCCGAGCGCCTTGCGCTGCTCCTCGTAACCCTTTGCCCGCGCGAGGCCAAGCGCTTCGGTCGCCGTCGCCTGGGCCAGACCGATCGCCTCGGTCTTCGCGGCTTCGGCCTGACCGGTCAGGCGCGTGAACGCCGCCTGGCCGCGCGCCTCGGCCTCCCGTGCCGCGGCGTCGTTGCTCTTGATCTCGACACCCACCTGCGACTGGGCGAGCGTCGCTTGCATGTTGGCGGTGCCGCGCGCCTTCTCCATCTCGACGCGCGCCGTCTCGGCACGCTGCTGCTCCTGGAAGGTCGCCTTCTCCTGGTTCGCGATCTCACGACGCGTGAGCACCATGACGAGCTCGTCCGGGAACACGACATCCTGGATGAAGACACCCTTCGTCTCCACCTCGTAGAGATCGAGGTAGTTGCGGATCGCGGCGAACGCCTCCCCCTGAACCACGTGGCGCGTCTCGATGAATGCGATCGCCGGCAGGGCCTGCACCTTGTCGCGGAAGTGGTTGCCCACCGCCGACTGCAGGACCTCGTTCACCAGGTTCAACATCGTTCCCATCATCGAGATGACCTTCGGCGCCCGCGTGTCTGGCACGTGGATCTGCACCTGCAGATCGATGCTGAACACGAACCCTTCGCGACTCTTGGCCTCGATCGACCGCAGCTCGTGGTCGAGATCGTGGGCGCGCGAGAGCGTCGGCCCAGTTCAGCGTCAGGATCGCGGTCGGAACCAACTCGGCCGCGTAGCAGCGCGGGTTGATCGGGTACTTCCCCGTCCGCAACGGCTCCTGCCAGATGCCGCGGTGCCCGGGGTGGACGATCGAGCCGAACTTGAACTCGGTCCCGGACGTGTCGAGCGTCGGCAGGCCGACGAACGCCTTGATGACTGCGACCTCGCCCTGGTTCACCACGAGCATCGGGAC
>JBOGWY010000187.1:0-5942 GCA_050694015.1 Actinomycetota bacterium | reverse complement strand
GATCCGGAGCATGAGCGCGTCCGCCTCGAGCCGTAGAGCGGTGTCGTCGAGAGCGACCGACGCGGATCGCAGGCCCGCATCCACGCGTGCTGCTATGTCGGCAGGCATGGGGGGTCGATCCCCGGTCGCAAGACTCGTCGCGCGGAGCGCGTAGTCCTCGGCGGCCTCGTTCATCAGTTGCGCGGTGCGCGCCATGTGCTCGGGATCTAAGACGATCCTCACGATGCGCGTCCCTGCTCGAGGAGGGCCTGGAGACGTTTCCATTCCGCGCTATCGGTCTCGACGCGCGCGGCCCCGCTCAAGAGATGGTTCGCCACGTCTTTGAGATCGGCCGCGGCACGCTCGGCAGAACGCCGGGCATCGAGCATGCCCTGACGGAACGTCGCCGCCGCGGGACCTTCGAAGCTCATCCGTTCGGCGCGCCGCGCGAGCCACGCGGCGCGCGCCGCGATCGCCTCGGCTTCCTTGCGGAGGAGACCCGCGTACGCACGCATCGCCGCGGCATCGCCCACGGGCGCGTCGCCGGGGGCCGGGACGGCGGCGTGCACCATCTACGAACCCGCCTCCAAAAGCGCTTCAGTGCGCCGGTGGACCTCGGTTCCCGCCTCGGCGAGCGCGGCATGAAGGCGACGCAGCGCGGGTTCGAACTCGGCGCCCCAGCTGCTCCGGAAACGATCTGCGGCGGCTCCCGTCCACCACGTGCGATCGAGCTCGCCGCGGATGCGGACCGCCAGCTCCTGAACCGCCTGCGCCTCCCGCTCGAACGATGCATACAGCGCTTGCAACTGACCGATCTCGCCGCCGACGGTGGTCATCGTCGCCCCCATATCTCTCTCGTGACTTCAAGCCATAAATTACCAAAGAGCACCATAAGTGGGCAAATGCCGTCGCGTCCCCCGCCTGAGATGGGTTATCTTCTTCCAAGAAAAGGCAGGCACTCAAGCGGGCGGGGATGCCTTGAAGAGTCACGTAGAGCGCGGCGCGGACGCGGCGGCGAACAGGAGCGTCACCGATCTCGGGATCGCGGGGTTCGACAACGCGGAGCTGATCGGCCAGGGCGGCTTCGGCTCGGTCTATCGCGCCCGACAGGTCGCTCTGGGACGCGTCGTCGCGATCAAGGTCCTGTCGATCCCCGCGCTGAACGACGACACGAGAACGCGCTTCGAACGCGAGTGCCGCGCGGTGGGGTCGCTGTCGGCGCATCCCCACATCGTCACGGTCCACGACTGTGGGACGAACGAGTGGGGACGCCCCTACATCGTGATGGACTACATGGAGCGCGGCTCCCTCGCCCACCGGATCGACGCCGACGGTTCCATTCCGTGGCCGGACGCGGTCGATCTCATCGTCAAGGTGTGCGGCGCGGTCGGGACCGCGCACGCGGCCGGTGTCCTGCATCGCGACATCAAGCCGGAGAACATCCTGTTGTCGGCCTACGGCGAGCCGACCCTCGCCGACTTCGGTATCTCGTCGCTCGCGATGGAACATCAGACCGTGTCGGGCGCGATCACGGCGAGTCTTGCGCATGCGGCCCCCGAGCTACTCAACGGAGACCCGCCATCGAAGCGAAGCGACATCTACGCCGTCGCGTCGACGCTGTTCACGCTGCTGGCCGGCGAGTCGCCCTTCGCGCGCCGCGCCGGCGAAACACTCCCGTCCGTGATCGCCCGCATAGTCAGCGACGCGCCCATCGATCTTCGTCCGCGCGGGATCCCGGATGATGTTTGTGTCGCTCTGGAAGCCGCGTTGGTGAAGGACCCCGTCCGGCGCCCGAGTTCGGCGAGCGAACTCGGCGCTCTGCTACGCACCGCACAGGAACGACACGGAGCCGCTCCGTCCGCGATGGTCATCGATCCCGAGCTGGCAGCCGAGACTGCCGACAGGTTCGACCTGGTAGGTCACTTCGCGCCGGGGAACGCCACCATCACCGGACGAACCCGGGCGCGCTTCCGTCCGATCCTCGAACCACCGAAAGAGGTACCTCCCGCGCCCCGACCCGTGTGGAAGAGACCGGTTCTCATCGGCGCGAGCGTGGCGTTTCTACTCGCAGCGACCGCCGGTGCGGTGGCACTCACGCGCGGGCGCGCGCCGGACGAGTCACCGCCGCGTAACCCGGCCGTCGCCGCGGTACCGGATACCGAGGACCCCTCGGGCAGCAACAGCAGACGCGAGCGCGAGCGCGACCGCGACGGCAAGGAGCGGGACCGCCGCAAGCGGGGCGGGCGCGGTGCTGCGACCGGTGGTGGGGTCGCGGCCCCCGGCGCATCGTCGTTCTCGGCCCCCACCGGTGCGTCCGAGTCGGGAACATCGTCGGGTTCGGGCACGCAGCCGTCCGGTGCCCGACAGGAAGAACCGAGCCGCGACGAACCTCGGCCGCCGCCGCCTCCTCCCCCACCCGCTCCGCCTACGATCTCCCTGTATCAGCTCTACAACCGAGAGACGGGCGAGTACTTCATGACGATCTCAGGCGCGGATGCGTATCGGCGCGAGTCGGACGGATGGCGGCAACGCATCCTCGGAAAGGTGTACAGCTCGTCGGTCAAGGGGACACGACGGATCCCATTGGACGAAGGATATGCATACGTCTTCGTCGAGTCGCACCCCGTCACCGAACCCTCGACAAGCGCGGCTCCCATATATAAGGGCACCGTGGGCAACGATTTCTATTACACGCGCGACGCGATCGAAGCAGAGTCGTACACGCCGGTCGGCTACGTCGGGATATGAGGACGCGGCTCCTCGTTCCCCTAACGTTGGTCGCGGCGCTCATCCCGGCGGCGCCGTCGGCGTCGGGCCCGCCGGAGCGGTGTGACGGCCGGGCCGTGACGATGTCCGCGACCGACGAGGTGGACCAGCTCGAGGGCACCGGCGGTGCCGACGTCGTTCACCTGGGGGGAGGCGACGACACCTTCAACGGCAACGGCGGTGCCGATCTCGTGTGCGGAGGCTCCGGCGACGACGCGATCCACGGCAACGAGGACGCCGACAAGGTGATCGGGGGTCCCGGCAACGATGTCCTGCACGGAGACGATCGTCCCGACATCCTCCTCGGCGGAGACGGCATGGATGAGATCCTCGGAGGAGACGGCAAGGACATCGCGCACGGCCTCGGTGACAACGACACGATCTCCGGCGGGCCCGGTAACGACCTGCTCGATGGAGAACTCGGGCACGATTCGATCTCCGGCGGTACGGGCAACGATCGGGTCCGCGGGATGCAGGGTGACGACGCACTCCAGGGTGGCGAAGAAGCGACGGCCGAGGAACGCGCGCGCGAACGCGACTACGTCGGGTACGCGGTCGCACCTGCGCCGGCGGCGGTGAACTTCGGAACAGGCCGCGCGCGCGTCGGATCGAGCGAGGTCGACACCATCTCGGGATTCGAGGGCGTCTACGGATCGCGATTCAACGATCGCATCGTCGGTGACCGGCGCGCCAACTTCCTGCACGGGGAGAACGGCCAGGACTATCTGCGCGGTGGCAAAGGTGCCGATGAGATCAACGGTGGTGGCGGCGTGGACGTGGCCGGCTACGAGACCGCCGGGGCGGGGGTGCGCGTCGACCTCGGCGCCCGAACCGCCACGGGCTCCGGCCACGATCGTCTCGCAGACATCGAGGGTGTCATCGGATCGCGCCACGCCGACGAGATCGAGGGCGATGGCAGCGACAACGTCCTGCGCGGGAAGCGTGGACGTGACCGCCTACTGGGTCACGTCGGGAACGACGAGCTGTTCGGCGGCGGCGGTGACGACCGCCTCAACGGGAACAACGGAGCCGACGCGCTGAACGGCGGTGGGGGCCGCGATCGTTGCGTCCGGGATCCCGACGACTCCCGGCGTCAGGACTGCGAGGCGGACTGACGTCCGGACGTCGCCTTGTTCAGCATCGCCCACACCGCGAAGGCGATCAGCAGCGTCGCGACGCCCGAAACGATGAACGTTCCTCGCGGGCCGACCCCGTCGACGAGGAAACCGCCGGAGCCGTAGGCGATCAGCATCCCGATGTACGGAGCCGACCCCGCTACCCCGAACGCGCGTCCCATCATCGACCGCGGCACGTTCTCCTGTAGCAGGGTGTCGCTCGCTACCACCGAGATCCCGTTGGCCCAGCCCCCGATCAGCTGAGCGGCGACCGCGAGCCCGATAACCGGGGCGACACCGACGCCGAAGTTCCCGAGGGCGGTGCCGAACCACCCGATGATGAACAAGGCGGCTGCCGTCCCCGGCCGGTTGTAGCGAACGAGGTACATCGTCGCCGCGATCATCCCGATGCCGAAGGCACCGCTCAACACGCCGTAACCGATCGCTTCGGCGTCGAATACGTCGGTCGCCATGAAGACGAGAGCGACGTTGTCCAGGCCCCCGGCGGCGACGCCCAGCACCAGCCCGAGGATGACGGCCCGCATCAGAACGTCGCGGCGTGCGAACGCGAGACCTTCGCGCGTCGTGGCCAGAAACCCAAGTCGTTCTTCCCCCTCAGTCTCTTCGGGGGGCAACGAGGGCACGCGCATCAGGAACGCGATCGACAGAAGGAACGTCCCGGCATTCACGTACAGCGCGCCGCCGACGCCCACCTGCGCGACCAGCACACCCCCGATCAGAGGACCTATCGCGGCGCCGGTAGTCATCCCGACCCCGAACCAGGAGTTCGCCGTCATGAGCTCGTGGGGCTCGACCAGGACGGGGATCGCGGATCTGCCGGCCGGTCGGAACAGTGCCTCGAGCACTCCGGCGAGCACGAACAGCACCAGCAGAACGGCGAGCGGAGGCAACGTTGCAGCCATGATCACGAAGATCACGATGCGGCCGGCGTCGGAGATGATCATCAACGTGCGGTGGTCGACGCGATCGGCGACGGTGCCGACGATCGGGCCGAGCAGACCGTTCGGGATCGCCTGAGCCAGCAGCAACGCGCTGACCGCGACACCCTCTCCGACCGTCGCCTCCACGTACAGGAGCAGGGCCGTCAGCGCGACCATGTCGCCCACGTTCGAGACGACGCGCGCGAGGAACAGCCGGCGGAACGCGGGGTTCCGCCGGAG
Source organism: Actinomycetota bacterium (assembly GCA_050694015.1). Lineage (GTDB taxonomy): Bacteria > Actinomycetota > CADDZG01 > CADDZG01 > WHSQ01 > JBOGWY01. Next base: position 901 of record JBOGWY010000187.1, on the reverse strand, counting down.
AAGTCGCCGGTCGGTTAAGAGGGCGTCAGGCAGCCGCCGGGGTCCCCGAGGAGGCGAAGCTGAGTCCGTCCGCGGTGGCATTCACCGTGACAGTCTCGCCCTCTCGGAAGGTCCCGTCGAGCAGCTTCAGAGCGAGCTCGTTCTCGATCTCGCGCTGGATCAAGCGCTTCAGAGGCCGGGCGCCGTAGATGGGGTCGTAGCCCCTGTCCGCGAGGTAGGCACGGGCGTCGGCGGTCAATTCGAGCGTGATGTTGCGTTCTGCTAGTCGCTCGATCAGCGTCCCGAGCTGGATGTCGACGATCTTCGCGAGCTGATCCTTCGCCAAGCGGTGGAAGACGATGATCTCGTCGACGCGATTCAGGAACTCGGGCTTGAAATGGTCCCGCACCGTTGTCATGACCTTCTCTTCCATACTCTCGGCGCTCTCGTCGGCGTTCAGGATCCACTGGGAGCCGAGGTTCGACGTCATGATCACGACCGCGTTCTTGAAGTCGACGACGCGGCCTTGTCCGTCGGTCAGACGACCATCGTCGAGGATCTGTAGCAACACGTTGAACACGTCCGGATGCGCCTTTTCGATCTCGTCGAGCAGGATGACCGCGTACGGACGGCGCCGGATCGCTTCGGTGAGCTGACCGCCCTCGTCGTAACCGACGTAGCCCGGCGGCGCGCCGACGAGGCGGCTCACCGAGTGCTTCTCCATGTATTCCGACATGTCGATGCGGACCATCGCGCGCTCGTCGTCGAACATGAACCCGGCGAGCGCCCGCGCCAGCTCGGTCTTTCCGACCCCGGTCGGCCCGAGGAAGATGAACGAGCCGATCGGGCGCTTCGGATCGCGCAGGCCGACGCGATTGCGCCGCACTGCGCGCGACACCACCGCGACCGCCTCGTCCTGTCC
>JBOGWY010000186.1:0-6511 GCA_050694015.1 Actinomycetota bacterium | reverse complement strand
CTTTAGCGCTAAGCAGTTGCTGCAACGCCGGCTTCCTTCTCCTCGAGCTTTGAGGAGATGAAGACCGTCAGGGCGCGGATCGACTCGAAGTTCTGTGCCACGACCTGGTTGTTGTTGATCACGAGGTCGTAACGGTCCTCGAGGAAGCTCAGCAGAGACATCAGCCCGAAGCTGTCGAGCACGCCGGACAGAAGTGGGATGTCCTCTGGCAGGTCCTGGCTGTCGCTCTCCTCCAGCACTTCCTCGATGATGAAGTTACGGATGTCCTTCTCGATCTCTTCCCTCGTCACTTCGTTCTCCTTTCCCTTATCTCGTCTGCGAGCCGTTGAAGCGTCTTGGTGAACTTGGGGTTGTCGAAGAGTGGTGACCACAGGACGTGCTCGTCACCGGCGTAGATGATCTCCGCCCCCTGGTGGAGGTACATCGTTTCGGGCGTCGAGCGCAGGACGAACGGACCGATCGCTAGCGCGTGAGCCGCCTCGTCTGCATATGCACCCGCAGCGTCGTCGTCGACGAAGCGATAGAGCAAGAAACGTTCCGCGTCGATGGTGAGCGCGATCGCGTTCTCGCACCCCACGCGTAGCTGCGACGCGGTCACGAAACCGATGTCGATGATCTCGAAGCCCGAGAGACGCAGCGCTCTTACGACCTCGACGAAGCCCGGGGCCTCGTGCGAGGCCGCCGTGCCGGTCTCGGCCGGCAGCTCCGCGGTGAGAACCTTCGCCCACGGCACGACCGACGGGGGCAGCGGGATGATGCTCGCCGGATCGAGGTAGCGCTCGTGCGCTTCGGGATCCGACTCGAAGACGATGCGGCCCACGCGGCGCGTCCTTGCGTCGATCGCCCGGGGGCGCAATGGGTACCCCGAGGTCGTTCCGCTGAACGCGTCGTAGTCCTTCGCGGCGGCCTCGCTTGCGAACTCGTGGAGGTGGACCTTGTCACCGTCGATGTAGGCGGTGATGCTGGTGACGCTCTCGCGCGGCCTCCGCTGACTGACCGGCGGCTCGCCGATGGCGATCTCACGGCCGGATTCCGCCAGTCGGTTGAGCAGCGGCTCGAAGCGCGCCCAGGTGTCCTCCCGGCCCGCGGTGTAGCGCCGGCGCGGCTTGTCGGAGACGAACAGCTTCGTGTCGCGGTGGAAGTAGATCCACGCGTGCCAGCGCACGTAGAACCAGGGCACCGGGGTCAGGTGATCGCCCCTGCGGGAGCCGTCGATCGCGATGCCCTCGATGGTCCACGTGCTGCCGGTCTCCTCGTCGTGGAACGCCTTGCCGTTGCGACTGAACGTCAGCCCGTCGCTCTGGAACGCCGACATCGTGATGCCGTCGGGCTTGGGACCGGCGAAGATGACGGTGTCGCCTTCATAGGCGACGCCGCCGTGCCGGTGCACCTCACGGATCGGGAACGCCGACCAGCCCACATAGTCCCCGCCCTCCCCAGCGGCGAGTCCGAGCACCATCTCGTTCTCGGGATAGGTGTCGTCGACGGGCCCGACGATGGTCGAGATGAACCCGGGCTCCATGCCGGGGCGGCCGAAGAACTCCTCGCGGCCGTGTCCGTGCCGGGCGTCGGGGTGGATCGGGTCCTCGGGCGCGACCATGACCTCGGTCTCGGGATGGAGCGCGACCCAGTCGGCCCATTCCATGTGGAAGGCCGGGATCCACGGCAGGCGCACGCCGGCCGCTTTGCGGTCGAGCCCGGCGCCGGAGTAGTGGATCCAGTGACTGCCGCTCCGCAGGTCCTTCAGCAGGAGCGTCGCGTTCACGAATCCGACCGAGCGGAACAACGGCTCGCGACCCGGGTTGCCCTCGACCGCGGCGACGAAGGCCGCGCCCGACTGACACCGCTCGCAACTGACGAACATCACGCGTTCGCCCTCGTAGATGTCGTTGACGACGTGGTAGTGGTCGACGATCCAGAGCGGATACGCGCGGGTAAGGCCTCGGTAGGACACGCCGACGACGTAATCGTCGCCGCGCATGTGGGTCGCGTCCGGAGCGGCAACGAACTTGGGGTCGTCCCATCCCGAGATCGCCTCGCCGAAGCGCATCGCGATCTTGTAGTTGCCGTACGCCTCCTTATCGAGCTTCGCCTCGGTGCCGTGAGGGAGCGGAGTGATCGCCTCCGTCATGGCGTGACCGTGAGTTCGAGCGGCACCGAGAACGTCGTCGCGCGGCCGCCGTCTTGACGGAGGCGGGCGTGGAAGCGATACGTGCCGGCCACGTTCGGGACGAACGTCGCGCCGCGCAGCGTCTCGCCGCGCCGCCATATCAGGAACGAGGAACCCGGCTGCATGATCTGGACGTCGTAGACGAATCCCGCGGGAGCATCGATCGACGCCCACGAGAGCTCGAACGGCGTACCGACCGCTCCTGTCGTCCTGTCGGCGGCCATCGGGATGCTCACCGATCCCGTGTAGGGACTGGTGGTGGGATCAAGCGTGGACCTGTACGTATAACGACCGGCCGCGTAGAACTCGTACGAGAAGCGAGCGCCGGGTGCCAGCGAACCCGAGTCGTACAGATTGAGCTGCGTCGTGTCGACGACGCTGTGAGGAGCGGTGTGGTCGTTGGTCCACCGGACGATGCGCGGGAAGGGACCGGTCACATTCTTCGGTTCGAAGCCGCGTGCTCCGATCGATACGCCGATCAGTTCTGCGATGCCGTACGTCGCCGTGTAGGTCGCCGGTGCGCTCCCGACGACGATCTGGTGGTTCATCTCGCCGCCGTCGGACCACGACTCGAACTGGTACGGATCCCCGTTCAAGGTCTGGAGTTCCGGAGCCGCAAGCGCGACCGACGACCCGACGATCGCGGTTTGGCTGAACGGACTGGCGCCACCGAAAGCACCGGCTTCGAGATGCAGACCCTGGGGCACCGTGTCCAGCGTTATGTCCACGGTTTCGGGGAAGACGTCGATGCTGGTTGTGGAAGACAGGCCGACGGAGTCGGTCGCCGTCAGCCTTATCTCGAGATGGCTCGGGTACTCGTGATCGGCAGCCGCCAGCGACCCGCTAGCGACGCCGGCGAAATCCTGTAATGGATGCTCGTGACAGACCTCGTCCGGGCAGTGCTGCAGGATGACCTGCCAGTCCAGCGCCTGGGCGGGAAGGGTCCCGTCCTCCGCGTCGGTGGCACCACCCGAGAAGATGATCTGCTCGCCGACACGCCACTGGAACCCCGTCGCCGGAGCGGCGATCGTCGGCACGGGAGCGTTGTTGCCCGCACTGATGGTGACCGCGGTGGTATGGCGCGATCCTTCGGGATCGGTTACGCGCAGCGAGGCGGTGACCTCCCCACCGGTGTAGGTGTGGGAAGCGAGCGCGTCGGTGGCGTCGTCGAACTCGGTGTCGCCGTCGAGGTCCCACTCGTAGGTCAGGGCGCCGTTCTCCGGATCGGTCGAACCGGAGCCGTCGAAGTTGACCGTCAGCGGCGCCGGTCCCGACGTCACGTCGGCGACGATGTCCGCCGTGGGCGGTTGGTTGCTCGAGAAGTACTGGATGCGGCGGAGTCGGCCCCAGACGTCGACGAAGAAGATGTCGCCGTTGGGCCCGATCTCGAAGTCGACCGGCGCGCCGACGTTCTGGTTCTCGAACACCGTCGTGGTGCTGGTATCGACGCGTCCGTTGCGGTCCTGGAACATGACCCAGATGCAGCCGCGTGCGTAGTCGCCGAAGAAGAGCGCACCGTTGTACGTATCGGGGTACTCGCCGTTCCGGTAGAACCCGATCGCACTCAACACGCCACCTCCGGTGGGGCACGGGTCGCCGGGATAGACCGACAGGGCGTGGCCGTACTCGAAGAACGGAGCCGTTGCGATCGGCTGCCCATACATCTGCTCGCAGATATTGAAGTCGCGGTGATCGAATGGGCCGTGGCGCGGAGATCCCTCGTAGCACGGCCATCCGAAGTTCTCGACGAAGGAGTCGCGGGCGTTCATCACGCGGTCGATCTCCTCGACGCGGTTCTCGCCGACGTCGCCGACGTAGATCTCGTGCGTCCCGGGCCGGAACGTGAACCGATACGGGTTCCGCATGCCGTAGGCGATGATGCGGCGTTCGTTCGGATCCGGGCTGGACGCGAATGGGTTGTCCGGCATGCCCTCGCCGGTGATCGGATCGACGCGGATGATCGTCCCGTCGAGACCCACGGGATCACCTGATGTACGGAGGTCCTGGGCACGGAACGAACCGCCTTCGGCGGTCGGAGGGGTAAGGACGGCGCCGACGCCGCCAGGTGGGTCTCCACAAGGGTTGAGGGGGTTCCCGAATTGACCCCAGTCGGTCGGCTTTGCTCCGTCTCCTCCCCCGACGTATAGCGCACCGTCGGGGCCGAACGTGACCGTCCCGATCGTGTGGCTCGGGGACTGGCCGCACCAGTCCTCGATTAGGACCGTTTCTTCGCTCATCTGATCGCCGACGGCGGTGAGACGCGAGAGACGGGCGCTCGCGACGCAACCATCGGTCATGGGTCCCGGAGGCGTGGGACAGGGATCTGAGAGGACGCCCGGCGTTCCCCAGCGCGGTGCGGTCCCGCCGATCACCGCGTCGTAGGTATACAGCGCGTAGACGTAAGGGGTCGAGGGGAAATCGGGGTGTAGCTCGATCCCGAGGAGCCCGCGATCGGAGAAGCTGTACACGTTCGTCGACAGGTCGGCGAAGATCGTGGGCGTCGTGTCGTTGATGTTGTCGTAGACCTTGATCAGGCCGTGCTTCTCGGCGATGAAGACGCGTCCGTCATTCGCGAACGCCGCGCCGGTCGGGATGTTGAGGCCGGTGATCACCGTCGAGATCTGAAACCCGGCGGGTGCAGCTTGTGCGCCGGGCATGCTCGCGATTGCGGGCAGTAGGGACGCGACGAGCGTCAGCGCGACGGCGAGCTTCTTCATGCTACGAAGGCCTCCTCAAGGCTGATGACCCGGTCGTCGAAGTGACGGTGGGCTTCCTGCGCGGTCTCGGCGATCAACTTGAACGCCTTGCGGGCGATGCCCGGATCGGCGAGGAACGCCATGTTGTGGAGCACGATGCTCGTGGCACCGGCCTCCACGTAGGGCTCCATCGTGGCGATCATGTCGTCGGGGCTCCCGTGCGCGATGTAGTCGTGCACGAGCTCGAACGGGATGCGATCGATCATCTCGAGTGCGTCGTCACGGGTGATGCCCGACGGGATGTACTCGCGCAGCCCGTGGAAACCGTCGCCCATCGGGTGCTCGGAGCCGTACAGCTTGTACATCCAGTCCGGCAGCGACAGGACGAGACCCTTGATGAGCGGGTGGTTCATCAGACGGTGCGCCGTCTCGTGGTCCTCGTGCGGCACACAGTACGCGCGCACCGCGACTTCGAACGGCTCGTCAGTCCTTCCGGCGGCCCGGCGAGCGTCGTTGATCCACGAGAGACGCTCGTTGTAGGTATCGATCGGCATCATCACGGGGATCCACCCGTCGCCGAGCTCACCGGTGATCTGACACATCTTCTTGCCGTGCGCGCCGACCCAGATCGGCGGGAACGTGCCCTCGTAGGGGCCGAGGCCGAGCACGGCTCCCTTCAGGTTGAAGAAGCGACCTTCGTAGTTCACCGACTCCTCGGCGCCCCACAACAGCTTCACGACCTCGATGGCCTCTTTCATCTTCGAAACCTGGTAGTCGAAGCTCATCCCGTAGGGGATCGTGTTCTCGCCCTCGCCGGCGCCGATGCCGAGGATCGCGCGGCCCTGGCTCATGTGGTGCAGCGTGAGGAACTCGTTAGCGAGCACGGCCGGGTGACGGCGGATCGGATCGGTCACGCAGGTACCGAGCTGCACCTTCTCAGTCGACGTCGACGCGGCCGCGATGCACGCGACCGAGTCGAGGAACACGTGCGGGCTCTTGCTCGGGCTCATCGCCGCGAGCTTCGAGATGTCCGGTGACCACAGCGATTCCGGCAGCCATCCCATCAGGTGGTCGGGCCACGTGATGAGGTCGAAGCCGGCGTCCTCGATCTTCTTGCTGCGGCTCGCTACTGCGTTCGCGGGCGGACCCAGCGTCCCGCCGGTGCCGATCTTGATCATGCGTTGCTCTTCGTGATGATGACCTGCGAGTAGTAGACGGGTGCCACGATCGTGTCGTCGCCGGAGATGTTGGCGTCGATCACGAGCTGCTTCAGGTCGTTGCCGAAGCGCTCCTTCTTGGCATCGTTCAGCTTCTCGTAGACGGTCCCGATCGGGCCGAACCACTTCGTGAAGAAGTCGAGCCAGTGCTGCGCGCTCTGGTAGCGGAGCATGACGGCCTTGCGGACGATCTCGATGTTCGACGCGTGCGGACCGAAGGTCGTCTCGAGCCACTCTTTCGTGCCCCAGTTCGTCGCGGGCTTAACGCCGCGCGGTGGGATCTGGTAGCGGGCGGCCGAACGGAAGAACCCTCCGGCGAGGCTGTCGGCGGGGAAGTTGGCCATGCCGATCTTGCCGCCCGGCTTCGTAACGCGCAGGAGTTCGCTCGCCACCGCGTCCTGGTCGGGGGCGAACATGCACCCGAAGGT
>JBOGWY010000185.1:0-4030 GCA_050694015.1 Actinomycetota bacterium | reverse complement strand
GAGGTGGGCAGACGACCTAAGGTCTAGCTGACGGGTCGATGGAGAGCGGTACCTCCACCAGGTCCATCGGCGAGCCGTCCTCGGCCGATGCCTGGAACACCTGAAGCATCACGAAGTCGGTGTCCTGGATCAGGTCGATCGTGAACGAGAACTTGCCTCGGCACCCCGACCCGCATGTTGCCGTCGTAAAGCCGGGATCGACCTCGTTCCCGTTGGCGTCGAGAGCCCGGTACTCGATCTCGTTCCCGTCACCGTCGAGGATCCGGTAGCTGACGTTCGCCTCGAAGACGTTGGCCGTGCCCATGACGGTAAAGGTCGTATCGACGACCTCGTACGGCACGGGCGAGTCGACGACGATCGGGGCACGTAGGTCTTCGTAGTCCTTCCGTTTCTGCGGCGCATCGAGCACCAGCCCGTGGCTCCCGAACTCCGTCACGGGGCTTCCTTCGATCCGGAAGTTCACGGCCCCGACCGTCGGGAACTGGGTCAGCGTGTAGACGACCTGCGCGAGGCGAACGCGTTCCCCCATCGAGCCTCCGGGAGCAGCGAACTCCTCGCTGAAGTCGGCCGTCGCGATCCCGTCGGAGATGTTCAAGCCGAGCAGCGTTGTGCCGCGGGGGATGGCGGACGTGTAGTGCTCGTTATTGCCCGTGACGACTTCGGTGCCGCCGAAGTCCTCTAGGAGCGTCGAGATCGTTGCCGCGCCGATCCCTTCGGTGTCCGGAACGGGGCCGTAGAACGGCACCAGATAACCGTCTTGATCGACGACCCACAGCTCGAGCGCGCGTTCGGGCACGGGTTCCTCGGTCGCGTCGGGGGCCGGCTCCGATGCGCTCTCGGTCGGGCCCGGCACGACTTCACCGTCGGTCTCGGTTTCGGTCGGGCTCGTCACGGTGTCGATGTTGTCGTCGGTCCTCGTCGCGTTCACGACCGCACCGCCCCCGATCGCACCGAGCGCCAGTACGACCACCACTGCGGCGACCGACAGGGCGCGGTGCACAACCAGCGAGCGGTGCGCGCGTCCGACGAAGGCATCCCATTCGGCTTCGCTCGGACGCTCGGCGCCGGCGGCGCCTCGCATCAGGTCCCTCATCCTGTCCTCCGGATTCATGTCGTCGTCGCTCCCTCTTCGAGCAGCGGGCGCAGCGCCAGCAGCGCGCGCCTGAGATCGGACTTGACGGTGTTCAGCGGCCGGTCGAGGAACTCGGCGATCTGCGCTTCGGGCATGTCCTCGTAGAAGCGGAGGACCACCGTCGCCTTGCGGATCGGCGAGAGCACCTTGAGCGCCTCGGCCACCCGCAGCGACTCGTCGACCTGCCAGTCCCGGCTCGCAACGTCTCCGGGTGCGTGCTGCGGCTTGCGCAGTTCGAGCGCCCGCCGCCGGTACTCGTTACGACACAGGTTGACGAGGATCCGCCTCACGTACGGCCCCGGGTCGCCGTCCTTGATCCGGTTCCACGCCCGGTACGCCTTGAGCAGTGCCTCCTGGCTCAGATCGGCCGCCTTCTCCGGGTCGCCCGTCATGAACAGCGCGAGGCGCCTCAGCTTGGTGGCCTCCGCGAAATAGAAGGCCTTGAACTCTGCGTCCCGGTCTCGTCGTGCCATGGCTTTATGTATGACACCGCATCCACCCCCCAAGTTGCAGCCAAGTTCGCGTTTTGAGCGCCCTGAACCGTCTGTGGACGGCTCACGCTCCAGAGAACGCGTTGCGCCGCCAACCCCCTTGTTCGGCCGGGCTCGCTTTGCCATCGTGGAGGCGACAGCCTCTTGCCGAGAGGGGTTCCGCGGGTGCACAAGCTTCTTTCGATCTGCGTGACGGTCGTGATGACCGCCGGGCTACTCGCGGGGGCCGCGACCCCCGCGGCGGCGGCGCGCCTCGTCTCGAGCTTCGACACGGGACTGCCATTCCTCGTCGCCGTCGGGGCGGAAGGAGGGGTCGGCTCGGTGTGGGTCTACGCGTCGTTCGGCGACACGATCCGTGAGTTCTCGCCCGGCGGCCTCGCCCTGAACCAGGTCACGCGCCCCGGTCCCTCTTCCAACGACTTCGACATCGACATCGCCGACGAGGCTTTCCCGCTCGGTACGGGGACCGTGGCCGCCGGCGATCTCTTCGTCACGAACGGAGAGTCGGCTCAGCAGGTCTTCGGCGTCAACCGCTCGGGTGTGGTGACCGGACAGCTCGACTTCCCGACCGGGACTTTCGTCGGCGGTGCGTATCACCCCTCCAGGAACTCGATCTTCCTCGTGGACTACTCCGGCGACGTGATCATCGAGCGCGATCCGGCGTCCGGCACCGATCTGAATCAGTTCCCGGTCGCTCCGACCGGGACGCCCACCTTCGGCGTCTTCTTCGGCGACGTCGCGGTATCGCCGATCACCGGGAACCTGTTCGTGGTCAGCTCGGACCAACTCTTCGTGCGAGAGCTCACCCCGACAGGCGGTTTCGTCCGTGACTTCTCCGTTGAGGGCCTCGGTATCAGCGGGATGTCCGGCGTCGACATCGACGCGACCACCGGGCATGCGTGGATCGTCACGAACCAGAACGGGATGGTCCACGAGGTCGCGCTCGAGCCGGGCCCGAACGACCGCACGCTGTGCGATCCCGGCGTTGAGACCTGTGGGACCTCGGGCGACGACACCCTCTCGGCGAACGACGGAACGATCGAGGCCGGGCCCGGCGACGACACGATCACCGGCATCATCGACGAGAACACGAGCGGATTGACCGTCGACGCAGGCACCGGTAACGACCAGATCACGCTCGAGTTCGAGAACGCGTCGCTTCCGATCACCGTGCGCGTCCTCGGTGGGGGAGGCGCCGACACGATCTCGATCCCGACGGATCCCGGAGCTTTGAGTCCAAACCTGCTGGCCGGTGACGGCAACGACGTGATCCGCGTCTACACCCCGACGTCGTCTCCGCGCGTCGCGCTCGCGCAAGGAACGACTCCGGGCCGCTACGTCATCGACGCCGGAGGAGGCAACGATCGGGTGACGTCGGGCGGCAGCTCCGATCGGATCAAGTCGGCCGCGGGTCGCGACGACGTCGATGCGGGCGGAGGTAGTGACCGTATCGACGCCGGTGGCGGAGCCGACGACCTCGAAGGTGGTGCCGGGAACGACACGCTCGGCGGCGGGGCGGGGAACGACGTCCTCCACGGCTCGGATGGGGCCAACATCTTCGCCGCAGGTGCCGGTACCGACACGTGCCTGTCCGACACCCGGCGCGACAAGTTCTCCGGCTGCGAGCGGGTCCGCCGCAACCACCGCCGCAACCACCAAGCCATCTAGCCCCGCGCACACATTCTGAGCGCTTGTACCCGGGATATAGCCGGGTGCGGGGGCTTAGAACGCGAATCCCGTGAAAAGGCTGTGTTTTCTGTTAACTATTGTTAGAGTTGTGACCCCTATCGGACCGGGTGTCACAGGAGGAACGGGGTTGGCCACACGTACGCGTCGCCGCGCGCCGTCCAAGAGGCGCCGGCCTCAGCCTGCCCGCCGTCGTCCGCCGGCCCGGGGGAGGAAACCGGCGTCCCGGCGCGGGGCCGGAGGGCGCCCGAGAGGGAAGAAGAAGGGGCCGAATCCGGTCCTGGAAGCGGCCCGGTGGGGAGCCGTCCACGTCAAGACCGCCCCGCCCGAGGCATGGGGCGGCCTGATCGCGTTCGTCGCGGTGATCGCCGGACTCGGCGTCTACAGCCACGGTGCGGGCCCTGTCGGCAACGCGATCCGCTACCTCGGCACGCTGATGATCGGTCGCCTCGTGATCCTGCTCCCGGTTCTACTGCTGATCGCGGGGGCCGCGCTACTCATCCCGCGGGTCCGCAGCCACGGCATGAGGATCCTGATCGGGTCGAGCGTCGTTGTCTTCGCGCTGTCGATGATGGTGCACCTGGCCCGGTTGAACCGTCCTCTGTCGGCACCGCTCGGACGCCTGCAGCGCGCGGGCGGGATCTTCGGGGCGCTGATGGCCCGGCCCACTTCCGACCTGATCGGTCTGTGGGCGACGTGGATCGTCGCCGCTCTGCTCTTC
>JBOGWY010000184.1:0-10568 GCA_050694015.1 Actinomycetota bacterium | reverse complement strand
GACGAATTGGTACCGCATCTCCGGGATCACTGGAAGGCACACGCGGTCGCCGCGGAGAGCGCATCGCGATGACGGCGTCGATACGTGAGGGTCGCGTCGACGCGAACGGGATCACGTTCCACTTCCTCGAAGCTGGGACCGGCCCCCTCGTCCTCCTCCTGCACGGCTTCCCCGACAACGCGTGGACGTGGAAACATCTAATCCCGGACATCGCCGGCGCCGGGTTCCGTGCCGTCGCTCCGTTCATGCGCGGGTATGCCCCGACCGAGATCCCTTCCCAACCGTTCGACACCGCGGACGTTACGGAGGACATCAGAGCGCTCGTGGATACGCTTGCCGGCGAACCCTCCTACGTCGTCGGTCACGACTGGGGCGCGCTCGCAACCTTGAACGTGGCCGCCCTGTACCCGGACGTGGTCCGACGCGCGGTATCGATCGGCGCGGGTCATCCGGCAACGGCGGTGGACATCTTCAAGCTGCCGGAACAGCTTCACTACGCGTTCCACATCTGGCTTTTTCAACTCGAAGGCTTCGGAGAGTTCGCGCTACGACACGACGACTTCGCGCTCGTCGATTACCTGTGGCAACACTGGTCGAGTCAACCCGTCGATCGTGACCACGTCGTCGACGTCAAGAAGACGCTCAACGAGCCCGGCGTGGTCGAGGCTGCGCTCGCCTATTACAGAGGTTTGGTGCGCGTCCCCACTAGGAAACCCGAGTTCTTCGAACGCGTGACGCAGGCGATCTCGGTACCCACGCTCGTCGTCTACGGGGCGGACGATCCCGCACAAGCGATCTCTCGGAACGAACCGCAGCATTACGACGGGGAGTATCGCCGTGAGCTCGTCGACGGATCGGGGCACTTCGTCCAGCTCGAACGGCCCGACGAGCTCACGCGCTTGATACTTGAGTGGCTGCGCGTCGATTAGTCCCGTTTGGGGCCGATTGCGCCCGTAGGCCTACGCATTTTGCGAAACCGGCCCCTTTTTTCGCTTAACCGGGCCACTAGAACGCGGAGCGCGCTTAGCCTGACGCAGCCAGTTCATCTCCTGAGGAGGATCCCTTTGAAGCGACGTTTGTACGCGGCCGCGCTCGTTATGGCCGCAATGGCAGCAGCATGCGGTGGAAACTCGCAGGCCGCCGACGGCAACACCGATGCAGGCTCCGATACCGAGCAGTCGGCGACCAACATGCTCGACATCACGATGCAGGACTACGCCTTCGCGGTCGACGGTGAGGTAACGGCAGGCCCGGCGTTGCTGAACTTCGACAACGTGGGCGAGCAGTTCCATCACGCGATCGTCGGCAAGCTCGGTGAGGGCAAGACGCTCGAGGACGTCCAGGCGTTCATCGCGAAGGGCGAGCAGGGCCCGCCGCCGGCCTGGTTCGACGACGCGCCGATCGACCAGACGCTGATCAGTCCCGGGCAGAACGCCGGCATCGCCTTGGATCTCGAGGAAGGCACCTACGTTCTCCTGTGCTTCATGCCCGACCCGAAGGGTCAGCCGCACGTAGCGCACGGGATGGCGCAGACGTTCGAGGTCGCGGCCGGCGACGCCGCCGAGCCGATCGCGCCCACCGCGTCCGTCGCGATGACGAAGGAAGGGGTGGAAGCCCCCGAGCTTCCCGCCGGCGAGTCGTTCCTCGAGGTTACGAACGAGGACAAGATCCCAGGCGAGGTTTACGTCGTGCAGATCCCCGAGGGCAACTCGCTCGACGATCTGGACAAGTGGTTCGGCTCCGGCCAGAAGGGCGAGGCTCCGGTGCAGTTCTTCGGGGGCACCCACGCCTTCGGTCCGGGCGACAGTGTGACCCTGCAGTTCGACCTCGAGCCGGGCGACTACAGCATCGTCGCCAGCTACGGTGAGGGCGACGACATCAGCGACGTCCCGACGGAGTTCACGGTCGAGGGCTAAGCGTTCAGATCCACCCGAGCTCTTCGAGGAGCCGCGTCGCAACCCGGCGCGGCTCCTCCTCGTTCGTCAGCACGATGTCGCCGATGTCGAGGCGCCGCATCTCCTCGGCCAGCCATCCCGTCTTCTTCAGGAACGGCTCGCGCAAGTAACCGAACTCCCGCGCTCGGATGCGCTTCTCGCACACCTTTAGGGAGGCCTCCAAACGCGCGATCGTCACGGGTGGGTGGCCCAGCGCCGCGAGGAGGGCATCTCGTTCCTCGATCGTCTCGAGCGTCATCGTGACGATCGCCTTGGTGATCCCCTCGTCGAGATAGTTGCGCCAGAACTGGGTGATGTTTTTCATGACGAATCGGGTGTTGAAGGGGTCGTCTTCGGGGGCCGGGTAGACACCCTGTAGCCAGTCGGCCTCGAGGAGCCCGTGACGGATGCCGCGAGCGTGCATGATCTCGGATGCCTGCTCGGCGATCGTCGTTTTACCGGCTCCGATCGTTCCGGTGACGACCACGACCGGGACGTTGTGTGCGCCCATCGAAGCAAGCTAGCTCAGAGCGCGAAAACGGGGCGCGCGGGCCTTCGTTCCTTAGGATGCCCTCATGAGGATCGCCCTGGGCTCGGACCACGCCGGATTCGTCTTGAAAACCGCCGTGGCCAAGCACCTGATCGAGCGCGGGCACGATGTGCTCGATCTGGGTACGGATTCCGAGGAGACTGTCGATTACCCTCGGTTCTGCGCCGCCGTCGGGCGGGCGGTGGTATCTGGCGAGGCCGACGCCGGCATCGTGATGGGAGGCAGCGGCCAGGGCGAGCAGATCGCCGCCAACAAGGTGCACGGTGTGCGTGCGGCGCTGTGTCTCGACGAGTTCACGGCCCGACTGGCCCGCGAGCACAACGATGCGAACGTTCTGGCACTCGGGGGCCGCATCGTCGCCGAGACGTACGCGATGCGGATCGTGGATGTGTTCCTGGATACGTCGTTCGAAGGTGGTCGCCACGTGGCCAGGCTCGATCAGATAGGTCAGATAGAGACAGAGGAATGTGAGGGTCGAACATGAGCAATCCTGGTTGGGCCGACTGGCAGGCCGTCGAGAAGATCGACCCCGAGGCCGCGGAAGCGATCCTCGCGGAGGTCCATCGCGAGAATTCCAAGATCGAGCTGATCGCGTCGGAGAACTTCTCCTCGCCGGCGGTGCTCGCCGCGCTCGGCACACCGCTGACGAACAAATACGCGGAGGGGTATCCCGGCAAGCGTTACTACGGCGGCTGCGAGTACGTCGACGTCGTCGAGAACCTCGCGATCGAGCGGGCGAAGTCCCTCTTCGGTGCCGACCACGTGAACGTGCAACCGCACGCGGGGGCCCAAGCGAATGCCGCCGCGTACTTCGCGTTCATGCAGCCCGGCGAAACGTTCATGGGCATGGAACTCGCGCACGGCGGTCACCTGACGCACGGCTCGCACGTCAACTTCACCGGCAAGATGTTCAAGATCGTCAGCTACGGCGTGCGCAAGGAAGATGAGCGCATCGACCTCGACGAGGTGCGCGACATCGCGTTGCGCGAGCGTCCCAAGCTTATCGTCGCCGGTGCCACGGCGTACTCGCGTATCTGGGACTTCGCCGCGTTCCGTTCGATCGCGGACGAGGTGGGCGCGATCTTCGTGGTCGACGCGGCCCACTTCATCGGTCTCGTCGCCGGGGGCGCGCATCCGAACCCGGTCGAGCACGCCGACGTCGTGACGTGCACGACGCACAAGACGCTGCGCGGCCCCCGGGGAGCCATGATCATGTGCAAGGCCGAGCACGCGACCGCGATCGACAAGAGCGTCTTCCCCGCTTGGCAGGGTGGGCCGATGATGCACTCGATCGCGTCGAAGGCGGTTGCGTTCGCGGAGGCCGCGACCGATGAGTTCCGCGCCTACGCCGAGCAGATCGTTCTCAACGCCAAGGCGATGGCGGAGACGTTCACGGACGAGGGCTTGCGCATCGTCTCCGGGGGCACGGACAACCACCTCATGCTCGTCGACCTGCGTCCCGTGGGTCTGACCGGCAAGGTAGCCGAGGCTCGTCTCGACGACGTCGGTATCACGGTGAACAAGAACGCGATCCCGTACGACCCGGAGAAACCGTTCATCGCCTCGGGTCTGCGCATCGGGACGCCGGCGGTCACCACGACGGGGATGAAGGAGGACGACGTCCGAAAGGTTGCTCGCCTGATCGCGAAGACGCTCAAAGACGAGTCGGAATCGACCAAGACATCGGTGCGTTCCGCGGTTAAGGAACTCACCGACCGGTTCCGCCCCTACCCCGACGTCGTCTGAGGAGAACCGTGACCCCGTACCTGATCCTTGGCCTGATCGCGGGAGTGCTCGCGTTCGCGGCCACGCCGGGGGTGGTGTGGCTGTCGGTCAAGATCGGTGCGATCGACCACCCGAACGATCGCAAGGTGCACGCGAAGCCGACGCCGACGCTCGGTGGGCTCGCGATCTTCGTCGGGTTGGTGGGGGCCGGGATCGCGGCGATGTTCATCCCCGCGATGAGCCCCGAGGATGCGACGTTCCGCGAGATCCTGACGCAGACGTCCGCTCCGATCGGCATCCTGGCCGCGGGCGTCGTGATCTTCGCTCTGGGCGCGGTCGACGACATGCACGCGTTGCCGGCGCCGGTGAAGCTCGCCGGTCAGGTGTTCGCCTCGGGCATCCTGTTCCTCTCCGGTCTCCGTATGAACCAGTTGTTCCTGCCGAACGGCGACGTGTACGCGTTGGGTCAGGACGTGTCCGTGCTCGTGACGGTCGCGTGGCTCGTGTTGATGATCAACGCGGTGAACCTGATCGACGGGCTCGACGGGCTCGCCGCCGGCATCGTCGCCATCTCCGGTTCGGCCTTCTTCGTCTACACGTACCGGCTCGGGGGTATCGGGGCCGCGTCGGCGGCGCCGATCATCGCGATCATCGTCGTGGGTGCCGCCCTCGGCTTCCTCCGGCACAACTTCCATCCCGCACGGATCTTCATGGGGGACTCGGGGAGCATGACGCTCGGCCTCGTCCTGGGGGCCGCAACGATCGCGGGCATCCAGGGCGCGCCGGCGGTCCCGCTCGAATCGGATTCGACCTCGGCTGCGTTCCTGCAGTACGCCCCGCTGCTGATCCCGTTGTCGGTCGTCGCGTTGCCGATCCTCGACGCGTTGCTCGCGATCATCCGGAGGGCGCGGAAGAGGAGGAGCGTCTTCCACGCCGACAAGGAGCACCTGCATCACCGACTCATGGACCTTGGCCACGGCCACCGACAAGCGGTCATCGTGATGTACGTGTGGTCGGCGCTCGCCGCGGGGGCCGCACTGTCGTTCTCGATCCTGGGCCGGACCAACCTGATCTTCGTGTTGCCCGTGGCCGTCGCAGCTCTGGTGCTCTACACGCTCTTCCCGGTCTTGACCAAGGCGTTCCAAGACCGCACCCGCCCCTAGCCCGCGTTTGAGCCTCTGTGCCCACCTCTGAGGTGGGTGAGCATCCTCACTGTCTCCTGAACCTCGCGCGCAACGCCCGCGCGGTCCTTCGTGATGCGGCTCCACGGAAAGTTGAGCACGTCCCAATCGACCAGGATGAAGTTGTTGCCCCGTTGTTGGTCGCCTTCCCACGGTTTACGACCGAGGTGCGGATCGCCTCCGTTGGTCTCGATACCAAAGCGGATCTCGGGCAGTGCGAAGTCGAGCCGGGCCACGAAGCGACCCGTCGCATCCCGCACGACGTATTGACGTTGGAGCTCACCGAGGTCGTATTCGCGTGCTAGCTGGGACATCAGAGTCTCCAGATAGCTGGCGGTTGGTGGCTGTCCCGGATCTCGGATCTCGAGAAGTCGTCGCCACTTGCCGGCGCCACGCCGACCCGGCCGCGTCCACGAATCGAAACGTTCCAACAAGAGGGGGAGACGAGTGAGCTTCTTTCGGAGCGCGCTCTCTAACGCAGCTTCAAGATCGTTGATGGGAAGGACCGCGCCTAGATCGAGGAGCGTCCGCGTTGGATCGGTGACGGGGATGCCGCGGCGCCTCGTCACCTCGTGCGCCGCGAGGTTCAACCGGTGGACGTGAACGCGGCGGTCGTCCAACTTGCGAGTGGCCGAGATCTCTACGAACCCGACCGGAACCGCATCGAACTCCCACAGCTTCCCGGCGGCTCGGAACGAGGCCGCGCCGTCTCGCCCGGCCCAGAAACACGCCGCAAGGAGTCTTTGCTCCCACGTGACCGGGACGCCGGCAACTCGATAGACGCCGGGATGAACGACGACCAGGGCCCCGCGTGCGATGCGGATGTCGATCATCCTCTCCGTGAGACCGAGCATGAGGAGTTGCCTTCTCGTGATCAAACCGAGCTGTTGGGCCGCCAAGCGGAGGTATTCCGCATCGCGTTGCATCCCGACAGGGGATCTGCTCAGGCGTGATCGCGCCGTGATCGTCGTCACACGATTCAGCACTCTTGCCGACCTCTCTGGTGGGTGTAGAGGGCGGAGTCCGGCGCGGGCTCCCCGCGCCCGGTCGTCTCGGCCGCTGAACCCACCGTAGGGGTGGGCGGAGGTCCTCAAAAGCGGCTCCGGAAGGGGGCTTGTGAAAACTTTCACAAGCTCGGAAAATGGGTTAGGGTGGCGCCCTTCCCAGCAGTGGATCCAGGCGCTCGGTCGGTTGGCGGGGCGCCCCGGCAGTACCGCTTAAGGGGTGACTCGATGGCGAGCAACCGTCCTCAGAGATACCGCCCCGCGGGCGCCGAGGTCGGGAAGGGACTGAGCCTCGCCTTCGAATTCGCGGGGGCGGTGTTCCTCTTCTGGTTCCTGGGCAAGTTGCTGGAAGGCTGGCTCGGCTTCGACCCCTGGGGCCAGGTCGTAGGTGGGGTCGTCGGTTGGATCGGTGGGGTCATGCACGTTTATTACGCCAGTCGGAGTCGCAGCCAGATAGAGGCGGCGAGGAAGGGCACGAAGCCGTGATCGAACTGCAGATGGTGGGCCGGATCGTGAAACGAGGTCTCCTCGTGGCTCCCGTGCTCATCGCGGCGCTGTGGGTCTTCGGCGGCTCCGGTTACGCCCTCTCCGGGGCGATCGGGCTCGGCATGACGCTCCTCAACCTGTGGCTCTCGGCCCGCATCATCGGCGGCGTCGCCGAGAAAAACCCCAAGCTCCTACTCGCCGCCGGGATGGTCGCGTTCACGCTGGGCCTCGCCGTGCTCACGGCGATCGCCCTCGCGCTGCAGGCGCTCGACATCGTGACCTTCGAAGTGACCGGTCTAACTCTGATAGGCAGCCATCTCGTACTCGTTCTGTGGGAGGCAGCTCGTGCCTATCCCGCGAAGCAAGTGACCACCGACGAAGCCGTAAGGATGAGGAGCTAACGCATGACTCTTGCGATCGAGTTGGATCCGTTCCATCTCTTCCTGTGGGATCCCATCGCGTTCGAGGGGACACCTTTCGAACTCAACCGCGTCTCGCTGTTGATGATCGTTGCCTCGCTCTTGTGCATCACGTTCTTCCTGCTCGCCGCCCGACGCGGTCCCCTCGTCCCAAGGGGGATCCGAGCGATCGGCGAGTCGGCCTACGGCTTCGTCCGCAACCAGATCGCGGTCGATGTGATCGGACCGGAGGGCGTTAAGTACGCGAACTACCTCGCGTCGCTCTTCTTCTTCATCTTCTTCATGAACCTGCTCGAGATCGTCCCGGGCATCAACTTCCCGGTCACGTCCCGGATGGCGATCCCCGCCGCGCTGTCGCTGCTGACGTACATCATCTTCAACTTCGTCGGGATCAAGAAGCAGAAGCTCGGCTACTTCAAGGACACGCTGTTCCCGCCCGGAGTACCGAAGGGCATCTACGTGATCCTCACGCCGATCGAGCTCTTCTCGGTCTTCATCATCCGGCCCCTCACGCTGGCGATCCGACTCTTCGCCAACATGATGGCCGGCCACGTGCTGCTGACGATCTTCTTCCTGTTCACACACGAGTTCCTGGTCACCAACATCTTCGTGGACTTCAAGCTGTTCACGCTGCCGCTGGGCATCGTCACGTTCATCGTCGCTTGCGGCCTGATCGTGTTCGAGCTGCTGGTGATCAGCATCCAGGCCTACATCTTCACGTTGCTGACCGCCTTCTACATCGCCGAGTCGATCCACGGGCACGGCGATCACGACGAGCACGAGGTCGGCGGTGCGCACGCGGATCCGACCAAACCCACGAAACACGAGCCCGTGACGGAGACCGAAGGTCTACAGACGACAGCCGCTTAAGCGAAAGACAAAGGAGGAACGCAGATGATCGATGTGGCTTTGAATCTGGCGCAGGAAGGTGCCGGTGTCACCGACGAGGGTCTCGCCTCGCTGGCCCACGGGCTCGTATATGGGCTCGCGGCGATCGGCCCGGGCATCGGCGTCGGTCTTGTGTTCTCGAGCGCGATCGAGGCGATGGCTCGTCAGCCGGAGACCGCCGGTGAGACCCGCACCACGATGTTCCTTGGTTTCGCCCTGATCGAGGCACTCGCCCTGATCGGTTTCGTTCTCGCCTTCATCGTCTGATCGGGAGGGGAACAGTTATGTGGCAGAACCTTCTGTTGCTCGCCCAGGAAGAAGGCGGGCACGCCGAGGAACCTTCGGGCATGGATCTGATCCTCCCCGCGGTCGACGAACTCATATGGGGAACGCTCTGTTTCATCGTCGTCGTGTTCGTCCTGTCGCGGAAAGCGTTCCCCGCGATCCGGGGCGCGATGGAGAAGCGTGAACAGACGATCCAACAGAACCTCGAAGCGGCGGAGTCGGCGAAGAACGAGGCCGCGACTCAGCTCGAGGAATACAAGAAGCAGCTCGCCGAGGCGCGTAGCGAGGCCAATCGCATCATCGAAGAGGCGCGCCAGGCGGCCGAGCAGGTCCGCAAGGACATCACGGCCAAGGCCGATCAGGAAGCGCAGCAGATCGTCGCCCGCGCGCAGGAGCAGCTCGAGGCCGAGCGTGCCCGCACGGTGAGCGAACTGCAGACCACGATCGGGGATCTCTCGTTGGAGCTCGCCGAGAAGGTCGTGGGCCGCGCGCTTGACGGCAACACGCACCGCGAGCTCGTCGACGCATACATCCGTGAGGTCGCCGGTTCGGGAGCCAGGAACAACTGATGGCGACCAACGAGCTCATCCGTGGATACGCAGAGGCGCTCTTTCGCGTCGTCCAGGCCGAGGGAGAGCTCGACCGCGTCGAAGACGAGCTGTACCGGTTCGGCAAGGTGCTCGAGAGCAATCACGAGCTGAAGCAGGCGCTGTCCGATCGCAGCATCGACCGGGTGCAGCGGACGAAGGTGCTCGACGAGCTGCTCGCCGACAAGGTCTCGCCGCACACGCTGGCGCTGCTCGCGATGGTCGTCGAGCAGGGCCGCGGTCGTCAGCTCCCGGAGATCCTCGAGCAGCTGACCGCGATCGCCGCGGAGGCTCGCAACTCGGTCGTCGCGGACGTGCGGTCCGCCGTACCCCTCGACGAGAAGCAGCAGAAGGCTCTCGCCCAGGCGCTCTCCAAAGCGACCGGCAAGAAGGTCGAGGTACGCGTCGTCGTCGACCCGTCGGTGCTCGGCGGGGTCGTCGCCAAGGTCGGAGACACGGTCATCGACGGCACCATCACGCGCCGTCTGCAACTACTGAAAGAACAGGTGAGGGGCTAATGGCTCAGAAAGAACTTTCTATCGACCCCAAGGAGATCTCCTCGGTTCTGAGGCAGTTCGTCACCGACTTCAAGCCGACGATCGAGCAGGAGCAGGTCGGTTACGTGCGCGACGTCGGTGACGGTATCGCCCGCATCGAGGGTCTCCCGGGCGTCATGGCCAACGAGATGCTCGAGTTCCCCGGCGGGACGATCGGCCTCGCGATGAACCTCGATGAGGACGTCATCGGCGCCGTCGTGCTGGGCGACGACTCGCACATCGAAGAAGGCAACCAGGTCAAGCAGACCGGTCGGATCCTCTCGGTCGGCGTCGGCGACGGTCTTCTCGGCCGCGTCGTGAACGCGCTCGGCGAGCCGATCGACGGCAAAGGCCCGATCAAGGCCGAGACCCGCCGCAACCTCGAGGTACAGGCCCCCGGCGTCACCGCGCGCCAGCCCGTCCACGAGCCGCTGCAGACGGGTATCAAGGCGATCGACGGCATGATCCCGATCGGTCGCGGCCAGCGCGAGCTCATCATCGGCGACCGCCAGACGGGTAAGACGGCGATCGCGATCGACGCCATCATCAACCAGCGCGAGCTGTGGGGCACCGACAAGGCCGTGAAATGCATCTACGTAGCCGTCGGTCAGAAGGCCTCCACGGTTGCCGAGGTCGTCGCCGCTCTCGAGGAGCGCGGCGCTCTCGAATACACGGTCGTCGTCAACGCCCCGGCGTCCGACCCGGCTCCGTTCCAGTACATCGCGCCGTACTCCGGCGCCGCGTTCGGCGCGCACTGGATGTACAACGGCGAGCACGCACTGATCGTGTACGACGATCTCTCGAAGCAGGCGACGGCGTACCGCACGCTGTCGCTGCTGCTCCGCCGGCCGCCCGGCCGAGAGGCGTTCCCCGGCGACGTCTTCTACCTGCACTCGCGGCTGCTCGAGCGCGCCGCGAAGCTCTCCGACGAGCTCGGCGGCGGGTCGCTGACGGCGCTCCCGATCATCGAGAC
>JBOGWY010000183.1:0-6355 GCA_050694015.1 Actinomycetota bacterium | reverse complement strand
TGATCGGTGATCGGATCGTCCGGGGACAATGCACCGGTGAAGACGAAGCGGACGTCGCCCTGCTGCACGCACCACGACACGCGGTCGCGGCTCCCGGTCTCGAGCCCGCGGTAAGCGATCGGGGTGAAGCCGAGCGACCGGTAGTAGTGCGCGGCCTGTTTGGCGTTACCGACGTAGAACTCCAGGTAGTCGATCCCGAGGATCGGGAAAGAGTCGTGTGCGTCAGACAAGTTCCACCTCCAGGTCTCTTCGTTGAGACCTCCAGGATAGTGCTGCCGACGGGCGTCTACCCGTGGGCGACCCGGAGGCGGATGCCGGCCCAGGCCGGGACCGGCTCGGGGAAATCGCTGCGGTGATGGACGCCGCGGGACTCGGTGCGCAGCCCCGCGGAGCGCGCGATCAGCCGCGCGGTCGTGGCCGCAGAGCGGAGCGCCATCTGCTCGCGCGAGCCCGAGGGACGGATGGCGAGGGCTTCCAGTTCGTCGGAAAGTTTCTTCAGTCCGGCCGCATCGCGCTCCAGCCCGAGGTACGTGGAGCACAGGTGCCGGAGACGGTCCCACTGCTCCGGATCGGGCACGTCATCGCCGTGCAGGTCGGGAACGTCGGGCAACGACTTCGTCGGCCCGACGCGTTGGCCCGAGATCGCTCTCGCGGCCCTTCGGCCGAACACGAGGGCCTCGGCCAGCGAGTTCCCCGCCAGCCGGTTCGCGCCGTGCGCGCCGGTGTTCGAGCACTCCCCGACCGAGTAGAGGCGCGGGATCGAGGAACGTCCATCGAGGTCGGTCTGGACGCCACCGACGTAGTAGTGGGCCGCAGGAGTGAGCGGGAGGAGGTCGACCGACGGATCGAGGCCGAACGACCTGCACCCTTCGACGACGGTGGGGAACTCCCCCTGCAGCACCTTCGGATCCATATGGCGGCAGTCGAGCCATGACTTCCGCGACGCGATCGCGCGCGCCACGACGTCGCGGGGAGCCAGTTCCCCGTCGGAGTGATGCTCGAACAGGAACCGGCGGCCCTCGGCGTCGACCACGTGGGCCCCGGCCCCCCGCAGCGCCTCGGTAAGCAAGAGACGCTGCTGACCGGTACCCATCGCGAGCGCGGTCGGATGGAACTGTATGAACTCGAGGTCGGCCAGCCCGGCCCCCGCATCCCACGCTAGGACGATCCCGTCGCCGGTGTTGCCGCGCGGGTTCGTCGTCGATTCGAAGAGCCCGCCGACCCCACCGGTGGCGAGCACGGTCGCGGTCGCCTGCACCTCGACGAGACCCTCCTCGGTGAGAACCCACCCCCCGACGCAGCGGCCGTCGGACACCGACAGCTTCACGCACGACCCTTCGAGTCGCCTGACCCGAGGAGTGGCCTTGTCGCGCAACGTCTGCATGATCGCCGCGCCGGTCGCGTCGCCGGAATGAGCCGAACGCGACACGGTTTGGCCGCCCTCGCGCGCGAGGTGGAGCGAGCCATCGTCGTTGCGATCGAACGCGCAGCCCAGCTCGACGAGCTCCATGATGCATTCGGGCGCCTCGGAGCAGAGCACCGCGACCGCCGAGGGGTCGGCGTGGCCCGCGGCGACCCGCAGCGTGTCCTGCGCGTGGAGGTCGGCCGAGTCCTCGGGGCCGAGCGCGGCTGCGACGCCGCCCTGTGCCCACAGCGACGAACCGAGGCCCGTGAAGCCCTTGTCGATCACGAGGATCTCGGAGTCCGGCGGGAGATGCAGCGCGGCGAACAGGCCCGCGGCGCCGGCCCCGACGATCAGGACGTCGGCGCGCCGCTTGGATCGCTCCATCAGCGACCCTCGAACTTAGGCTCGCGTTTACCTAAGAAAGCCTGGACACCTTCGAGGTGATCGTTCGTGGCTCCCGCCTGTGCCTGCGCGTCGACCTCGCGCTCCAGCTGCGCGTCGAGGCTGTGCTCGGTGGCGTGCGCGACGAGTTGTTTCGTTAGCGCGAACGCGCGGGTCGGACCCGCGGCGAGCTCCTCCGCGAAGCCCCGCCACGTCTGTTCGAACTCGCCCACGGAGACGACGCGATCGAACAGCCCCCAGTCGAGAGCCGTGGCGGCATCGACGGGCTCTCCCGTCGCCGCGAGTCGCCACGCCCGCGTGGCCCCCACCATCTTGGTGAGGAACCACACCCCACCCGAGTCCGGGACGAGGCCCACCTTGATGAAGGCGAACACGAGCTTCGCTTTCTCCGACGCGATCCGGAAGTCGCACGCCAGAGCGATGCTCGCTCCGGCCCCTGCGGCGACACCGTTGACCGCCGCCACGACGGGTTTCGGCGCGCTCCTGATGGCGCGGATCAGCGGGTTGTAACGCTCGATCAGCGTGCGACCGAGCTCCGGCACCTCACCCTTCTCGTAGCCCGCTTGCAGGGCGCCGAGATCCTCTCCCGACGAGAACGCTCGGCCCGCACCGGTCAGCACGATGCAGCGGACGGAGGCGTCCAGCGACGCTTCCTCGACGGCGGCCAGGGCGTCCCGGCCGAGCTCGTCGTCGAACGCGTTGAGGACGTCGGGCCGATCCAGAGTGATGACGGTGGGGCCGTCAGCCGTGGAAACCTGAAGAGGCATTTCCCGTCCCTTTACCTCGAACGTTTGGGCAGGTGAACCGTGAAGGTACTCCCGACCCCGGGAGTGCTGTCCACCTCGATCGTCCCGTTGTGCGCCTCGACCAGGCTCTTGACGATGTAGAGGCCGAGCCCGACGCCGCCCGACGCCCTGGTCGAGGACTGGTCGACCTGCCGGAAGCGGTCGAAGATCGTGTCGATCTCCTGCTTGCTCATGCCCTGGCCGGTATCGGACACCTGCATCAACGCCTCTTGCGGCAGCTCCGTGAGGAAGACCCCGATCCGGCCTCCCGTGTCCGAGTACTTGCACGCGTTCTCGACGAGGTTGGAGATGATCTGCTGGATCGCGCCGAGGTCCCCCCACACCTGAGGACGTTCCGGCTGGCTATCGACGATCAGCTCGCGGCCCTCGGAGACGTCCGAGTGGCGCAAGCTCTCGACGACGAAGTCGGCGACATCGCGCAGATCGACGAGCTCGCGGCGCATCTTTGGAGCCCCGGATTCGATCCGAGCCGCGGTCAGGACGTCCTCGACCAACCGCAGGAGCCGGTTGCCCTGGCGCTCGATCATCACCACGAGGTTCGACTGCTGCTCCTCGTTCATCCGCTCTCGCCGACGCGTGAGCGTCTGCGCGGATCCGATGATCGCGGTCAGCGGGGTCTTGAGCTCGTGCGAGATCGTCGCGACGAAATCGCTCTTGAGCCGATCGAGATCCTCGAGCCGCGCGATCGTCTCGCGCTCCTGCTCGAACAAGCGCGCGTTGCCGATCGCGATGGCGGCGTGCTCCGCGAAGAAACCGAGGGCCATGAGATCCTCCTCGGTGAAGCGCCGCGAGCGCGCGGTCTCATTGAGATTGAGGACCCCGACGAGCTCGTCGTGGCGGATCAGCGGAACCGACATCGAGCTGTAGATCCCGCGTTCGGGGTGAAGCGTCAGGCCGAGCGCCGGCGCGTCGATGTCCTGGATCAGCATCGCCTCGCGCGTCTGCGCCACGATCCCCGCGATGCCCTCGCCGAGCGCGGTCTGGCCCCTGACGAGGCCCTCGATCGGCGGGCCCTCGTAACTCACGACCTCGAGCTTCTTGGTGTCCTCGTCCAGAAGCATGATCGAGCCCTCGTTGCCGCCGAGCAGGTTCAACGCGGACGACAGGATGAGCCGGAAGACGTCGTTGACCTCGAGCGTCGCGTTCACCGACTTCACCAACTCGGACAACGTGGAGATCTCCGAGATGCGGTTCGACAGGGCCGCGGAGAGGACCCGTTCCTCGATGAGGAGCGCGGTGAGGCGCCGCAGGCTGAGTTCCTTCTCGATCACATAGACGAGGAACGCGAGCGCGAGGCCTCCGACCAGCACCAGCACGATCCATGTCGTGAGGTCCTCGAAGTCCAGCGTGACCGGAAGGTAGTCGGCACCCAGGACGTACAGCGCGATCGCGACGGTGACGGATGCAACGAGGAAGATCGATATCGCCCACAGCTGGACGCGGCGCTTGTCGACCTCGGAAAGGGTGAGTTTCCGACGGCTGATCCCCGCCTGCCGGGCGATCTCGTCGGGACGTCTCTCCGGAGCTACTCCTTTTTCGCTCGCCACGGAGGGGTCTCCGGAGAGGGCAGTACCTCGAGCACCTGCTTGTTCCTGAGTTCCTCCGCGGGGATGGGAACCGGATAGTGGGACGAGAAACACGCGGTGCAGAACTGATCGCCGGGTATCTCCGTCGCCTGCACCATCCCGTCTATCGAGAGGTAGGCCAGCGAATCGGCGCCTATATGCCGGCGGATCGCCTCCGGATCCAGCCGCGACCCGATCAACTCGTCCTGATCCGGCATGTCGATGCCGTAGAAGCACGGCCACTTGATCGGCGGAGACGAGATCCGCATGTGGACCTCGCGCGCGCCGGCCTCGCGCAGCATGGCGACGATCTGCTTCGTCGTGTTACCCCGGACGATCGAATCGTCGATCACCACGAGTCGACGGCCGGCGATGATCTCGCGGACCGGGTTCAGCTTCATCCGGATGCCCTGCTGGCGCATCGACTGCGTCGGCTGGATGAACGTGCGGCCGACGTAACGGTTCTTCACGAACCCGTCGCCGTAGGTGATGCCGGAACCCTTGGCGAACCCCTGCGCCGCCGGCACGCCGCTGTCCGGCACCGGCATCACGAGCTCGGCCTCGACCGGTGCTTCCTCCGCGAGGCGCTCGCCCAAGCGGAACCTCGTGGCGTAGACGTTCTGTCCCATGAGGTTCGTGTCCGGTCGGGCGAAGTAGACATGCTCGAAGATGCATGCCGCCGGTTGGGGCTCCGCGAAGTTCTCGCTCGTTAAACCGTTCTCATCGATCGCGACGAGCTCTCCCGGTTCGACGTCGCGGATGAAGTGCGCTCCGAGGAGGTCGAGCGCGCACGTCTCCGACGCCAGGATCCAGCCACCGCCGTCGAGACGACCGATGCACAAGGGGCGGAAGCCTTGCGGATCGCGCGCTCCGTAGACGCGCGTCTCGTCCATCATCGTGAAGGAGTAAGCGCCGGACAGCTTCGGCAGGATCTCGCGGATCGCCGCGCGCATGTCGCCTTGGTTGGTCCTGGCGATGTGTGCAGCGACGAGGTCGGTGTCCGACGACGACGCCAGGCGGGCACCCTCAGGCGTCGGATCGCCTCCGGCGGCTTCGAGCGAGTCCCGCAGGTCGACGGAGTTGACGAGGTTGCCGTTATGAGCCAGCGCGAGCTGCCCCATCGTCGAGCTCTTGTAGGTCGGCTGCGCGTTCTCCCACGACGACGCTCCCGTCGTGGAGTAGCGCGTGTGCCCGATCGCTACTTTGCCCTGGAGGCTCTTGAGAACGATCTCGTCGAAGACCTGGGCGACGAGACCCAGCTCCTTGTAGACGACGATCGTGCGGCCGTCGGAGATCGCCATGCCGGCCGATTCCTGGCCGCGGTGCTGCAGTGCGTAGAGCGCGTAGTAAGTCAGCCTGGCGACGTCCTCGCCTGGTGCAAAGATACCTACGACGCCACAAGCGTCCCGAACCTCACCTGCCATCTAAGTCATCGTAGCGGAGAGGCGGTTCGGTAGGGCACTTTCGAACGTATCCCGCGCGTCTTGTAGTTCGACGCCGAAGGTGCCGAAGTCCAGGCGCGATCCACCGACCGTCCCGATGCGCGCGACCGGGACGCCATGGCGCGCGGCCAGCTCGATCACGCGCTCGGTTCGCTCGGACGAGCAACTGAGCACCGCTCGCGACGGCGACTCGGAGAACAACCATCGATGCGGATCGGCTCCGGACATTTCCACCGAAAAGCCGAGACCTCCCGCGATCGCAGACTCGCTCAACGCCACCGCGGTCCCACCGGCGGATACGTCGTGGGCCGAAGCCGGCAGGGCGTCCTCGGCTGCCGCGATCAGGAACGACTGGAGCGCTTTCTCGGCCCCCATATCGAGCCGGGGCGGACGACCGGCAACGATCCCGTTCATCACCTTCGAGTACTCGCTGCCCGCGAAATCCCCGGGTCGCGTCTCGCCGGCGAGCAGGATCTCGTCGCCGTCGCGGCCGAACGCGAGACCAACCGAACGCTCCGGCGGTCCGAGTACACCGAGCATCCCGATCACCGGCGTCGGATAGATCGCGTTCTCGTTCGTCTCGTTATAGAAGGAGACGTTGCCGCCCGTCACCGGCGTCTCGAGATCGCGGCACGCGTCGCCGATACCTCGCACGGCTTCGGCGAACTGCCACATAACGTCGGGCTTCTCGGGGTTCCCGAAGTTGAGGCAGTTGGTGATCGCGAGCGGCTTTCC
>JBOGWY010000182.1:0-2248 GCA_050694015.1 Actinomycetota bacterium | reverse complement strand
AGACCGAGGAAGACGCGCTGATCGATATCTATCGCAAGCTGCGTCCGGGCGAGCCCCCCACGGTCGAAAGCGCGCGCACGTTGCTCGAGAACCTCTTCTTCAACCCGAAACGCTACGACCTGGCGCGGGTCGCCCGCTACAAGGTCAACAAGAAGCTCGGCTACAAGAGCGACGAGAAGACGATCGAGGAGTACGGCAGCGTCCTTCGCAAAGAGGACATCCTGACCACGATTCAGTACCTCGTGAAGCTTCACGCGGGCGACCCCGACTACGAGACGGACGACATCGATCACTTCGGCAACCGTCGTATCCGTCCGGTCGGCGAGCTGATCCAGAACCAGATCCGCGTCGGTCTCTCTCGTATGGAGAGGGTCGTGCGCGAGCGCATGACGACGCAAGACGTCGAGGCCATCACACCGCAGACGCTGATCAACATCCGTCCGGTCGTTGCCTCGATCAAGGAGTTCTTCGGTTCGAGCCAGCTCAGCCAGTTCATGGACCAGACGAACCCGCTCGCGGGCCTGACGCACAAGCGTCGTCTCTCGGCCCTCGGTCCGGGTGGTCTGTCCCGTGAGCGCGCCGGTTTCGAGGTGCGAGACGTGCACTCGAGCCACTACGGCCGCATGTGCCCGATCGAGACGCCGGAAGGTCCGAACATCGGTCTGATCGGTTCGCTCTCGACCTACGCGCGACTGAACCGGTACGGCTTCATCGAGACGCCGTATCGCCGCGTGCAGGACGCCAAGGTCACAACCAAGATCGACTACCTCACCGCCGACGAAGAGGGCCGGGCGGTCATCGCCCAGGCCAACGTCGTCCTGAACGACGACGGTACCTTCGCCGAGGCCAAGGTTCTCGTGCGCGGGGAACACAACGAGGTCGAGTACGTCGACCCGCACGAGGTCGACTACATGGACGTCTCGCCGAAGCAGATCATCTCCGTCTCGGCGGCATGCATCCCGTTCCTCGAGCACGACGACGCGAACCGCGCCCTCATGGGCGCCAACATGCAGCGCCAAGCGGTCCCCTTGCTTCGTCCGACGGCTCCTTACGTCGGTACGGGCATCGAGCTCCGCGCTGCGGTCGACGCCGGTGACGTGATCGTCGCCGAGACCAACGGCCTCGTCGAAGAGGTTTCGGCGGCTCGCATCGTCGTGTCGCCGACCGGAACCGGCGCCGGCGAGCGTCAGATCTACAAGCTCGAGAAGTTCCGCCGCAGCAATCAGTCGACGTGCATCAACCAGCGACCGATCGTTCGCGAGGGCCAGCGCGTCAAGAAGGGCGACATCCTCGCCGACGGTCCCTCGACCGACCAGGGCGAGCTCGCTCTCGGGGCGAACCTGATGGTCGCCTTCATGTCCTGGGAGGGCTACAACTTCGAGGACGCGATCATCCTCAGCCAGCGTCTCGTCAAGGACGACGTCCTCACCTCGATCCACATCGAGGAGTACGAAGTCGATGCCCGCGACACGAAGCTCGGCGCGGAAGAGATCACGCGCGACATCCCGAACGTCTCCGAAGAGGTCCTCGCCGATCTCGACGAGCGCGGGATCGTCCGCATCGGTGCCGATGTCGGCCCCGGTGACGTTCTCGTCGGGAAGGTCACGCCGAAGGGTGAGACCGAGCTGACTCCGGAAGAGCGTCTGTTGCGCGCGATCTTCGGTGAGAAGGCGCGCGAGGTGCGCGACACCTCGCTCAAGATGCCGCACGGCGAATCGGGCAAGGTCATCGGTGTGCGCGAATTCAGTCGCGACAACGGTGACGAGCTGCCGCCGGGCGTCAACGAACTCGTGCGCGTGTTCGTCGCGCAGAAGCGCAAGATCTCCGAGGGCGACAAGCTCGCCGGACGCCACGGGAACAAGGGCGTCATCTCGAAGATCCTCCCGATCGAGGACATGCCGCACCTCGGCGACGGCACCGCGGTCGACATCATCCTGAACCCACTCGGTGTGCCGAGCCGCATGAACGTCGGCCAGGTGCTCGAGTCGCACCTCGGCTACGCGGCGCGCTGGGGATGGACCGACCCGAAACGCCAGGAACGCATCGGCGTGGACGCCATCAAGGGTACGGAGACCAAGACGCGTCCGCGCACCGAGCCGTCGGTGTGGATCTCGACGCCGGTGTTCGACGGCGCCCACTGGGACGAGGAGGAGGACGCCGGCAAGCACCCGACGATGAAGGCGATCTTCGAGAACCTCGCGATCGACGGTGTCGACGGTCAGAAGCTGATCGGCGCGAACGGTAAGGC
>JBOGWY010000181.1:0-9453 GCA_050694015.1 Actinomycetota bacterium | reverse complement strand
CTGTGTGGTCGTGACCACGAAGTTCATACACGGCGCCTGGATCGTGCTCACCGCGATCCCGATCGTGATCCTGCTCATGCGCGCCGTGCACGCCCATTACACCGCGGTGGCGCATCAACTGGCGGATGAGGACCGACGCCCTGTCGACCGCAGGCCGGGGCATCAACACCTCGTCATCTTCGTGACGAATGTCGACGCGGCCTACGCTCGTGCGATCGGTTACGGCCGGTCCGTGCGACCGAGCAGTCTTGTCGCCGTCACCGCCGATCCCTCAGTGCATGCAGCTTGCAAGCGACTCGCGCGCGACATAGAAGTGCACCTTCTGCCGAGCGATGGCAACCTCAGGAACGCGCTGATGGAATATCTCCATGACCGCCGCGCACGACTCTCGGAAGACGAATTCCTCACGGTGATGATCCCCGAAGTGCTGGAACACGGAGGTCTGACGGAGATCCTGCGCAGGCCCGGGTTGCATCGGCTCAAGGGCAGGCTCCTGAACGAGCGTGGGATCCAGGTGATGGATGTGCCGATCGTCAAGGATGCGATCGACCCCGCCGCGGATCAGGCTCGTGAGTCGGCGCGGAACTACGTTGTCGTCCTCGTCTCGAGCGTGCACAACGCGACGCTGCAAGCGATGGAATATGCGGAGACGTTGCGACCGACCGATCTACGCGCAGTGTCGTTCGGTCTGGATCCGGCCGAGACCGAGAAGCTCGGTGACGACTGGCTCGCGGCCGCGATCCCCCACCCCCTCGAGATCGACGACGCTCCGTTCCGCGACATCGGGCGATCTTTGATCGACTACATACGACCTTTCGATGCCGACGGCGTCGACATCGTCGTGACAGTGGTTCTTCCGGAGTTCGTGACGAAGAAGCGGCGCCACAGGGTGCTTCATGGACAGACGGCCCTCATCGTGAAGCGACACTTGCTGTTCGAGCCGGGTGTAGTTACGGCGAGCGTCCCCTATCACCTCGACCGATAAGAAGAAGGCCCCCGGGAAACCCGGGGGCCTTTCTCAAGTGACTTCGGCTTAGCGCACGCCGCCGACCTCGGGGATGTTCTCGCCCATCGGCTCGGTGGTCGCGGTCGGGACCGGCTCGGTCATGCCGCCGGTCTTCCGCTTGCTGAACGCGATCGAGATACCGAGGATCACCAGCGCCGCGCCTGCGATCGCGAAGCGCGCGGGGTTGTCCTCGAGCGAGATGACCGCGGGGAGAACCAGCAGCGAGACGAGGTTCATGACCTTGATGAGCGGGTTGAGGGCCGGGCCCGCGGTGTCCTTGAACGGGTCACCCACGGTGTCGCCGATGACCGCGGCCTTGTGGGCCTCGGATCCCTTACCGCCCTCGTTGCCGTCCTCGATGTACTTCTTGGCGTTGTCCCACGCACCACCGGCGTTGGACAGGAAGTTCGCCATCAGCTGCCCGGTCAGGATCACCGCGGCGAGGAACGCGCCGAGCGCGAAGTAGTTGATCCCGAAGCCGACGATGATGGGTGTGAGCACCGCGAGCAGCGCCGGGGTGGCCAGCTCACGCAATGACGCGGCGGTGCAGATGTCGATCACGGGGCCGTAGTCGGGGCGACGCTCGCCGGCCATGATCTTGCCGTCGGCGAACTGACGACGAACCTCTTGCACGACGACGGCCGCGCTGCGGCCCACCGCACGGATCGCAAGGGCGCTGAAGAGGAACGCGACCGAACCACCGATCAGAAGACCGATGAAGGTCTTCGGGTCGGCGACGTTGATCGATGTCAGAGGGTTGGTGAAGATGTCCGATCCCTCGCCGGAGATGCCCTTCTCCTGCGCGATCGTCTCGATGAACGATGCGAACAGAGCAACCGCCGCGATGACCGCGGAACCGATCGCGAAACCCTTCGTGACCGCCTTCGTGGTGTTACCGACGGCGTCGAGGCTCACCATGATCTTCTCGGGCTCACCTTCGAACTCACCCGACATCTCCGCGATACCCGCGGCGTTGTCGGCGACCGGACCGAACGTGTCCTCGGACACGACGACCCCGGTGGTGGCGAGCATGCCCATACCCGTCAGAGCGACGAGGTAGAGGGAGAATTGGATGTTGCCCTGGCCCAGAGCGATCGCGACACCGAGCGCACCGGCGATCGCGACGATGGCCCACACCGACGACTCGAGGCCGGACGAGAACCCGGACAAGATCGTGGTGGCGGGGCCGGTACGGGTCGCCTCGGCGATCTCACGCACCGGGGTCGTCTCGGTCGAGGTGAAGTACTCGGTGAGACGCGACGCGATCTGCGCGAGCACGAGACCCGCGACGACGGCGAGGAACATCATCGTGCCCTCGTTGAACTCGGTCTCGTTACCGACGTAGGTGAACGCAACGATCGCGGTACCGATCACGGTCAAGATGCCGGCGGTGAGAAACCCGCGGTTGATCGGCGCCATCGCGGACTTGTCCTTGTCGGTCGCGCGCACCATGTACACGCCGACGATCGATGCAAGGACACCGAGCGCGCGAGCGATCACCGGGAAGATAAGTCCGATGACCGCGGCCTCGGGACGCCCGATCGCAATGAAGGCGGCGACACCGAGGATGATCGACGCGACCAGCGTGACCTCGTAGGACTCGAAGAGGTCCGACGCCATGCCCGCGCAGTCGCCGACGTTGTCGCCGACGTTGTCGGCGATCGTCGCCGGGTTACGAGGGTCGTCCTCGGGGATACCGGCCTCGATCTTTCCGACGAGGTCGGCGCCGACGTCGGCGGCCTTCGTGAAGATGCCTCCTCCGACTCGGAGGTAGAGCGCGAGCAGCGAACCACCGAAGCCGAAGCCGACGAGGATCGCGCTCGAGGTGTTCTGGAACAACATGATGATTATCGTTGCGCCGAGGAGCCCGAGACCGACCGTGAACATCCCGGCGACGCCCCCGGTGCGGAACGCAACCTTGAGGGCGGCGGGAAGCGAACCGCTACGCGCGGCGGCAGCCGTGCGAACGTTTCCGCGTACCGCGAGGCTCATCCCGATGAAACCGGTGAGCCCCGACATCAGACAGCCGGCGAGGAAGGCGATGGTGCGGAAGAGACCCGACTGGACGAAGCTGAGGGCCTTGCCCCCTTCGGGATGGAGCACGGCCGTCGACGTGACGAAGACGATGACCCCGACCGGGATCGTGATGAGCGCGATCGTCTTCATCTGACGCCGCAGGTACGCGAGAGCTCCCTCCTGGATCGCCTTCGCGATCTCCATCATCTTCGGCGTGCCCTGATCGGCCGCCAGCACGCCGCGCGACAGCTGGAAGCCGACGGCGATCGCGATCAACGCGGTGACGGCGGCGAAGATCAGCCAGAACCACTCGGTGCCGCCGAGGGTGAACTCTTGGTACCCCCCTTCAGCAGCTAGAACGAAACCGTTCATCACTTAACTCCTTTCTTTGTCGGCGCCGACCCTAGCCCGCGTCCTCAGCGCGGCCGGCTTGTTCTGTCTCTTGTTTCCGCACGAAGATCTGGTTCGCGACTCTGTGCGACACCGTCCGCTCCTTGCCGTCGACGCGCAGCACGATCGGACCGTCGAAGGGGTGCTTCTCCTGCACCTCGACGCGCACACCGGGTCGCAGCCCGAGCGTGTCGAGGAACGCCACGATCTCGGGATCGGTTGAGCCGGGAACCGCGACGACCGCGCTGTCTCCCGGCTCGAGCGCGTACAGCGGGGGCATCTCGGGGATGTCGACGACGTCGGGGTCCGGGATCGGGAACCCGTGCGGACACGTCGTCGGGCGATCGAGCGCGACGTAGAGCCGGTCCTCGACCTCCTGTGGAAGGTCGTGCTCGAAGCTGCCGGCGAGCCGGTCCGCCTCGTTCCACGCGTAGCCCAGCATGTCGGCGAGGAAACGCTCGACGATGCGGTGGCGACGGATCGCCGCTATCGCCATCTGGCGCCCCTCGCGGGTCAGGACGACTCCGTGGTAGGGCTGATGCTCGAGCAGGCCGCGCTCGTCGAGCCGCTTGACCGTGGCGGTGGCGGTGCCGGGGGTGACCCCGAGGGATCCGGCCAGGGCTCCGGTATGGGCGGCCTCCACCCCCTTGGTCAGACGGTAGATGGCCTTCAGCATGTCGCGCTCGGACTTCGAGATGGTCTTTTCCATGATTTCGCCGCCGGGGAACCTAACTTTTGCCCACCCAAAACGTCAAATCAAGAGGGTTCGGGTGCATCTACCGGCCGGTTCGGCCGGTGAGCGCGGTGAAAAAGGTTAGCGGAGGACTACCAGGTGGGTGCGGGTGCCGCCGCCGGGGCGGGGGGTGAAGGTGCACTCGTCGACGAGGCTCTCGAGCAGGGAGCCGGAGAGCACGCTGCGGGTCGAGAAGCCGGCGC
The DNA here is from genome assembly GCA_050694015.1 of Actinomycetota bacterium. Taxonomy (GTDB): domain Bacteria; phylum Actinomycetota; class CADDZG01; order CADDZG01; family WHSQ01; genus JBOGWY01. Next base: position 5,105 of record JBOGWY010000181.1, on the reverse strand, counting down.
TGTCGGTGGTGGCGGGGTCGTCGGGGGTGGCGACGGCCTGGTCGACGTCGATCTCGATGCGCTCGGCGACATCCGACCACGTGATGGCTACGGGGTCGTGGCTGCCGCTCTCCTCGTGGGCCAGGACCGCGTTGGTGCACGCCTCGGAGACGGCGATCCGGATGTCGTCGACCTTCTCCTCGTCGAGCCCGGCGGTCCGGGCGAGCGATGAGACGGCGAGCCGGACGACCCCGACGTAGGGCGAACGAGGGGGGATGGCGATCTCTACGACGGGCATCTAGTGGGGCTAGGCGGAGCTGCCGGTGGCTTCTTCGACCGAGGCGTTGATCGGGAACACCTTGGTGAGGCCGGTGATCTTGAAGATCTTGAGGATCTTGTCCTGGGTGCAGACGAGCGAGAGGCTCCCGTCGTGCGCCTTGACCCGCTTGAGGGCGCCCACCAGGACCCCGAGGCCGGTCGAATCGAGGAAATCGACGCCCTCGAGGTTCACCACCACGTCGTAGGAGCCCTCCGAAACGAGCTCGATCAGCTTCTCGCGCAGCTTGGGGGCCGTGTACACGTCGATCTCGCCCTTCACGTCTACGACCGCGTGCGACCCCACCTTCGACACATCCAGCCCGAGCTCCATCGTTTTGGTCCCCTCCTGAGTGGAAAAACCCTAGGTACGCAAAGGAGTCGGCATCCTAAACCCGGCCCCCGACGTGCCGATGAGCCTCGGGAGGCATAGACCGCTTCGCGAAATTTCCGCCGAATCGTGAGCAGCTTTCGCTACCCTCCCATGGTCGGGTTCAAGCAAAGGAGGCAATGTTTGAGCGCTATCGCAGAGGGTCTGAGGCGGCAACGCATGCCGTTGATGGCCGGTTTGCTCGCGCTCGCGCTCGCCGCCCTCGTGTGGGTGGCCTTGGTTACGACCGGGGACCACCGGACGACGGTAGCGACGCCGGAAAGCGTCGCCGCCCCCGAGGTGGTGCAACCGGACTGGCGCATGGACGTGTCGGTCGAAGGGCGGCAGGGCAAACTCACGAAGGCCGACAAAGACGCGTTCAACAAAGCGCGGCCGGCCCTCGCGACCTTGATCGAGGATGTCTACGACGGCATCTTCCTGGAGCCCGGCACGCTCGACGACGTCATCGCACAGACGTTCACCAAGAAAGCCGCGGCCTCACTACCGAAGGACCTCGGATTCCCCGCCGGTGTCGCGAACGTCGAGATCCTGCGACGTCGCGCGCACGTCGGCGTGGAAGCGCGCGGCGCGCGCCACGCGGCGGCGGAACTGACGGTGGTAGCGAAGGCAGAAGTAAACGAGCGCACGGTCAAACTTCGGCACGACGCGACGCTGTGGCTCGAGAAAGAGTCGGGTGACTGGAAAGTCATCGGCTACGACGTCACGCAAAGGCCGCTCAAGTGATCAAGCGCGCTCTCGCACTCATCGCGGGCCTCGCGATGGTCGCCGTTGCCGTTCCCCTGCTCGGACCCGCCGAGCAGAGCGACGCCGCCCCGATCCAGATCGGTCGGGTTCACGAGTCGTTCCAGCCGGAAGACGGCAAGATCTTCATCCTGTTCATGGGGAGCGACGCGCGCCACGGCAACCCGAACTCGCGTGCCGACGCGATCCACCTCGTCGGTATCAACACCGACAAGATGCGCGGCGGGATCATCAACATCCCGCGCGACTCGTGGGTGAACATCCCGGGCTACGGCTCCGCCAAGATCAACGAGGGTCTGTATCACGGCGGCCCCGAGCTGATGGCGAAGACGGTCGAGAACGTCACCGGCATCCGTATCGACTACTGGGTCATGACGGGCTTCGAAGGGTTCCAGGGTTTGATCCGCGACGTCGGCGGCATCCACATCAACCTCAAGCAGGACGTCTACGACATCGGCTGGTCGGGTGCCAACCTCAAGAAGGGGAAGCAGGTCGTCAAGGGGGCCCAGGCCCTCGCCTACAACCGCGCACGTCACGCGTTCGGTGGCGGTGACATCACCCGCACCACGAACCAGGGTCGCTTCCTATTGTCGATGTTGCGCGAGCTGCGCAACGAGGTTCAGTTCAACCCGTCGCGGCTCCTCACATGGATCGCCGCCGGGCGCCAACACACGCGCTTCAATGTCTCGCCGGACGAACAGTTCCGGCTCGGCGTGCTCGCATCGCAACTGTCTCCGAAGGACATCGGCAACGTCACCGTGCCCGTCAGCGTCGGAGCCGTCGGAGCTGCGAGCGTGGTCTTCATCTCGCCGGGTGCGAACGACATCTACAAGCGCTTGCGCGCTAACGCGTACCTCTAGGGTCGGCCCTGCGGGCCTCCCCGAGTAGAGCTCCTCACTTCGTTCGTCGCGAGATGCTTGGGCTGCCCTCGGCAGCCATCGCTTAGATAACGAAGTCGTCGGCGAAGCTCCTCGCCGACAGTCCCCGGCCGGTGGCTTCTTCGATAAGCGCGTCCCATCTCAGCAGCGCGCCGGGCCGGAAGATGCGGTCCTTAAGGAAGCGACCCGCGTCGGGCGATCCGATCAGGCCGACGTCGTCGTGGCGCACCTCGGCCGCGAGCTGCGACGCGAGCATCTCTCCGAGCAGGTAGTTGTGGTAGTAGACCGGGGCCGTTGCGAGGTGGATCTTCGCCGCCCACGCTCCCATCGGGGGGTCGTCCGGAACCTCGATGCGCTGGAAGCGTTCGACGAGCTCCCACCAGCGTGCGTCGAGATCGCCTTCGGGATCCGAATACAGCTCCCGTTCGAAGTGCACCATCACCAGACCCCAGCGCGCGAACTGAAGCGATTCGGCGGCCGACGCCTTGCGGAGTGCGCCGGCCAAGGCCGCGACCTCATCCTTCGGCGCGCCGGCGACCTGCACCAGCCACGTGGGGTCGCGTACCAGGCGGCCCGACAGGATCGCGATCGCCTCGGTTACGAAGATGTGAGTCGCCCGACGCAGCAGATACGGAAGTTTCTGATCGATGGACGCGTCGTAGGCCGCGTGCCCGGACTCGTGCAGCATGATCTGCGTCCAGTTCTCGCCCGGCACGATGTTGGCCAAGATCCGCACGTCCTTCCCGCTGCGATCGACGTCGAGGCAGAAGGCGTGCTGGCACTTGAGCTCGCGGGGGAAGAGATCGCTGCTCTCGATGACACCGTTTAGATCGATGTCCCACGCCGCGAACGTCTTCAGCGCGAGATCGGCGGCATCGGTGCCCTCGAGCAACGCATCGAGCGCGACGCCGCCGCCCGGGGGCAACGTCTGGAAGAAGGGATCGCCGTAATGCCACGGCATCACGCGTGCGACACCGAAGCGCTCCTGCAACCTGTCGTCGAGGTCGCGCTTCCAGCGCGCGAAAGGCACGCTCGTCAAGCGGTCCAGTTCGTCGAGGCGTGCGAAGAGCCACGTCTCCGGGATCTCTTGTAGCTCGAGGGCCATCCGGTAGTAGTCCGGATATCCGAGTTCGAGAGCGACCTCGTTACGGACCCGGACGAGATCCTTCACACGATCGGCGACGGCTGCTCCCACGTGCTTGGAAGCTCGCCATGCTTCGGCCCGCTCGTTCTCGTCCTCGGAGGTGCGAAGGATCTTCTCGATCTCGTTGTCGTTGACACGCTCGCCGCCCACCTCGGGGCGGAACGTCGCGAAGTCCCTCTCGATCGCGCTCGAAAGACGGACGATCTCCGCGCGTCTCTCGTCGTCCATCTGATTGCCCGTGAGCGAGAGCCGCAAAACCTCCAGCTGACGTCGGAGCACCGGATCGTGGATGTCGTGCTGCAACGCATCGGTCACCGCTCGGTACGTGTCGAGATCCCCCTTGACGCGCCGCAGCTCGAGCTCGAGTTCGGCGCGACGTCGTTCGTTCTCCGGCGTCGCGGAGACTTGGACGTTCCAGTACGCGCGGTGGAACTCGGTCTCCAGAGATCGAAGGCGTGCGGCTAGATCGGCGACGAGACGCGGAACGGAGGCAATCGACACGGACGTGACGCTATCTCGCGCCGACCAACTCGAAGTGCCACGGCTCGTTCGGGAGCGGACGGCGCATCGGCAAACCAAGCTCTTCCACGAGACGCGCCGCGAGCTCCACGTCGCCCCCGAGATCGACCGCCAGCCCACGCTCGTGTCTGGAGTGTCCGGGCGGGGCGACCCAGTCGTCGGCGGCCTCGGCACTGCCGTAGCGCTGCAACGCCGCGGCCCACAGCGCGGCTTGCTCCTCGGGCGACCGCCAGCCGGAGACGACATGCACCGCGCCCCCGGCCTTCTCGAGTAGCTCCTCGAGCGAGTTGCGGAGGATCGGATGGAGCTCGGTGACCCCGCGCGTCAAGCCCAGAGGGCCGATCGCCTCAACGTCGATCACGGCGCGCGCCCGCGCCACGACACCATCGACCGAGACGGCCACCTGCATCGCCGAAGCGCCGACCTCGCAGAGGCACTCGGTCAGCTCGGCACCGTTCAGCTCGGCGAGACGCTCGGCCTGAGCCTCCGGATCACTCGTGCCGTAGGGGCCGGATTCCGCAACCGCGGCCAGGGCGGCTGCATCCGCCGCAGCCTGAGCGCGCGTCTTGGTCGCGCTGGTCGTCGAGATGTCGGCGGTGAACGCGGCCAGGACGACCGCGAGGAAACACGAGACGCAGCCGACGAGCAGCGTCATGGTTGTTCGATCCGCATGGAGGCGCTGCCATGCAGCGCGAAACGTTGGAAGAGTTCACCCAACATCGGCACCCGTCCTTCAGGTCGGTAGGTAAGCGAAACGGTCACGGGCGCTCCCTGACGTCGGTGGAGAGCGTCGGGTGTGACTGTGATGTCGAGGTTGTCGAGGCCGCTGCGAGCGGCGGCGTAACCGATCTCTCGTTCGTCGTCTTCAACCGCGGCAACGCGCGCCGCTTCACGGGCGGCGTGCCACACGCGCGCCTGGTCGGAAACGACGAGTCCGATCTCGACGACGGCGGCGAGCACGAGGGCGACGATCGGTAGGCACAGCGCGAGCTCCACCGTCGTCTGGCCTCTCTCGTTCAACCCTCCGCGCGTTCCACGAGGCCTGACACGATCGACTGGAACATGTCGGCCATCGACCCCGACTTAACGAACGCGGCGAACACACCGACGACGAGCCCCGCTACGAGTAGTACAAGGG
>JBOGWY010000180.1:0-3935 GCA_050694015.1 Actinomycetota bacterium | reverse complement strand
GGTCAGGATGAACCCGTCGGGCGTGATGAGAACGCCGCTGCCGCCACCCTCGATCCGTCGCTCGCCCTGACGACGCCGATAGACCTGCAGGTTCGCGACCGAGGGCGCGAGGGTCTCGGCCACGCGAGTGACCACCGTGGAGTAGGCATCGAGAGCCTCGTTCTCCTCGACGGGCGCGTCGGACGGATGCGACCACAGCTGGCCGCCGGACAGGAAACCGTCGATGAATCGGAGCTCGGGCATCTGGGGGCCTAGACACCCCAAGCAAGGCGATTATTCCCGCTAGCCGCTGAGCTTGATCAGCACCCAGCGCTCGCCCTTGTAGTCGCCGGTCACGATGTAGTTCTGACCCGGCCCGGTGGCCGCTGGCAAGGCCAGGTAGTCGGCCCGGAAGCCTTCGCCGGCGACCTTCTCGTCCCACGACCGGGCGAGGTCGGTGTAGCGGATGCGCAGGTCGTTGTTGGGGAACTGCGGGTGGTCGTAGTGCGCCAGACGGCAGCCGGAGAGCTGGAACAGCAGGAAAGCGAGGTCGTGGGGGCCCTGCACCTGAACGATGTCGTCGGGGCCGAGGAAGCGCGCCGCCCGCCCCGCGAAGGAGTCCGATGCGACGTCGGGCCCGGAGTAGACGAATCCGTCGGCGCGATCCACGAGGATCTCGCGCATCCGTTGCGAGGCGAGAACCGGCGACGCGCCTCCCACGGCGAGCACCACGGCTGTTGCGACGACCGCGAGCGCGCGCTTCCGCGCGCGCAGCCAGAAGAAGAGTCGCGCCGCGGCGATTCCTCCTAGGGCACCCCCGAGGAGGTGCGCCGGGGGCCACACGCGACCCTGATGCAACAACGTCGCGTTGCCGGCGAGCGACCAGTCGAAGACGCCGCGGGCTATCGACGCACCCACCAACAGCAATGTCGAGCCGGCGAAGGCCACGAACGCGCGGGCGGCCGGGGTCTTCGTCTTGGTGACGAGCAACAAACCCAGCGCGGCACCGGGCAGCAGGAGGCCCCATGCGCCGAGCGCGGTCGGCAGCGACCACTCTTTACCGAGGACCGGCGTGATGTTGACGAAGCCGCCGTAACGTATGAAGTCGGCGACGACCGGACCCGCCCAGAAACCGAACACGACCAGAGCGACGAAGACGCCGAGCGCGGTCGTTCGCAACGGTCGTCTCGTTGCCAGGAACGCAGCCACGTACCAGATCAGCGCGCTCACGAACAACGGCACGCTGACCAGACCGACGAGCCCGACGACGACGGCGGCTCCCATCTCGGCGCGTCTATCGCGGGTGGTCACGGCCCACGCGATGAACATCGCGGCCGCCGCGAGGACCAGCAGCGCGAACTCCCGCGGTGCCGCCGACGGCATCAGCTCGTACACCGAGTTCGGGGACGCGACGACGAGGTCGGCTCCGTAGCGAGCCTCGCGCGGACTCGTGACGAAATCGGGCCGTTCGAGCATCACCCACCCGAAACCCCCGATCAGCGACACCGCACCCGCGGCCCACCATCCGGAACGGAGATCGATGCGTCGTGCGATGCATGCCGCGGCGAGGGGAAGCGCGAGGACGAACACGAGGTGCAGGGCCTCGTGCGCGACGAGCGGAGTGGTCCCCGGTACCAGCCTGGTCGTCGTCGCAAGGATCGCGTGCCATCCCCACGGGTACGCGTTACGGCCGTACTGCGGCGCGGGGCCGGTGGGGATCGCTTCGCCGGCGAGTAGTTGCTCGGTCCATCCGAGATGCCACGGCGGGTCCCCCGTGCGCACGCCGGAGCCGGAGGCGATCGCGGGGGTGACGTAGATCGCGACCAGCACCGCGACGAGGGGCAGCAGCTTGAGCCACTCGACACCGTGTGGGCGAGAAACCCGCCGACGTGACACGGACAACAGCACGAGGGCAGTGACCGGGACGACGGCTCGGATGCCGAACACCGCCCCTCCGGTGATGACGTTGCCCACCATGAGCGTGACGGCGAACAGCACGAAACCGGTGATCGCGCCGAGCGCCCGCTCCGGCAACCCGCGATCGGGGAAACGATCCTTCAGCGCGATATTGAACAGCAACTCGGAGGCGCACCAGCCGACGACCGCGATCGCAACGACTTGGAGCAGAGCGCCGATCAAGGTTCCCGCGGTCATCAAGTGACGACCGCTAGTACCTGACCCGCCCCTACGGTGTCCCCCGGCGTCACCAACACCTCGCTCACGGTCCCGTCCTTGGTCGCGGCGATCGTGGTCTCCATCTTCATCGCCTCGAGGACGACGACCGCGTCCCCCGTCGACACCGGCACGCCCGGCTCGACGAGAACCTTCAGGATCGTGCCCGTCATGGGCGCGACGAGATCGCCCGCGGAGTGCGCGCCGTGTGTCGCGGCGCTCGCCGACGCGGCCATCGCCGGGTTCCAGAGCCTCACGGGACGACCCTCGACCAGGAGCACGTTCGCGTCTTGTTCCTCGTCTACTTGCCGGAGCGCGTCGAGGACGCCACCCCCTTCGACGGTGCGGGTCGTGTGCGAGCCCTCGACGAACGAGGGTTCCTGTAGAAGAAGTTCGTGAGCGGGGATCGTCGTCGCAACGCCCTCGACCTGCATCTCGGCGAGGCTCCGCAGCATCCGGGCGCGTGCTTCCTCGCGGTCCTTGCCCCACGTGATCAGCTTCGCGATGAGCGAGTCGTACGCGTCGGGGACCACATCTCCCGCCGTGAAGCCGGCATCGACGCGCACCCCGAGACCGTTCGGCTCGACGAACGTCACCAGCGTGCCGGGCGTCGGGACGAAGCTGCGGGCAGGATCCTCGGCGTTGATGCGGCACTCGATCGCGTGGCCGCGGCCCTCGACGTCGTCCTGTGTGAACCCGAGTGGCTCACCCGACGCGATGCGCAGCTGACACGCTACGAGGTCGATGCCGAGGACCTCTTCGGTGACCGTGTGCTCGACCTGCAGGCGTGCGTTGACCTCGAGGAAGAAGAATCCGCCGGTCTCGTCGACGAGCAACTCGACTGTTCCGGCGTTGACGTATCCGCACGCCTTCGAGAGCGCGACCGCGGCGGCGCCCATGTCGGCCGTTCGCTCGGCGAAGCGCGGCGGAGGCGTCTCCTCGATCAGTTTCTGATGACGTCGCTGTAACGAGCAGTCGCGTACTCCGAGCCACAACGCTTCATCCGGGTTCGGAGCGAGGATCTGCACCTCGAGGTGTTTCGGTCCTTCGAGGTATCGCTCGACGTACACCGCGTCACTGCCGAAGTAGGCCGACGCCTCCCTGCGCGCGGACTCGAACGCGTCCGCGATCTCTTCTTCCGAGCGCGCGACCTTGAGCCCCCGGCCCCCTCCTCCCCCGGCAGCCTTGATCGCGAGCGGGAAGCCGTGCTCGGCACCGAACGCGCGCACCGCATCGACGTCGGTCAGGGGCTCGAGCGTGCCGGGCACGATCGGGACGCCCGCGCTCTGCGCGATCTGCCGCGCCTTGATCTTGTCGCCGACGGCTCTCGTCGCGTCTGGCGGGGGACCGATCCAGACGAGGCCCGCGCGCGTGACCTCCTCGGCGAAATCGGCGTTCTCCGATAGGAAGCCGTAGCCCGGGTGGATCGCATCGGCCCCCGTCTTGGTCGCGGCGTCGATCACCGCCGCCATGTCCAGGTAGGTGTCGGCGGGGACGACGCCGGGCAGGTGCACGGCCTCGTCGGCGACGCGGACGTGGCGTGCCTTCGCGTCGACGTCGGAGTGCACGGCGACGTAGGCGACGCCGAGCTCCTTGCACGTGCGCGCGATCCGGACCGCGATCTCACCGCGGTTCGCCACGAGGATCTTCGAGAACATGCGCTTGAGTCTAGGGGCCGGAGGACGCGGCTAGCTGCGCGAAGTCGCCGTACGGGGGCCTGCCTTGAGGACCTTGCCGGGCAACTCGCCGGGCAGGAACGCCTGCGCCATGCGTCCGACTTCGAG
>JBOGWY010000179.1:0-12890 GCA_050694015.1 Actinomycetota bacterium | reverse complement strand
GTACGCGAATACTCGAAACCACCGTGTTTCGCTACACCTTCCTGGACGTATGTCGATGTTTGATAGATGGGGACGACGGCCGCCCCGGTCGTGGGATCTGGGTCCTGGCCGGCGTGGATGGCAGCAGTTTCGAAACGCATAGCATCGGGCATCGGTTTCTCCCGGGGAGGGGTTTGCGCTGAGCAACAGAGATACCACGGCGGCACAGCCGTGGATCGCGGTCATCGGACAATGGCGCAAGAGCCACCTACGCGTTCCTCTCCCGTACGCCACCGCCGTCGAGATGGCGGGCGGCCATCCCAAGGTCCTGTCGCCCTTCGACCTGCCTCCCAACGAGGAGAAGCCCGAAGACCTCGAGGTGATCGAGAACCTCGATCCGTATGACCCCACGCCGCTCGAAGGCGCGTGTGGTCTCGTGATCCCCGGGGGTGGCGACATCGACCCCGAGCTCTACGGACGCCCGCGTCATCCACGTACCCACCAGGTCAGCCAGCGACGCGACCGCTTCGAACTAACGATGCTCGGTGAAGCCCTCGAGCGCGACATGCCGGTGCTGGCTATCTGTCACGGGATGCAACTCCTGAACGTGCACTTCGGTGGCACGCTGAACCAGCATCTCCTCGACGATCCGAAGAAGCTCGATCACTACCGAGATCGCCCGATCGCAGAAGCCGCGCACGGTGTCTCGTTCAAGCAGGACTCGGTCCTCGCCACGATCTTCGGAGAGCCCCATGCCCAGGTGAACACCCACCACCACCAGGGTCTCGACGATGTCGGCGGCCCGCTTGAAGAGGTCGGGTGGGCCGAGGACGGCGTGCTCGAGGCCGTCGTCTCGAAGGAACACTCCTGGGTCGTCGGTGTCCAGTGGCACCCCGAGGCGATGGCGCCCGTGGATGCCAAGGAGCTCGCGATCTTCGAGGCCTTCGTCGAAGCGACCCGGAGCTTCGCCGGCGTCGCAAGGCAGGTCAGAGCTACGGCGTAAAGACGTTCCCCATCAGCGTCGAGACGTCGCCGTTGCCCGAGGACGAGACCCTCTCCGCGACCACTCCGATGTCGGACGTCACCACGATCGCGACGGGCTGGCCATCCGTGTAGTCGTTGAGTACCAGCCTGATCCGGGCGTTGCCCTTGACCCGCACCGATCTCAGCGCCCCGGGCTTCGATGCGCCACGGTCGCGAGTCAGGATCGTCACCGAGATCGTCGCCGGGTCCGGATTCGGGTTGAGTACCACCACGGAGTCGTCCGCGGACGACGCGGCCGCCGGCAACACCATCCAGTTCGTCCCGGTTTTGGGAGAGCCGATCTCGGAGCTCGTACCGGTGCGAGCCGCTCCGTACCACACGGTCCGCTCCGCGACGACGCCGACACCGTTCGTCGACGTCACGATCGCCCCGACGCCGCCCACGTCGGTGCGACCTCGTTGCGACACCGCAGGTAGCGAGATCGTCTTGAGCGATTCGGGCGGGACCCGCACCTCGACGAGCTTGGGCGGCTGCACCGGTTTGCCGGCCGTAGGCAGCGATATCGAAAGGATCGCCTCGCGCCCGTTCGGGTTAAGCAACGAGATCTCCTCTTCGATCCCCGTCTGGACCGCGCCCTCGGGGAGGTACCAGGTCTCGGCGGGCGCGGTGGCGCCCAGATCGAACTGCACACCGTCCGGACGATCCTCGGGATCGGCGAACAGCGCGCGCCATGCGACGACGCGCCCTCGCTCGGCGATCACGGCCGCACCGATCTGGGTCCTCGGGGTCACGTAATCGTTGAGCTTGATGAAGCGCGATTCCCCGGCCGGCACTGCGATCCGGTTGAGGTTGGCGCGTGTGATCGCGCCGGTCGACGTGTACAGCCGAACCGACACGACGGCTTCGTCGGCGAACGGATTGCGGATCAGCAGACGCTCGTCGTAGCCGAGTTTGGTTGAGCCTTCTGGGAAGTACCAGTCGTCCGACACGACGCGCGGGCACCGGGCCGCACCCGCCCCGACGACGGGTTTCTCCGTGCTCAACAGAGCGGCGGCGTGCAGGCGGCGCCCGTACCCGACCACTTCCAGCGCGGGGCCCGAGACGTTGTAGAGCGACGTCCTATCTGCGGCGAGCTCTCGGTTCTGCGATGCGGTCGGTTCGATCCCCACGATCGTGGGCGCACCCGGATCGCCGGCCAGCGCGAGCGTCGTGGTCCCCGTTCGAGAGCTGAAAGGTGGAGGACAGAAGGACGCACGCGTCTCGAAGAGCTCCTCTGAGATCTCGGTCGTCGGACGTGGCGCGTCGACATCGCCGGTCGCCAGGTCGAGACCGAGGCCGAGCACAAAGACACCGGCGGCCACGAGCGCGAGCGTGCGCTCGCTCCAGATCTCCTTCATCGCGCAGCCCTCGTCGATCGTTGCTGGGGGCGACGGCGCGAGAACGCTCCGCCGATCACGACAACCCACCCGAGTCCTACGACGAGGTACCAGACGAGGTCGGACGTGGAGCGCGGATACGTCAGTTCCACGGTGCCCGAACCCGACGGCACCTCGAATGCGTTGGCCCATCCCGCATCGACGCGCTCGAGCGGTTGCCCGTCGAACGTCGCGCGCCATCCCGGATCCTGGGCTTCCGTGACCACGGCGGCCCCGGGCCCCCGAGCGTTCTCGTCCACGTAGCGGGACGCAGCGACCTGCTGCGCAGGCGTCACCTCGGGGAAATCTCCGCGCAACGCCGTCGGGTCGCGATCCTCGACCGCGGCCAGCTGCGGCGGCAGGTCCGGATACACGGCGGCGCGCTCGATACGTCCGCGGTTCTCGAGCAGAACGTATTCGTCTTCGGAGCGGACCAGCGCGAGATCGCGTTGACCGAGCCACCGATAAGCGCCTGCGGTGCGGTCGAGCACGACGAAACGGATGTTGAACGTCCCGAGCAATCGTCCGCCCACGTCCGTCTGCGCCGTACGGATCGACGCGATCACGTCATCCAGTTCCCGGCTCGCGGGCGTGTCGGTCGTTTCGAAGATGTCGGTGAGAAGCTCACCTCTCGATCCCGTGACGAACTGACCGTGGTGCGGACGGGCCACGCTGGGAGAGGGCGACTCCCAGCGGTTCCCCACCCACAGGACGCGGAACTCTCCCCCACCTTCGACGTGCGCTTCGGTCTGCAAGAGATCGCGCAACTGGACGACAAGGGTCGGGTCCGTCTCCGCGTTGACACGTCCCGGCCCCCACGCACCGCCGAGTATCGAGGGGCCGAGACCGGACACAACGAGGAAGGCGGCCAGCGCGAGCGCGCCCAGCGCAAGGGGCTGCATCAGCCCCAAGCTCCGCCGGCCCAGGTCCAGACGGAAGGCGCCCACCGCCAGACCGACGAGACCGGAGAACGCCAGCGCGCCGAGTACTCCGGCTTCGGTCGGGTTCGCAACGATCGGTCGCAGCCATCCCGCCGCGATCGCGGTGACGAGCCATCCGTCCGCCACGATCAGGGCCCAGAACGCGAGCGCCGCGCGCCGGCGCTGCCCCTCGCCGACGACGAGCGCGACCAAACCCAGTAGCGGCAACGCCAGCCCGAACAGAGCCGGGACGTCGGGGGTCTGGCCGAGGAACACCGAGGCCATGCCGTGGCCTGCGTAGCTCTCGGCATAGAAACGCCACGTGTCGTCCCCACGCAGGACGTCGAACACACCTCCGTTCGCGAGCCACGTCGCGCTCCACGGCAGCAGCAGGACCCATCCCGCGACCAGACCGAAGATCGACGAGGTCATCCCGCGCACCGCGGTCGGGCCGCGGTCGAGAACGTTGCGAGCGGCGGCGAGCAACACCGCCGCGACGAGATAGAAGACGAGGGAGCCCGGGACGAACGCGGCCGACACCGCAGAACCGAGGATCACGCGCATCACCGACCGGCCGCGCACCCACCCGGCCGGTCGCATCCACCCGATCAGCCGCAACATCGACGTCAGCACCCAAGGGGCCGCGGCGCCGAACACCAACGCTCCCAGCGCGCCGTAGCGGATCCCGGCATAGCCGACGGCTCCCGCCGCGTATGCAGCGCCCGCAGCGAGGCGAGACGGCCGGTCGACCAGACCGGCGACGAGACGGTACGCGCCGCTGAAGGCGATCCCGCCGAGGACCAGCACGAGCAGCTTCTGTGCCGCCCCGGCGGCACCGAACGTCAGCACGGGGAAGACGCCGAGGAGCGCGAGCGCCGGCATCGGCAGCCCCTCCTGTCCGAGCCCGACCCCCCGCCATGGGGATCCGAACGCGCGCCACATCGCGGTCGCGCTGTCCGGATACGGAAGCAGCTCGCCGACCGAGGCCGACGGTCCCCACAGCAGGTGACGGAACGCTAGCGCGAACCCGATCAGTCCGAGGAGGGCGAGGACACCGACGCGCCCGCGCAGGAGCCCGGCGAACGTCTTGACCTCCTGACCGCGCCGCGAGATCACGTCGGCGCGGCGGCCCCACGCTTCCTCGAGCCGCGCCGCCTGCGCCGACCCGTAGGCGCGCATGCGCGTCGTCTCGCGCACGGTGAGCCGCTTGAGCCTCCGGTCGGGAACCGTCCTACGCCGCTGCACCCGCGCGCGTTCCGCGATTGTCTGAGGGATGTGGAAGAAGTTCCACGCCAGCGCTCGCGCGAGGTTCGGGATCTCCGCGAACTGACGCAAGATGATGAAACCGAGCATCTCGACGAGGGCGAGCAGGAAGAAGAACGGAAGGAGCGCCAGCAGTCTGACTCCAGACGCATTCTTGGCGATCGTCCTGAGACGGTTGCGACGGATGTAGTAGCGCTGGGGACGGAACGGTGAGCGGCGCTCTCCCCTGGCAAGAGCGATCGCGTGCTTCACGCGGGCGGCGGGCTCGACGCGCACAGCGTGACCGGCGATGCGCGCGCGCCAGCACAGATCGAGGTCCTCCGAGAACGCCCGGAGACGTGCATCCCAGCCGCGCAGCTCGCGGAACACGTCGTGCTTCATCAACATGCACGTCGACGTGACGAAGAAGACCTCGACCGATTGATCGTGCTGGCCGAGGTCGATCTCGTTCTCCTCGAGGCCCTTGTAGGGGTATCCCAGGCTGTCGATCGCCATCCCGATCTCCTCGAGGCGGTCGGGGTCCTCCCAGTCGACGACCTTGGGCCCGACGATCGCCGAGGCATCGTCGGCGAGGAGCCGGCCGACCAGCTTTTCCACCGCGTCCAGATCCATCTCCGCGTCGTCGTGCAGGAATAGCAAGAGGTCCGCGTCCGTCTTGACCCGCGACAGCGCCCAGTTGATCGCGCCCCCGAACCCCAGCGGCCGCGGGGTCCGGACGTGCCCCCACCGACGTTTCTTGAGATGCCGCTTGGCGATCCGCTTAAGGGTCGGCTTGATGCGCGCGTCGGGGGACGCGTCGTCGACAACCAGTACGTCTAAGGCGGCGTAGGTCTGGTTGTTGAGCGCGGCGACGGAGTGCTTGAACCACGGGCGGCCGTTATGCGTGACGATGATCGCCAGCACACGCGGCAGCTCCGATATGGGAACGCCGCCTCTGTCGAGGCGCGTTCGTTCGGTTTCTAATGGTCTAGTTGCCATAGTCCGGTCAGGATCGTTGAGCGGGGACGCCGTAAAGGGTGGTACGGCGTCTCGGAACCCGGCCGATGGAGCGTACCAAGGCCTCGATCGCCTCGACCGATAGCTCCTGACCGTGGCTCGCGCCGGCGGCGCGGGAGATGTTCTCGTTGATGAGGGTGCCGCCGAGGTCGTTCGCCCCCGCCCTGAGCGCGAGCTTGGCACCCTCGACTCCCATCTTCACCCACGAGACCTGGATGTTGTCGATGTGCCCGTGCAGCGCGATACGAGCGACGGCGTGCATCTTCAACGCTTCTTCGAACGTAGGGCCACGACGCGCCTTGCCCTTGAGGTAGATCGGCGCCGCCATGTGCACGAACGGAAGGGGGACGAACTCGAAGAGGCCCGGGGAACCATCCTTGGTGATCTCGCGATGGAGCTCGCGCACGACGGCGAGATGGCGCGCCCAGTTACTCGGTCCTTCGACGGTTCCGAACATGATCGTCGCGTTGGATCGGAGGCCGAGCCCGTGCGCGATGCGATGCACTTCGCACCACTCGGCGGTGTTGATCTTGTCGGGACAGATGATCGCCCGGATGTCGTCGTCGAGGACCTCTGCGGCGGTACCCGGCAGCGTCGCCAGTCCCGCGTCGCGGAGCTGCTCCAGGAATGTCGGCACGTCCAGGCCCGAGGTCTGCGCACCCTGCATGACCTCCAGCGCCGTGAAGGCGTGGACGTGCATCCCGGGGACCGCCGTCTTCACCGCTTCGAGATACTCGCGGTAGTTGTCACCGGTGAAAGAGTGGTGGATCCCGCCTTGCATGCAAACCTCGGTGGCGCCGATCTCCCACGCCTCGACGGCGCGCCCGGCGACCTCCTCCGGTGTCAGCAGGTACGGCTCGCCGCGCAGGTTCAGCGACTTCGGACCCTTGCTGAACGCGCAGAATCCGCAGCGGAAATAGCACATGTTCGTGTAATTGATGTTGCGGTTCACGACGTAGGTCACGGAGTCGCCGACGACCGCGCGGCGCTGCTCGTCGGCGATCGCGTAGAGGCGTTCGGCTTCCGCTCCGGTAGCCGTGAACAACAAGGCCAGCGACCGCTCGTCGATCTCGTCGCCGGCTTCGGCGCGATCGAGGACGCGCATCACCGACGGTCTGGCGACGCGTCCCGGGACGCGATATGCGCCGGCATGGGCGGCGTCGATCGCGACGCGGCTTCGCTCCGGCGGATCGGCCTCGACGCCCGAGAACCACTCTTCGTCCTCTACTCGCCGGTAACCCTCGGCGTCGATCGCGTCGAGAACCGGCCCACGGAGTCCCGGTGCAAGCCATCTCTGGAGCGCGTCGGGAGTACCGCAGTAGCGCGGATACACCGCGAGACGCTGGGTCAGGTGATAGCCGTGTCCCTCGGTGACGTCACTCAACTCGTCGAGCTTGGGCCACGGCCGCTCGGGATTGACATGGTCCGGCGTCACCGGAGACACGCCGCCCCAGTCGGATAGCCCGGCGACGAGGTACGAGCCATATTCGTGCGGGGTCAGGTTCGGGGGGGCCTGGATACCGACGTGAGGGCCCATGACGATGCGCGCGAGTGCGATCGCGAGCGTCATGTCGTCGACGGTGGGCTCGGGATGATCGCGCATCAGGGTGTCGGGCTTGGCACGGAAGTTCTGCACGATCACTTCCTGCACGTGACCGTGTCGTTCGTGCGACGCACGGATCGCCAGCAGCGCGTCGATCCTCTCGTCGTAGGTCTCGCCGATGCCGACGAGGATCCCGGTCGTGAACGGCACGCGCGCGATCCCCGCGTTCTCCAGGGTGTCGAGACGCACCTGCGGTTTCTTGTCGGGAGCACCGAAGTGGGCCATGCCTCGTTTCAGAAGACGCTCCGACAGCGTCTCGAGCATCGTCCCCTGGCTCGCCGCCACGTCGCGCAGAGCCGTCGTCTCTTCCAGCGTCAGCGCGCCGGGGTTCGCGTGCGGCAACAGACTGGTCTCGTCCAAGACGGCGCGGCACGCCGCCACGAGGTAGTCGATCGTGGTCTCGTAGCCCATCGCGCTCAGCTCGTCGCGCGCTTCGGGCCACTTGCGCTCCGGTTTGTCGCCGAGCGTGAACAGGGCCTCCTTGCACCCCGCCTCTTCACCCGCTCGCGCGATGTCGAGGACCTCGTCGATCGTGAGGAACGCGTTTTCGCCGGGACGCGGCGGATGGGCGAACGTGCAGTACGCGCACGCGTCGCGGCACAGCTTCGTCAGCGGGATGAACACCTTCTTCGAGAAGGTGATGCGCGCGCCCGTGGTTTCGTCCCGGAGAGCGCCTGCCGCCTCGATCAGGGGGGCCGGATCGTCGAGGGCCGGACGGGACAACTCCCTGACCTCGTCGTCCGTGAGCCGCTCGCCTTCGCGGGCGCGCCCCGCGAGCGCTTGCAGGCGAGTCATGCGGGGCAGTCTAGTAGCCTCACCGCCCGTCACGGAGACCCCCCATGGAGACCCCACGGAAACTGAGGAGCTGGATGAAGATCACCTGCCTCGCAGGCGGTACCGGCGGCCCGAAGTTGCTCGTCGGCTTGGCTCGCATCGTCGAGGGCGAGGACCTCACCGCGATCGTCAATACCGCCGACGACGACGTCATCTACGACGTCTACGTGTCGCCCGACGTCGACATCGTCACGTACTGGCTCGCCGGTATCGGTGATATGGAGCGCGGGTGGGGGCTCCGGGGCGACACGTTCAACATGGTCGAGGGGCTCCGGGCCCTCGACGTCGACGCGTGGTTCTCGCTCGGGGACCGCGACTTCGCGACGTGTCTCTTCCGCACCGCACGCATGAGCGAGGGAGCAACGCTGTCTTCCGTCACCGACGAGATCCGTCGTCGGTTGGGCGTGGCCGCCAAGGTGATCCCGATGTCCGACGACCGGGTTCGCACGATGATCGCGACGGGTGACGGGAGGACGCTGGAATTCCAGGAGTACTTCGTCAAAGAGCGCCAGGAGCCGGATGTCTCGATCGTGACGCTCGACGGGATCCACGACGCGAAGCCGGCGCCGGGAGTGATCGAGGCCATCGAGGGAGCCGACCGCGTTCTGATCTCTCCGTCGAACCCTCTGGTGTCGACCGGACCGATCCTGTCGGTGCGCGGCGTAAGGGAAGCACTCGTCGCGCATCCGGACGTCGTGGCGATCTCACCGATCATCCGGGGGGCCGCTCTCAAGGGACCTGCGGACGTGATGCTGCGCAGCATCGGGGTTCAGTCGAGTGCCTCCGGGGTGGCCTCTCTTTACAGCGACTTCTGCGACACGTTCGTCATCGACGCGACCGAGGACGCTCACGAGCTGGACGCCGTGAAGGCTCAGGGCGTCGCCGCGGTCGCGACCGACACGATCATGCGCGATGCCGACGCGTCCGAGCGGATCGCGCGGACACTGCTCGAGCTATGAACGAGCTACGGATAATCCCGATCACCGGCGTGGGCGAAGTCGTTACCGGTGACGACCTGGCGCTCCTGATCGTCGATGCTGCGGGAGAGGGTGCGTTCGTCGAGCACGACATCGTCGTGATCACGCAGAAGGTCGTCTCGAAGGCCGAGGGCCGCGTCATTCCGGGCGGAGACAAGGCCGCAGCGGTCGAGGCCGAATCGGCACGCGTGCTCAGGCGCGTCGGCGACGTGACGATCTCGGAGACTCGCCACGGGTTCGTGTGCGCCAACGCCGGGGTCGACGAATCGAACATGGAGGGCGATCACATCGCGCTGTTACCGGTCGATCCCGACGCGTCGGCGCGTCGTATCCGCTCTCGCATCAAGCACCTGACCGGGGTGGATGTGGGCGTGATCGTCAGCGACACGTTCGGGCGCGCGTGGCGCATCGGTCAGACCGATGTCGCGATCGGTGTGGCAGGGTTCGAACCGATCCTCGACTACCGCGGGAGCCTCGATCGTCAGGGCCGGGTGATGAACGCGACCGAGATCGCTCTGGCCGACGAGCTCGCCGGCGCGGCCGAGCTCGTCATGGGCAAGACCGACAACATCCCGGCCGCGATAGTGCGAGGGGCGACCGTTCCCTGGGGCCGCGGTGCCGCCACCGAGCTGATCCGCCCGTTCAAAGAAGACTTCTTCCGCTAGTACCGCTCGCTGCGGGTCGTCACTGCCTACGGGAGCCACGCCTCACTTCGCTCGGGGTAACCCCAGGCTCCCTACCGGCAGCGCCGCCCTCCGCTCGCTATACGCGCGTCACTCGCTCCAGGCGTTGTAGTGGATGACCTCGTCTCGTGTTTTGCGGCCTCTCTTCAGGGAGCCGGACGGGCGGTCGGGGGCTCCGTGGCCGATCGTCACTACTCCTACCGGCGTCACGTCTTCGGGGATGCCGAGGATGTCGCGCAGGCCCTCGAAGGCGTGGACCCCCGACAAGCCCGCGGCGAGGCCCTCGTCGACCGCGGCCAGCAGCAGCAGCATCAGGGCGGCCCCCGCGTCCACGTGCCAGTACGGCACCTCCCAGTCGGACGCGGCCGGAGCGTTCGCCTTGTCGGGCTCGCGATAACGCTCTTCGTAGTCGGCGATGCAGGTGCACACGACGACGTGCACCGGTGCGCGCGAGAGCCACGGATCGAACCCCGCGGCGACGTACTCGCTCTCCCCCGCGGCTTCCGCGACACGGCGGCGTGTCTCGGCGTCGGTCACGACGACGAAGCTCTGACCCTGCGTGTGGCCGGCGCTCGGCGCTCGTCGGGCGGCATCCAGGATCCGATGCAAGGCGTCGGGATCCACGGGCTCATCGGTGTAGTTGCGCACCATCCGCCGGCGCCGAACGACGTCTCTGAACTCCAGAAGGAGCCTCCGTTCAAATAGTGACTACCCGCGGCGCCCTGTTAGCCTCCCCTGCCGTGAGCAAGAAGCTAGAGCAGAAACAGCAGCGGCGCCTCGCGGAAGAGCGGCGCAGGGCGGAACAGCGCAAGGAGGCCCTCCGGCGCAACTTCGTGACGATCGCCGTTGCACTGCTCGTGCTCGTGCTCGTGGTCGTCGCGATCATCTTCCAGCGCCAGGACGAAGGTGAGTTCGGCGCCATCGGCCCGTCGGCGGCCGAGGCCGGCTGCGGGCCCGTCGAAGAGACGGAATCGGAGGGTCGCGGTCACCTCGGCGAGGGCGAACCGCACCCGCCCTACGAGACCGATCCCCCCACCTCGGGCCCCCACTACGAGATCCCGGCCGACCTCGGCTTCTACAGCGAGCCGCTCCCGCCCGAGCAGGTCGTCCACAACATGGAGCACGGTCAGATCGTGCTCTGGTACCGGCCCGATCTTCCGTCGAACACCATCGATCAGATCGAGGAGCTCGTCGATCGGGAGGCGAGCGCGACCGTCGCGGTCCCCTACGACAACATCCAGGGCGACGACGCCATCGTGTTCACGGCATGGACCGCGAGCCAGACCTGCGCGGAGGTCTCCGAGGCCGCGCTCAACGAGTTCCGCCGGCAGTTCCAGGGCAAGGCGCCCGAGCCGATCACTCCGCCGTTCGAGGGCTAGTGCGGCACTAACTCCGGGTGGCGCCCGACGATGCTGCTGCGATCTCCTCGCTCTTGCCCGATACCACGGCTTCCTCTTGATCCTCGATCTTCTGCGCGTCCGATTCCGTCACGCTCTTGGTTAACGCCATCGTCGTAGTGGGTTTGAGGATCACGCGCGCGGCCCTCGTATTCGTCACGTAGTTCCAGAACCAGTTCATCAGGATGCTGAACTGACTCCGCCCACTGACGATGAGAACGAGGTGGACGAAGAGCCACGACATCCACGCGAAGAACCCCTCAGTGCGGATGCCCTTGAACTGCATCACGGCGGAGTTCCGCCCGATCGTCGACATGATGCCTTTGTCGAGATAGCTGAACTCCTCCAGAGGCTCGCCCTTCAACAGGTGCTTGATGTTCTTCGCGACGTGCTTGCCGCCCTGCGACGCGACGGGAGCGATCATGGGGAGCTGCTGCCCCTTCCAATCGACCGCCGCGACGTCACCGATCACGAACACCTCGGGACGACCGGGGTACTGAAGCGTCGGCCCCACCTTCACCGTCCGGCCCCGGCCGAGCTCGTCGGAAACGATGTCGCCCAGATCCGACGCCGCGACTCCCGCCGCCCACACGACAAGGCCCGCGGGCACGACGCTTCCGTCGGAGAGGACGGCCTCGCCGGCTCGGACCTCCTTGAGCGCGGTGTTGAGACGGACATGGACGCCCTTGCGCTTCAGTTGGTGCGCGGCCCCCTTCTGGAGGTTTGGATGGAACGGGGGCAAGAGCTTGTCCGACGCCTCGAGCAACGTCACGCTCGCATCGTCGAGTGGCATCTCCTTGAAGTCGCGCTTCAGGACCGTGTGGAGCAACTCCTGGAGGGCCCCGGCCGTCTCCACGCCGGTCGATCCTCCGCCGACGACGATGAAGCTCAACAGCTTCTTGCGTTCTTCCGGAGTTGCCCACTTCGCCTCTTCGACGAGCGTCAGCGCGCGGTTACGCAGGTCGACGGCGTCGTTCAGGTTCTTCATCCCGACGGTCGCCTTCTCGAGGTCGGTGTTGCCGAAGTAGTTCGTCTTGCTACCGGCCGCGAGCACCAGGTAGTCGTAGGCGACTTCACGGTGATCGGTGACGACGACCTTGCGATCGAAGTCGACGTTCTGCACGCGCGCCATCAGGAACTCGGCGTTGGAGATCCCGCGCAGGATGTGGCGGATCGGGGTCGCGATCTCGGCCGGTTCGAGCAGCGCCGTCGCGACCTGATAGAGCAACGGTGCGAAGAGGTGGTAGTTGTTCTGGTCGATCAGGACGGTGCGGACCGGCGCCTTTTTCAGACGCTTCGCGGCTGCGATGCCGCCGAACCCTCCCCCGACGATGACTACGGTGGGACGCGTTGTCGAACTCATCGGATGATCATCCCCCCGAAGGAAATGGCCGGGCCCCGTTTCGGGGCCCGGCCGCCAGGTCGACTTGCTGTTACGTCGATGCGGGAGCCGCCGGCGTCGTGCTCGGTTCGCTCGTCCGCATCTTCACCTCGTAGGCAACGTCGGCGGCGCCTCCGCTCGAACGGTTCATCAGATTGCCGAACTCGCTCGCGTCCAGTGCCATCAGGTGAGTCTCTTTAGTGGCGCGCACCGTCGCCATGCGCGGACGTCCGCTCAGGAGACCCATCTCGCCGAAGAACTGTCCCGGCCCGAGCGTCGCGATCTTCTGCTCGCTCCCGTCGCCGCCGCGAACGACCTCGACCTCACC
Organism: Actinomycetota bacterium; assembly: GCA_050694015.1. GTDB lineage: Bacteria > Actinomycetota > CADDZG01 > CADDZG01 > WHSQ01 > JBOGWY01. Next base: position 130 of record JBOGWY010000179.1, on the reverse strand, counting down.
CTCGGTGACGATGTAGAAGTTGTCGGCCTTGTCGCCCTCGTTGAAGATCGTCTGGCCCGCGTCCACGCGCACCGGGTCGAGCTGTGTCGAGGTCGAGACCTTCTCCTGCTCGGTGAGATCTGGCAGAGCT
>JBOGWY010000178.1:0-2392 GCA_050694015.1 Actinomycetota bacterium | reverse complement strand
GTGCACGAGAGCGCCTTTCTTGTCGCCGGCTTCGTAGAGCTCGAGCGCGACCTGATGGTGACCTCGGATCTGCGCCAGCGACTCGCCGAACCGGACGGCTTCGGCGTTGGTGCCTCCCTGTGCGGCTTCGCCCGAGCCGGTCTCGGTGGTGCTCTCGGTTGAATTACCCTCTCCGCACGCGGCACCCACGAGCAAGAGGACGAGGAGCCCCGCGACGATCCTTGCGCTCAGCGGCACTGAGATCCCACCTTTCGATCCGGTTTCGGTCTGACTTCGGTAACCCTTAGATTACTTGTTAGGTATACCTAACAAGGCAACCCCCGTCAAAATGACCGATTCGCGTGGGATCGTCGCAGGGCATTCGCCGCTCGGGTCGTTGACACCTTCCGGCGCGACCTTGATATCGTGCGACCCAACAAAACTTCCCTGAGCAACGGCGCTCGTTTCAGCGGGCGCCGTTTTTCGTGCCCCCGAAGACTGACTCAGGAAGAGGTGGGACTTGGGGCTCTACGACCCGCTACGAGACGAGCGGGACGCGTGCGGGATCGGCTTCGTCGCCGACGCCCGGGGCCGCGCTAGTCGTTGGATCGTCGATTCCGCACTGGAGGCGCTCTGTCGCGTCCGTCACCGCGGCGCGGTCGCGGCCGACGCCAAGTCCGGCGACGGTTCGGGCCTGCTCCTCCCCATCCCCCGGGGCGTGATCGCGGCCGACGAGCGCCACGGGGTGGCGATGTGTTTCTTCCGAGGCGACGTCGCGTCGGCCCGCCGGATGGTCGAAGAGGCCTGCCGCACCGAGGAGCTCCAGGTCGTCGAGTGGCGCAGCGTGCCGGTCGACGACGCGGCGCTGGGTGATTCGGCGCGTGCCTCGGCACCGGTCATCGAACAGGCCATCCTGTCCCGCCCACTCGGCTCCGACGTCGAAGACGCCGAACGGCGCGCGTTCCGAGCGCGTCGCCGGGTGGAACGCGCGGCGCGGGACGCGGGTGCCTCGATCTACATCGCGTCGCTGTCGTTCCGCACGGTTACGTACAAGGCGCTGTCCGCGGCGGATCAGCTCGCCGAGTTCTACCGGGACCTGAGCGACGGCGCGACCGAAGCATGGTTCGCGATCTTCCACCAGCGCTACTCGACCAACACGGCGCCGACGTGGGAACGTGCCCAGCCGTTCCGTTTCCTCGGCCACAACGGCGAGATCAACACGATCCGCGGGAACATCGCGTGGATGCGGTCGCGCGAGGGTCACCTCGGCTCGGAGGACCTCGCCCCCGAGGACCTGCTTGCTCCTGCGATCGACCGGCGCGGCTCCGACTCGCAGATCCTCGACGAAGCCCTCGAGCTGATCGTGCGCGGGGGCCGCGACCTCCGCCACGCCGCCGCGATGCTGGTGCCGAGCGCGTGGGAGCGGGTGCTCGACACCGATCCCGAGGTCGCCGACTTCTTCCACTACCACTCGTGTCTGATCGAGCCGTGGGACGGACCTTCGGGACTCGTCTTCTCGGACGGCGTGCGTGTGGCGGCGGCGCTCGATCGGAACGGTCTCCGGCCTCTCCGGGTCGCGATCTGCGACGACGGTCTCGTGGCGGTCGCGTCCGAGGCCGGCGCGGTGTCGACCCGCGGACACGGGCGGGTCACGAGAACGAAGATCGGGCCCGGCGAAGCGTTCTGCGTCGACCCGTCGGAAGGCGTGCTGCTCGACGCCGAGATCAGGTCCCGCCTCGCGCGACGCCGCCCCTACGGGGACTGGATCGCCGAACATCTCGTCCGCCCGTCACGGGGCGTTCCCCACACGGAACGGCGCGACGACCTCGTGCGCCGGCAGGTCGCCGCCGGGTACAGCAAGGAAGAGTTCACCGTGGTGCTGCGGCCGATGGCGACCGAAGGTGCGGAACCGACGTCGTCGATGGGCGACGACACCGCGCAACCGCCGCTGGCGGAGTACGGACGTCCGGTCTTCTCGTTCCTGAAGCAGCGCTTCGCGCAGGTAACGAACCCGCCGATCGACCACCTGCGCGAACGGCACGTGATGTCGATCAGCACGCGCGTGGGGGGCCGGGCCCCCCTACTCCAGGAGCATCCCGAAGGCGCGGCGCTGCGGGAGTACGACTCGCCGTTGTTGTTCGCATCGGCGATCGATGACCTCGAGGCCGCGGGAGCCCTCGTGCTCGACGCGACCTTCTCGATCCTCGACGGTCCCGAGGGGCTCGAGGCCGCATGCCGGCGCCTCGCGGACGAAGCCGAGGACGCGTCGAAGGGGAGCATCGACTGCGTGATCGTGGCGAGCCGCGACGTCGACGAAGAGCGCGCTCCGATCCCGTCCGCGCTCGCCGCGGGTGCGGTGCATCACCGACTCGTCGCCACCGGGAGACGTTCGAGCACGTCGATCGTCGTGGAC
>JBOGWY010000177.1:0-3199 GCA_050694015.1 Actinomycetota bacterium | reverse complement strand
CTCGAGTAGAGGTCGGCGGCGGCATCGAGCGCGGACCGGTCGATCCGCTCGAGCGCGACGTATAACGGCAGCGTCATGAACGGCAGGAAGTTGTAGATCAGCCCGCAGATCACTGCGATCGGCGTCGCCAGCAGCCTGACGTCCTCCGCGATCAGCCCGGCGTCTTTCAGGGGGCCCAGGATGATGCCTTGATCGGCGAGCACGAACTTCCACGACAGCGTCCGGATCAGGAACGGAGTGAAGAACGGCAGCAGCAACAGCAGCAGGTAGAAGTTCTTCTTGTTGCCCCCGCGGAACGCGATCCAGTACGCGAGCGGATAGCCGATCAAGAGCGTCGCGACGGTGACGATCAGACCGTAGATCAGCGAACGCACGATCTGGGTCTGATACATGGAGAACCCGTCGACATACGTGCGCCAGTTCCACGCGAACGTGAAGCCGCGTTCGAGCGAGCCTTCCTGCAACGACACCGACCACATCGTCGCCAGCGGCACGGCGAAGAAGACGACGAGCCACAAGACGCCGGGGAACGTCAGCAGGTAGGGGACCAGCCCCCGGCGTCCGACCTCCTTCGAGCTCACAGGGGTCCCTAGCCCTGCACGACCTCGTCGAAGAGGGCGTTCCACTGTTCCTCTTCCTCTTCGGTCAAGTTCCTGTAGTTGTACAGCCGCTCCTCCATGTCGGGTGTCGGGAACACCAGCGGGCTGTTGGCGACGTTGCGCGTGTAGGCATCATCGGCGTTCTTAAGGATGTCCTGCGCCGCAGGGACCGGCGAGATGTAGTTGATCCACGCGGTCATCTGCGCCGCGATCGCCGGCTGGTAGACGAAGTTCATCATCTCGTGTGCATCGATCGGGTTCACGGCGTTCTGCGGGATCGCCAAGTTGTCGACCCACAGGATGCCGCCTTCCTCCGGCACCACGAACTTGACCGTCGGATTGCGACCGAACGTCTCGCCGAGGACGTCGCCCGACCATGCGATGCAGAGCGCGAGGTCGCCGTTCGCGAGCGGCTGTAGGTAGTCGTTGCCGTAGTACTGGCGCAGGATGCCGCTCTCGCGCTGCTCGAGGAGCTTCTGCTGCGCGGCCTCGGCGTCTTCGAGCGTGGCGTCCTCAGGCTTGATCCCCATGCCGAGGATGATGAGATTCATCGTGTCGCGCATCTCGGTGAACATCCCGACCTTCCCTTTGAAGGCGGGGTCGAAGAGGTCCTCGACGCTCGTGATGTCGCGGCCCGTCAGCTCGGGGTTGTACGCGATGCCCGTGATCCCGGACTGCCACGGGATGCTGTGCGCGTTGCCGGGGTCGTAGCTCGGGTCCTTGTAGATGTCGGCGGCGTTCGCCTCGAAATTGCCGAGCAGCGACTGATCGAGCGTCTCGAGGTATCCGAGGTTCGCCATCTTGCCGATCAGCCAGTCGGTCACGACGATGAGGTCCCATGGAACCGCGTCGCCGTTGGCGAGAGGCTCGCGGATCGTCTGGAAGAAACTCAGGTTGTCGTTGATGACTTCCTTGTAGTTGACGGTGATGCCGCTGGCCTTCTCGAACTGTTGCAGCGTCGGGCTCTCACCCTTGGCCTTGTCGATGTAGGCGGGCCAGTTGGCGAAGTTGAGCTCGCCGTTCTTTTCCGTCGTGGTGAGGGTGTCTTCCTCCTCGCCGTTGCCCGCGGCGGGCGGGTTCTCGCCCCCGATCCCACATGCAGCCAGCAGCGCGGTCGTCGACAGCGCGCCGGCTCCGATGCCCATGCTGCGTAGCAGGTCGCGGCGCGTCATGCGGCGCTTCGGGACTGCCGCTAGGAACTGCTCGAATGCCCGGCGCTCGTTCTCGTTCATCTCGACTCCTTCTCCGGCGGAACTGCGAACGTATGTTGCGGATCCCAACTAAGTCGAACCTTGCTGCCCGACGCGATCGGTGTTGCGGAACTACCGAGGTTCTGTACGTAGACGGCGACCGTCGTGCCTTCTCCGGTACGGCATTGGTACGCGGTGCTGACGCCGGTGTACGTGGAGACATCGACGACGGCCTCGACCGTGTTCTCCGCTGCGTCCGGCTCGCCGTTGGCCGCCTGGATGTGGAGTTTCTCGGGGCGCACGCCGATCCGGATCGCTCCGGCAGTTACGGGCAGCCGGTCGGCGGGTAACGTGATGGTGCTGCCCGCTCGCAGGCGCACCTTCGCCAGCGCGCCTTCGGCCCCCTCGATGTCACCGACGAGCAGGTTCGATGCCCCGAGGAACGACGCGACGAACGGGGTCGCCGGAAGTTCGTAGACATCCTGCGGCGCGCCGACCTGCTCCATGCGCCCGGCGTTCATCACCGCGATGCGATCCGACATCGTCATCGCTTCCTCCTGATCGTGCGTGACGTAAATGAACGTGATGCCGACCTCGCTCTGGATCCGCTTGAGCTCGAGCTGCATCTGCTTGCGCAACTTGAGATCGAGCGCACCGAGAGGTTCGTCGAGCAGCAGGACCTGGGGGCGGTTGACGAGGGCGCGAGCGAGAGCGACACGTTGCTGCTGACCTCCCGAGAGCTGCGATATGCGCCGCGCCCCAAGACCAGGAAGGTCGACGAGCTCGAGCATGTCCTCGACCCGCGTTGCGATCTCGGTCTTGTCGACCCCGCGTCTCTTGAGCCCGTAGGCGACGTTCTCGAACACGTTCAGATGCGGGAACAGTGCGTAGCTTTGGAAAACGGTGTTCACGTCGCGCTTGTACGCCGGCAGATCGGATACATCGCGGCCCCCGATGAAGATGCGGCCCGTCGTTGGTTGCTCGAAACCTCCGATCATCCGCAGGGTCGTGGTCTTGCCGCATCCCGATGGACCGAGCAGCGAGAAGAACTCGTTCTCCGCGATCGTGAGCGTGACGTCCTCGACCGCGACGGTGTCCTTGAACGTCTTCGTGACGGCGTCGAGGCGGATATCGCTCATCCGGGGGCCGTTCCGTGCTCTTGCTGGTAGCGCACGTACTCGGAGTACGGGTACCACCACGACTTCAGATCCATCTTCGTGTCGATGTGGACGTGCTTGGTCTGACGGAAGTCGTCGAGACCCTCGGGACCGAGCTCGCGTCCGGTGCCGGATGCCTTCATCCCGCCGAACGGAGCCGCCTCGTTGTCGGTGAGGGGATCGTTGAACCACACGGTCCCGGCCTCGATCTCCTCCATCGCTTTCATCATGTAGTCGAGCCGCAGCGTATAGA
>JBOGWY010000176.1:0-1819 GCA_050694015.1 Actinomycetota bacterium | reverse complement strand
TCCATGGCGAGCAAGGCCGCCATGATCTCGAGGGGGGCATCGCCCTTGGCCTCCCACCGGTTCGTCGGGTCGATACCGAACCCGAAGTCGGACAAGAAGACGTTCGGTTCGAGCCACTCTCGCAGGGCCTCGTAGTCACGATCGGCCGCGGCGGCGAGGATCCCTGCACGGGTCTCGGCCACCCTAGGCGGGAGTCCCGGCTGCGGAGCCGCAACCGGCGGCCGTGACGACGTAGGCGCGCTCTGGCGCGGCGGTGCCGTGTCGTCAGGAGTGCAAGCGGCCACTAGGCAGACGGCTAGAAGGACGGCACTTCGGGTACGCGTCATCGTCTTGATAGACGTGCCTCGCGGGCACATGGTTGCAGCGAAGCGGGCACATCTTTCACATCTCCCCACCCCAGTACGCAACCCGGCGACTTAGCATGGGTCACATGAAGAAAGTCATCCTTGCGGCCCCCAGGGGGTATTGCGCAGGCGTCGATCGGGCGGTCCAGATGGTCGAGCGCGCTCTCGACTCGCTCGGGGCGCCCGTCTACGTCCGCAAGGAGATCGTCCACAACCGGCACGTTGTCTCCGAACTCGAAAAGCGCGGGGCCGTCTTCGTCGAGTCCGAAGAGGAGATCCCCGAGGGGGCCGTGTGCATCTTCTCGGCTCACGGGATCTCGCCGGCGGTCCGCCGGAATGCCGAGGCCCGCAACCTCCAGGTCATCGACGCCACCTGTCCGCTCGTCACCAAGGTGCATCTCGAGGCGAAACGCTTCGCGAAGAGTGGCCGCAAGATAGTGCTGGTGGGTCACGAGGGTCACGAAGAGATCGAAGGCACCTCCGGCGAGGCCCCCGAGAGCACGGTGGTGATCGAGAGCGTCGAGCAGATCGACGAGCTCGGCCTGTCACCCGACGAGCCGATCTCGTACCTGACCCAGACCACCCTCAGCGTCGACGACACGCTCAACGTCGTCGAAGCACTGCGCGAGCGCTTCACGGACATCGAGGGCCCGCGCTCCGACGACATCTGCTACGCCACGCAGAATCGTCAGGTCGCGGTGAAGGCGATCGCGCCGGAATCGGACCTTGTTCTCATCGTCGGTGCGATCAACTCGTCGAACTCGAACCGCATGGTCGAGGTCGCGAAGGTGGCCGGCACCCCGGCCTACCTCGTGCCCGACGAGAGCTATCTCGATCCGTCGTGGCTCGAGGGGGTCGAGACGGTGGGCATCAGCAGCGGGGCGAGCGCTCCGGAGGTGCTCGTCGACCGGCTGCTCGAGAAGCTCGCCGAGTTCGGTTACGAGACCGTGGAAACGCGCGAGATAACGACCGAAGACGTCACGTTCTCGCTACCGCCGTGGTTGCGTGAGGAAGCGCCGGCCCCCACCCCGACCTAATATTCGATCGACTGCTCGATCTCGTTCGCGACGTCGAAGTCGCGCGCGGTGAGTCCACCCTCTGTATGAGTGCTGAGCACGAGCTTGACCTTCGCGTAGCGGATGTCGATGTCGGGATGGTGATCGTAACGGTCGGCAAGCTTCGCCACGTCGTTCACGAACCGGATCGCGCCCTGGAAGTCGTCGAACTCGAAGACCTTCACGATATCGACGCCCTCGCGTTCCCAGTCACCGAGCTCGTCGAGCCGTTGTTCGATCTCTTCTTCGTCGAGTAGATCCGCCACCCGCGCCTTCCTCCTAGTCCGCCGTAGGGCCGATTCGCGGGGGACCATACCTCTTCGGCGCCGGCGGGCAAGCACCGTCCAAGTAGGGTGCCGCCATGGATTACGGCATCGGAGTCGGAGGATCTCTGGCCCTGGTGGGTCCGATGGCCAAGAT
>JBOGWY010000175.1:0-7991 GCA_050694015.1 Actinomycetota bacterium | reverse complement strand
GAAGCCACGGTGACCGTGGAGTATCGCGACGACGCGCTGGCGATCGAGGTCGAAGACAACGGCAGGGGAGCGGATGACGTGACCGAAGGCAACGGCATCGCGGGTATGCGCGAGCGGGCGGCTTCTCTGGGCGGAGAACTGGTGGCCCTTCCGCGGCCGGGAGGCGGCTTTCGCGTCCACGCGCTGCTCCCGCTGCTCAAGGGGTCGAGATGATCAAGGTCCTGCTGGCGGATGACCAAGCCTTGGTGCGCGCCGGGTTCCGGGCGTTGCTGGAACCGGAGGAGGACATCGACGTGGTCGGCGAGGCCACGGACGGCTCGCAGGCGATCGACCTGGCCCGCAAGCACCGGCCCGACGTCGTCCTGATGGACATCCGGATGCCCGGCATGGACGGTCTCGTGGCAACGCGCGAGATCGCACGCGACCGCCGTTTGGAGGATGTGCGCATCGTGATCCTCACGACCTTCGATCTCGACGAGTACGTCTTCGAGGCGATCCGGAGCGGCGCGAGCGGGTTCCTCGTGAAGAACACCGAACCCGCCGAGCTGATCCAGGCAGTACGCGCGGTCGCGGCGGGAGACGCCCTTCTGTCACCGGGCGTGACGCGTCGCTTGATCGCGGAGTTCGCCAGCAAGTCCAAGCCTCCCGATGCGCCACAACTCGACCTCCTCACGGATCGCGAGCGCGAGGTGATGCAGCTCGCCGCCGAGGGTCTCTCGAACGAGGAGATCGCCGAGCGGCTCGTGGTGAGCCCCGCGACCGCGAAGACCCACGTGAGCCGATCGATGATCAAGCTCGGCGCACGCGACCGCGCCCAACTCGTCGTTCTGGCGTACGAATCCGGGCTCGTGCGCCCGGGCTGGACCGACTAGATACGCCCACGGGAGTAGTCGCGCAGCCGCAGGTCACGCCGCACGCCGTACTCCAACTTCGTCCCCGCGACCGACGACCGGAAGCCCTCCGCGAGCGACCATCGGGTCATCAGCGGTTGCGACGGGCAGCCGCACGACGAGAGGAGGCGCACATGGACGTCGGTTCCTTGGTCCTTGCGACCCACGACCACTGGGCCGGGCACGCAGGAGGGTGGTGGCCGATATTTCCCCTGCTGTGGTTCCTGTTTATCTTCGGCGTGATCTTCTTCTTCGCACGTCGGGGATGCGGTCGTCGCCACCACCGGTCCTCCGGTGAATCGTTGCTCGGTGAGCGTTACGCCCGGGGCGAGATCGACGAGCGTGAGTACCGGGAGCGCGTGGAGGTCCTGCGCACGATCCGGGAGTCGCGGGGCCGATCTGCCTAGATCATCGGCCGGTGCTCGAAGGGCGTGGACAGAACGATGGTCGCCCTGGTCACGACCTCGAGCTTCGACCGCAGGGCATCGAGCAACGTCTCCAACTCCTTCGTCGACGGAGCGCGCACGAAGAGTGCGTACGAGTTGTCCCCGGCGACGGAGTAGCAGGATTCGACGAGATCGAACTCCTCCACCCGTTGCACGATGTCCTGCGGCGAGGCCGGCCTCAGGGCCAGGCTCACGATCGCGGTGATCGGATAGCCGGCCTTCTCCATGTCGATCTCGGCCCGGTAGCCGCGGATGACGCCCTGGCGCTCGAGCTTGCGGACCCGGTCGTGGACCGACGACGCGGCGAGACCCACCGCCGCCCCGATGTCGGCGTAGCCGGCTCGGGCATCCCGCTCGAGCAGAGCCACGATCTGGCGGTCGCGGGTATCCATGACGTCCCTCCTCGATGATCGGCACCGGCCCTGGGGAGTCCCCGGGACCGAATCTCATCCGGAATATCGCATAGAATACCTAACGATATTCCGTTACGCTGCCGATGACCGGTATGCGGGCCGAGAGAGGGATGTGATGGCGCTTAAACGAGTGAGCCGCCAGACCCCTCGCACGCGCGCCCTGACGGCGGCCCCCGAGGCCCCCGAGGCGGCCTCGGACCTCCAGCCCTACTCCTATCCGCCGGGCCGGGACTTCGTCGAGCCCGACTGGACGCGGCTCCCGGGGTACCGGGACGTCACCGAAGAGGAGTGGCGCAGCGCCAAGTGGCAGCGCCTCCACTCGGTCAAGAACCTCGACCAGCTGAAGCGGGTCTACGGCGAGCTGCTGCCGGACGACCTCGTCGCGTCGATCGAGCGCGACCAGGCGGAACGGGCCACGATGTCGATGCTGATCCCCCCGCAGATGCTCAACACGATGAACGAGCACGACCTGTGGGGTGACCCGATCCGCCACTACATGATCCCGGCCTTCGCCGACCGGCATCCGGAGTGGCCGTCGCACCCTTACGCGCAGCGCGACTCTCTGCACGAGGCCGACATGTGGGCGGTCGAGGGACTGACGCACCGCTATCCGACGAAGGTGCTCGCCGAGTTGCTGGCGACATGTCCTCAGTACTGCGGGCACTGCACGCGTATGGATCTCGTCGGCAACAACGTGCCGCAGGTGATCAAGCATCGCTTCGAGCTGAAACAGAAAGAGCGCTACCAGGCGATCGTCGAGTACCTGCAGGAGACTGGGTCCGTCCGCGACGTCGTGGTTTCCGGCGGCGACATGGCGAACCTGCCGATCGCCCATCTCGAGGACTTCGTCGGTTCGATCATCGAGATCCCGCACATCAAGGACATCCGGCTGGCGACGAAGGGCCTCATGGGCCTGCCGCAACACTTCCTCCAGGACGACGTGCTGTTCGGCCTCGAGCGGCTGGCGAAGAAGGCGCTGGAGCACGACGTCGATCTGGCCGTGCACACGCACGTCAACCATGCGAACTCGCTGACACCACTGGTGGCGTCCGTGGTCAAGAAGCTGCTCGCGATGGGCTTCCGCGACGTGCGCAACCAGGGCGTGCTGATGCGCGGGGTAAACGATTCGCCCGAGGCGCTGCTCGACCTGAGCTTCACACTGCTGGATAAGACTCGCGTGATGCCGTACTACTTCTATATGTGCGACATGATTCCGAACGCTGAGCAGTGGCGTCTGTCGGTGGCGGAAGCGCAGCGCCTTCAGCACGCGATCATGGGCTACCTGCCGGGATTCGCGACGCCGCGGATCGTGTGCGACGTTCCCTTCGAGGTCAAGCGCTGGGTGCACCAGGTCGACGCGTACGACGAGGACCGCGGCATCTCGTACTGGACCAAGAACTACCGCACGGGGATCGAGCGCGACGACCCCGCGGCCCTCGAGCGCCGCTACGAGTACTACGACCCGATCTACACGTTGCCGGAGGCCGGCCAGGCATTCTGGCGAGACAAGGTCGCCGCTCCCAGCGCGTAGATGGAACGTTTCGGAACCCACCGTTCGGTGAGCCCGCCCGGCGCGCTCCCACAACAGGCAGACGTCCTCGACGCAACCTCGCCCCTGGTCGGCGGAGAACTGATGGTAGATGTCGACTACCTCAACATCGACTCGGCATCGTGGCATCAACTCCGCGAGGACGCCGGTGGCGATCCCGAGAAGATGGCGCACCGGATCGAGCAGATCGTGTGGAGTGCGGGGAAGATGCACAACCCCGTGACCGGGTCCGGTGGGATGCTCGTCGGGACGGTGAGCGCGCTCGGGCCGGAGCGGACCGAACCGGCCGTTGGGACCCGGATCGCTTCCCTGGTATCGCTCACGTTGACGCCGCTCCAGCTCCACGACATCGTCGAGCTCGACCCGAACAGCGAGAAGGTGCGCATCAGGGGTCGCGCGATCCTGTTCGAGTCGGCGAACTTCGCAGTCGTGCCCGACGATCTTCCCGAGGCCGCGGTCCTGGGCGTTCTCGACGTGTGCGGCGCGCCTGCGTGGATGGACAAGCTCGCGCGTCCCGGGATGAGCATTGTAGTGATCGGCGCCGGAGGCAAGTCCGGCATGCTCGCCTGCGCGCAGGCAACGCGGTCGCTGGGCGGGGGTGGCCGTGTGCTCGGCCTGTGCTGGCCGGAGGACACGGCCGCAGCGGCCATGGATGCCGGGGCCGAGGCGATCGGCGTCGACTGCACCGATCCCGTCGCGGTGATGGAGGCCGTTTCAGGTGCTCTCGACGGTGAGCTCGCCGACCTCGTTTTCGTCTGCGCCAACGTCCCGGGATGCGAAGGGGGAGCGATCCTGGCCTGCAAGGACTCCGGGCGGGTGATGTTCTTCTCGATGGCGACGTCGTTCACCGCCGCAGCGCTCGTTGCGGAGGGCGCCGGGCGTTCGTGCGAGATGACGATCGGCAACGGCTACGTCGCAGGGCACGCGGAGCTCGCCCTCGACCTCGTGAGGCAGGAACCGCGCGTACTCGCTAGGTTCACGTGATGCCGAGCATCCTTTTCAGAGGCGGTCGTATCCGTGCCGTCGCCGACGACTCCCAGCCGCACTGGATGGTGGTCGAGGGCGAGAACATCGCCGCGGTCGGCGACGGTGAACCTCCGCGCACCGACCGTGTCGTGAACCTCGGCGGCGGGACCTTGATCCCCGGCTTCTGCGACGCGCACGTCCACCTGCCGGCGACGGGCCTCCAGGCCGCGGGGATGGACTTCCGGAGCGAGAAGTCGGCTGCAACGATCATGCGCGCGTTCTCGGACCGGGCCGCCTCGAAGGCGGGGATCCTCTACGGCGGCAACTTCGAAGACCCTCTCGACACGCCTCTCACGCGCCGCGATCTGGATCGGGCCGTCGGTGACCAGCCGGCGCTGTTATCGCGCGCCGACATGCACTCATGCGTGGTCTCGAGCGCGCTGCTCGACAAGCTCGACATCTCCCAGCTCGAGGGTGTGGACCGCGACTCCGACGGCCCGACGGGGTACCTGCGCGAGCAGGCCGCCTCCGAAGCGTGGCGCTGGTTCGATGCGAACCTCTCGCCCGACGAGCAACGCACGGCGGTGCGAACCGCGGTTGATCTCGCGTATTCGAAGGGCATCACGCGCGTTCACGAGATGTTCGTCGTCGAGTGGAGAGGCTGGGCATCCCTCGAGGTATTCGTCGACTGCATCGAAGGCATCGCCCTCGACGTGACCCCGTACGTCGGAACCGACGACGTCGCCCGCGTGAAGGAGATCGGCCTGCCCCGGATCGGCGGTGACTACTTCCTCGACGGGTCCTTCGGCTCTCACACCGCGTGGCTGGGTGAGCCTTACGACGCTCCGCCCCCATCCGGCTCGGGCGTCTTCGGCATCGGCTACCGTGACGACGATCACCTGCTCGAGTTCTTCATGGCCGCCCAGGAGGCCGGGTTGCAGACCGGTGTGCACGCGATCGGGGATGCCGCGATCGAACAGGCGATCCGCACGTGGGAGGCCGTCGCCGACAAGGTCGGGCTCGACGCGGTGCGAGTGATGGGACATCGGATCGAGCACTTCGAATGCGCGAGCGACGACCATATCCGCCGTGCCGCGCGCTTGGGTCTCGGCGCGAGCGTGCAACCGGCCTTCGATCGCTTCTGGGGCGGCGAGAGTGGGCTCTACGCGGAGCGGATCGGTTGGGATCGCGCCCGCCTGATGAACCGGTTCCGTTCGATGCTTGATGCCGGCCTGATCCTGGGCGCGGGGTCGGACTCGACCGTTACGCCGCTCGACCCGTTCCTCCAGATGGCGGCGCTGCGCGAGCACCACGTCGAAGAGGAGCGCATCGGCCCCCGCGTCGCCTTGATGCTCCACACGTTCGGCGGTCACGCGCTCATGCACGGTGTGAGCCCCAGCACGCGGGGCTCTATCGAGGTCGGCAAACGGGCCGACCTGGCGTGGCTCGACCGCGACCCGATCGAGTCGTCGACCGACGAGATGCTCGACACCGAGGTGTTGGGCACGTGGATCGCGGGGCAACGAGTGTGGCCGACCGCGGAAGCGGAGGTCGCATGACGACTCACTTCGCCCGTCCGACCGGCCGCCTCCGGGTGGACCCCGACACGCTCGACGAATGCCGTCGCCTCGCCTCCGAGATCGCGGCCCCGGTCGACGCGCTCGCCGACACCCACACCACGCTATCGATCGAGCGCGCGTGCCTCCGGTTGATCGGGGTCGACGGTATTACCCGCCCGCCCGGCACCGAAGCGATCCCGATCCCGAACCGGGTCGTCGAGGCGATCCGCGACGCCGTCGGGCTCGAACGCGGCGTCTTGATCCCGTTCCTGCACGCGGTCGAGACCGGGTGCGGCCACATCCAGACGACCGCGGAGCAGATCGCTTCTGGTGAGGTCACGCCCGCGTGGCCCGACGACATCGACTACGAGATCGCGCGCGAACGGGCCCGTAACGAGGCGCGGGCGGCCGTGGACGGCATCGCTCGGGCCGCCACCGAACGGGCCGGGAAGATCGAGCGTGTCGGCGACGCGACCAAGCCGTGGTTCTATCTGATCGTCGCCACCGGCGACATCCAGGAGGACATCCCGCAGGCCCAGGCCGCCGCGCGCGAAGGGGCCGACGTGATCGCGGTGATCCGTTCGACGGGCCAGTCGCTGCTCGACTACGTGCCGTACGGCGCGACCCGGGACGGATTCGCGGGGACCTTTGCTACCCAGGAGAACTTCCGGCTCATGCGCGCGGCCCTGGATGAGGTGGGGGAGGAGCTCGGGCGCTACATCCGGCTCACGAACTATGCGAGCGGCCTCTGCATGCCCGAGATCGCGGCGATGGCCGCGATGGAACGGCTCGACATGATGCTCAACGATTGTATGTACGGGATCATCTTCCGCGACATAAACATGCAGCGCACCTTCGTGGACCAGCATTTCTCGCGGATGGTCCACGCCCTGGCCGGCATCGTGATCAACACCGGCGAGGACAACTACCTGACGACGGCGAACGCGATCGACTCGGCACATACGGTGCTCGCGTCGCAGTTCCTCAACGAGCGGTTCGCCCTGACCGCGGGCTTGAAGGCCGAGCAGATGGGCCTCGGTCATGCTTTCGAGATCGATCCGGCGGAGCGCAACCAGATCCTCATGGAGCTCGCTCACGCACAGCTGATCCGCGAGTGTTTCCCCGATGCTCCGCTGAAGTACATGCCGCCGACCAAACACATGACCGGCAACGTGTTCCAAGGGTTCCTCTACGACGGGATGTTCAATCTCGTCGGCGCGGTCACGGGCCAGGACATCATCCTGCTCGGCATGATGACGGAGGGCATCCACACGCCCTTCCTGTCGGACCGAGACCTGGCTCTCGAGAACGCCCGTTACGTGTTCGGCGGCGCGGCCGGACTTGCCGGCGAGCTCCGGTTCGAGCCCGGCGGCGATGTCGAACGACGGGCCGCTCAAGTGCTCGAGGAATGCCGCCAGATGCTCCGCAAGGTTGCCGAGATCGGGATGTTCGAGGCGATCGAGGCAGGGATGTTCGCCGACACCGTGCGCAGGCGCGATGGAGGCAAGGGCCTCGATGGTGTCATCCGCCGCGATGCGCGCTACGTGAACCCGATCGACGACGAGCTCTCGACGAGACTGGGATTGAGCTGATGGAGATGAGGCCGTACGGCGACGCGACCGGCGACGGTCTCGTACAGCTCTCGTTCACCCTCCCGATGGAGGCGTCGGAGCGCGCGCGCCAGTCCGCCCTCGAGCTGGCTCGCAAGATGGGCTTCGCGCGGCCCCAAGTGGTTCACATGAAAGGGATGGGCGCCGACTTCACATTCTTCGTCGTGTACGGCGCGACCCAACACACGATCGACCCGGACGAGATCGTCGTCGAGGAGCGCGACTTCCCGCTACTGTCGTACCAAGGGGTGAACCGCGTTCTTCGTGAGACCCTCAAGCGGCCCTTGGTCGTCGTGGGCGCGTGCAGCGGCACCGATGCACATACCGTCGGGCTCGACGCGATCCTCTCCATGAAGCGCTAAGCGGGGGACCACGGCCTCGAATACTTCACCGACATGAAGGTGGTGAACCTGGGCTCGCAAGTGGCGCCGGATGAGATCGTGGTGGCGGTACGGGAACAGCGCGCCGACGCGGTGTTGATCTCGCAGGTCGTGACCCAACGCGACGCACACATCGTGCATCTGCGTGAGGTGCGCGAGGCCCTGGAGGCGGCCGGGC
>JBOGWY010000174.1:0-6192 GCA_050694015.1 Actinomycetota bacterium | reverse complement strand
CAGGCGAAGCGGATCCACGAGCTCGAGGACTACATCGACGCGCAAGAGGGCGGGCCGGGCGAAGGCTGGTTCCGCATCGTCCACGACCCGTTCGAAGCGCGCCAGGTGATCAACGACGGCAGGCTCGCGGTCGTTCTCGGCGTGGAAGTGTCCGTGCCGCTGGACTGCGGCATCACGCTCGACATGCCGCGCTGCGAGAAGACGGATATCGAATCAGGGCTCGACGAGATGTGGGACCTCGGCGTTCGCCAGATGGAGCTCGTCAACAAGTTCGACAACGCGCTGTCGGGTGTGGCGGGCGACGAAGGCGATACCGGTCTCGTCGTCAACCAGGGGAACAAGGGCGAGACCGGCCATTACTGGCGCATGGAGACGTGCACCGAGGAAGACGGGCACGCGCACGACAAGACCCAGCACAACTTCCATGACACGAGCGGTGCTCCCGACGAGGTCTCGGGCCGGGACTCGCTCGCGGGCGCGATCCTCGCTCTCGCCGGGACCTCCGGCGCGGCCCCCGTATATCCCGAAGGCCCGCACTGCAACATCATGGGGCTCAGCCCACTCGGCGAGGAGATGATCCGCGGCATGGTGGAGCGCGGGATGATCTTCGATCCCGATCACATGAGTGCGAGGGCCCAAACCCAGGCGCTGGACCTTCTCGAGCAACTGGGTTATTCGGGCATCGTCTCGAGCCACGGGTGGTCGAACGACACGATCTATCCGCGTGTCTATGAGCTCGGCGGGTTCGTGACGCCGTACGCCGGCGACTCGGAGGGCTTCGTGGACAAGTGGCAGCAGCACAGGATGTGGAAGGACGACCGCTTCTACTGGGGCTTCGGCTACGGCGCCGACACGAACGGTTTCGGGTCGCAAGGGGGGCCGCGCGGCGAGACTGCACCCAACCCGGTCGAGTACCCGTTCGCCGGCTTCGGCGGCGCCACGATCGACCGGCAGCAAAGCGGTACTCAGACCTACGACATCAACGTCGACGGCGTCGCCCATTACGGCCTCTACCCCGACTGGATCGAGGACCTGCGCCGGCTCGCCGGTGACGAGATCGTCGAGGACATGGCACGAGGACCGGAGGCGTACCTGCAGATGTGGGAGCGCGCGATCGGCATCGCACCCGATGCGTGCCGGTCCGACGTGCCGGACCTGACCGCCGCCGAGACCCACCGCGTGGACAAAGGCACGTCGTCGCGCGAGGTCCTCGAGACGCTAGGGCAGCCGCACAGTCGTACCGGGGTCACATACACGTACTGCACCGAAGCCGGCCGCTTCGAAGCGGAGTTCACCGAAGACGGTGAGCTGTCCAAGTGGAAGCGAGCCAACCCCAACAGCTGAGCCCACGGCATCACCCCCGCGGACTACCGCGAATCATGACAAAACGTCGGGGCTTGTGCGCGGCCGCGCGCTCGTTCACCATGGGTGCACTCAACTTCTCGCGGGACTAGCCCATGAACGATGTTCTGAAGCGGTGGTCGGCGGTCGCTTCCCTCGCCGGTTTGTATTTCCTGACGGCGAAGCTCGGGATCGAGCTCTCGGTCGCGCAGGGCGTCGTCACGCCCGTCTGGATCCCTACCGGTCTCTCGCTCGCGGCTCTGTTGTTGTTCGGGTACCGGATGTGGCCGGGCATCGCTCTCGGCGCTTTCGCCGCGAACGTGACGAGCGACGTCGAGCTCTGGGTCGCCGCAGTGATCGCGGTGGGGAACACGCTCGAAGCGGTGGCAGGGGCCTACCTGCTCAAACGCGCCCGCTTCGATAGGCGCTTAACGACGGTCCGTGACGTTCTTCTGCTGGTGGTCCTCGGTGGCGCCGTCGGCACGACGATCGCGGCATCGAACGGCACGCTCGCGTTGTGGATCGGCGGCGAGATCGTCGGAGCAGATGTCGCGTCGCGGTGGAGCCTGTGGTGGTTCGGGGACGCGATGGGCGCTCTTCTCGTCGCGCCGTTCTTGTTGGTCGTTCCCGAGGTTCGCGCCCTTCGCAGCCGCGCGCTCGAGGCCGCCCTGTTGGTGGCGGCGGTGGTAGCAGGATCGTCATACGTGTTCGTCGGCGGCAACTGGCGCTATCCGTACCTTCTCTTCCCGCTGCTGATCTGGGCCGGCCTGAGGTTCAAGCAGATCGGCGTCACGACGGCGATCCTCCTCATAAGCGCGATCTCGATCACCGCCACCGTGCGAGGGTCCGTGCCGATCGGGGGGGCGACCGAGACCGAGAGCGTGCAGCTCCTGCAGGGGTTGCTCGCGATCGTGGCGATCAGTCTCTACGTGCTGGCGGCGACGCTTCGCGAACGCGACGACGTGGTGCGCAAGCTGGAGGTAGCCGCGTCGAACCTCGGCGAGGCGCAGGCTCTGGCCCACCTCGGGAGTTGGGAGTGGGACATCACCAACGACACCGTCGAATGGTCCGACGAGATGTACCGGATCTACGGAT
Source organism: Actinomycetota bacterium (assembly GCA_050694015.1). Lineage (GTDB taxonomy): Bacteria > Actinomycetota > CADDZG01 > CADDZG01 > WHSQ01 > JBOGWY01. The sequence continues at coordinate 3,756 of JBOGWY010000174.1, read as the reverse complement.
ACGAGCCCGGTGAGTTCACGGTGACGTTCGATTCGGCGATGGAACGGGTGGCCGAGGAGGACCGTGACCAGATCAGAACGAACGTGACGAACGCGTTCGCGACGGACGGCGTCGGAGCGCTGGTCGAGTACCGGATCGAGCGACCCGACGGGTCGCGGATCCTCCGGGGCAAAGGGCTGGTGGAATTGGGCCCCGACGGGAAGCCGGTGCGCATGGTCGGAACCGTCCAGGACATCACCGAGGAGATCGACCTGCAGAGGGAGGTAAGGAGGCTACGCGAGGCCGAGATCCGCCAGGGCCAGGCCCTCCAGCTCAACGACACGATCGTCCAAGGGCTCGCGGCGGCCAAGACCGCGCTCGACCTCGGGCTGCACGACAAACAGCGGGAGTACCTCGAGAGCACACTCGATCGTGCACGGAGGATCGTCGGGGAGCTGCTCGGCGATCCACTCGAAGAACTGCGGGCTGGAGACTTCGTGCGCGAGGAACCGGCCCGGGTCGTCGACGCTCCCGAGGCCTGACGAGGTGAGCGTGACGCGATCGCGTACCCACGTTCACCGAAACGAGCACGTCGTCCAGTTCTACGACTCCGACGATCACCTCGCCGAATCCGTGCGCGACTACCTGTTGCCCGCGCTGCGCGGTGGCGAGGCCGTCATCGTCGTGGCCACCGATGTCCACCGTGACTCGATCGAGGCGATGCTCGTCGGTGCCGGCATCAACCTTTCAGAAGCTGCGGTGTCCTCTCGTTACATCGCGCGCCGCGCCGAGGACGTGCGCGGAGAGGTCATGGTGGATGGCAACCTCGATGGGGCCGCGTTGGAACGTGTTTTCGGCGGCGCGATCGCGGCGGCTCGCGGCCGTGGCCGTTCGGTGCGGCTCTTCGGAGAGATGGTTGCCCTGCTCTGGGGCGAAGGCGACGTCGCCGCCACTCTCGAGATCGAGGCGTTCTGGAACCGGTTCACCACAGAGCATCCGCTCTCGGTCTACTGCGCCTACCCGATGACGAGCTTCGACCGGGCTTTGCGGGCGGCCGATCGGGACCGGATATCTGGCTTGCACTCGAGGGTCATCCCGGTCGCCTAACTTCCTCACTCGCTCTGGTAGGAAAGAGAGCGATGCCGATCGTCCCCGACACGAAAGACTGGACCTTCGTTCTCGAGCGCGTTTGCGACGAGTGCGGCTTCGACGTGCGGAGCTTCCCTCGCGAGCAGGTCGGGGACATGCTGCGTGCCAACGCGGGACGCTGGCCGACGCTCTTGGTCCACCCGGACGTCCGGAGGCGCCCGTCCGACGACCGCTGGTCGGGGCTCGAGTACGCGTGTCACGTGCGGGACGTCTTCCGGCTCTACGACTACCGGCTCGATCTGATGCTGACCCAGGACGACCCGGACTACCCGAACTGGGATCAGGACGCGGCGGCCATCGAGGGCGACTACCAGACCCAGGATCCGGACGCGGTCGCGGGTGAGATCGAGGCGGCGGCCCGGTCGCTGGCGGCCCATTTCGACGTCGTCGCAGGGGAGCGATGGGAGCGGACGGGGAACCGGAGCGACGGGGCCCGTTTCACGGTCGAGACCTTCGCCCGGTACCTCATCCACGACCCGATCCACCACGCCCACGACGTGGAGCAGGGTTACGCCCGCCTGGCCGACGCCTAACCAGCCCCTTCTCGCCACCTCTACGTAGTCACATCTCCGTATTTTCCCTACGGTCTCTGTGCCGTTGAGTGGTGCCTGCAACGGACAACCGACCGGGAGTGTTCTTGATGAGTGAGCAGTTCGACAACGACTACGCCGAGCATCACGCCGCGCCGAAGCTCATCGACCTGGCCGAGCACAATGCCATGCCCAAGCCTTCGGTCGCTGCCGCTCCGTTCGCGCCCGCACCGGTGGCACCGGTCGCTGCCGCGCCGGTGGCTCCGGTCGCCGCTGCTCCGGTTGCGGTCGTCCCCTCGACACAGCCCAACTCGAAGGTCTCTATCGAGCGCTACCTCCAGCAGACCGTCGAGCTCACGGCCTCCGACCTACACGTCAAGGCCGGTGCGCCTCCGACGGTCCGCCAGGGTGGCCACCTCAAGACCCTCGCGGAGGACAAGCTGGTGCCGGCGGAGTGTGACGAGATGGCGATGGCCCTTCTCGGCGACAAAGAGCTCCTGACCCTCAACGAGTACGGCGAAGTCGACTTCGCGTACACGCAGCCGGGTATCGGCCGTTTCCGCGTCAACGTGCACCGTCATCGTGGGAGCCTCGGGATCGCAGCTCGCCGCATCCTCGACAACGTTCCCGAGTTCGGCGACCTCCTGCTGCCGCCGGCGGTCGAGAAGCTCGCGAGCGAGCACCGGGGGCTATTGCTCGTCACCGGTCCGACCTCGTCGGGCAAGACGACGACGTGCGGAGCGATCATCCGGCACATCAACAAGACTCGTGCGTGCCACATCGTCACGATCGAAGATCCGATCGAGATCCTGCACGACGATGAGCAGTCGGTCGTAACGCAGCGTGAGGTGGGCGACGACACGAAGAGCTTCGACCGTGCGTTGCGCGCCGCGATGCGTCAGGACCCGGACGTGATCTTCGTCGGCGAGATCCGCGATCTCGAGACGATGCAGGCTGCATTGCAGGCCGCCGAGACCGGCCACATGGTCATCGCCACGCTCCACACGACCGACGCGGTCGAGACGATCAACCGCATCGTTGACTTCTTCCCGCCGTTCCAGCACAATCAGGTCCGCAGCGCGCTGGCCGCCTCGCTCCTAGGCGTGGTGACGCAGCGACTGTTGCCGAAGATCGGTGGGGGCCGCGTCCCGGCGATCGAGATCATGCTCATGACGGGTCGCATCAAGGACTGTGTCCTCGATGCGGACAAGACCCTCGAGATCCACGACCTGATCGCAGAGTCGAACTACTACGGCATGCAGACCTTCGACCAGTCGCTCGTCGGTCTCTACAAGGACGGTCATGCGACCCTCGAGGACGCCTCGGCCGCCGCGATGAGCCCACACGACTTCCAGCTGGTCCTCAAGAAGGCCGGTGTCCTAGACACCTAAGATGACGCGCATCCAAGGGCTCGACGGCATGCGGGAGGCGCCCCCGCTCAACATCACGGCGCTCGTTGAGGCCGCGCGTGTCAAGCCGAAGGTTGTCGAAGTCCCGCCGGAGCCGGAATACACCGGTCCGAAAGAGGGATCGGCCGCGTGGCAGGCGGAACAGATCGCGATGGGCAAGGCCGAGATCCACACCCGCGCGCCGTCGCTCGACTTCTCGCAGGGGAGCTTCGCCCTCGGCCCCAGCAAGAAGGAAACGTGGGGGGCCGCGATGGCGGAGGTGTGGCACCGCCTGCGCGTCGCACGGCTGATCGCGTTGGTCCTCGGGATCGCGTTGGCCGGCTACGTCTACATCACCGGAGGCGCTCCGAGCGCGCGCGAGGTGAGCAACGCGTTCGTCGAGATCCCCGGCTACCAGTACCAGACCGAAACCGACCCGCAGCTCGACCAGGCCACGGCATCCCTCGACGATCTGCCCGGTTTCGAGAGCGGGATATCGGCACTTGAAGCGCGAGGCGTGACACATAACGGCGTTCTCGCCGGCGCGGTGGTGATCGCGGGGTTGGACCCGTCCGAGACCACCGAACGAAACCTGGCGCGACAGGTCAAGCGTCACATCCCGAGCGCACACGTGGTGCCGCTGGGACGGCCCGGCAAGAACCTCACGGGTTACGAGTTCCTCGTAGGAAGCGTGGTCGAAGTGGCATTCG
>JBOGWY010000173.1:0-1667 GCA_050694015.1 Actinomycetota bacterium | reverse complement strand
GTGTTTCGCCGGCCCGGCCCCCGTCGCTTGCCCAGCCCGACACGGCGGCGATGCCGGTCGTGAACGACGATGGTTCCCGTCAGGTCGTAGCCGTGCCGGCTCGCAAGCGTTACCACCGGCCCGAGTGTCGTTTCTCGTCCGCCAAGGGAGCCCATACGGTCTCGCTGGCCGCCGCTCAGCGCCGCGGCTACGACGCGTGCGGGATATGCAAGCCCTGAAGTGAGGTTCTTACGTACGCTGTAATTACGGTTTACGTATGCGGGCATTGCCTATTCCCCCAGGGGGCGCGGCCCGCCATCCTGTGCCCAGGAAGAAGTTCCGTTTACACAAGGGATTTGAGACGCGCATGAACGTGCTACTGGTTGACGACGATCAGTCGATCATCAGGGTCCTCACCCTGGCTCTCGCTGCTGAGGGTGTCGACGATGTGCGCGTCGCGAAGAGCGGCACGATCGCTCTCGATACCGCCGCGGACTTCCGTCCCGACGTGATCATCCTCGACTACTGGATGCCGGTGATGGACGGAGCCGACACCGCCAAGAAGCTCCGCGAGCTGTGCCCCGGTGCGCGCATCGTCGCCTTCTCGGGTGCTCTCGAAGAGAAACCGGAATGGGCCGACGACTTCTACGTGAAGGGCGACCTACCCGACCTCCACCGCATCATCCACCTGGACGACTAACCGGCCCCCCGCCGAACTTTTCTAACTCAGCAACATCTGGGCGCGTCCTGACACGCGCGATTCACGCTTTCTTGAGCGCCACCTTCACCCGGCCCTGATCGAGCGCGATCTCATCCGCCGATAGCCCGCCGGGACGTTCTTCACCGACGTGCGTGTTCGTAGCGAGCACCTCGGCCGCGATCGCATCCCGATGGGTATCGAGCGCGCCGGCGACGACGGCCTCGCCGCTCGACATGTAGAGCTCGATCCGATCCTCGACCGCAAGCCCCGTCGCCTTCCGGAGGTCCTGGATCCCGCGCACGACCTCGCGCGCGATGCCCTCCGCGATGAGCTCCGGACTCAGGTCAAGATCGAGCGCGACCCCGTACGCACCTTCTTGAGCGAGCGCGAATCCACTTCGGCCCTCGACGCGGACGTCGAGGTCGACGCGGCCCAGCTCCACACTTTCGCCGCCGACATCGATCGTCGTCGTGCCGGTGCCCTCGACGTCGACGACGATCCGATGCGGATCGGATTGTGCGAGCGCCGCCGCGATCTCTTTGACCCGGGGCCCGAACCGGGGGCCGAGCGCCTTGAAGTTCGGCTTCACCGTGTATGTCACGAGCTCGCCGACACCGGTGAGGACCTCGAGCGACTTCACGTTGAGCTCCTCCGCGACGAGGGCCTCGAGGCCCGCGAGGTCGCTCGTCTCCGCCGCCGGGATGACGACGAGAGCGCGTGCCAGGGGTTGCCGCACGCGCATCTTGGCGTCGGTGCGCGCCGAGCGCCCGAGCGTCACCAATCTCCGCACCAACCCCATGCGTCGCCGCAACCCGTCGTCGACGCGTTCGTCGACGGGCGCAGGCCAGTCGCTCAGGTGCACCGAGTCGGCCGCTCCCTTCCCCAGCGTGGCGGTCAGGTTCGTGTAGATCTCATCCGCGATGAACGGTGTGTAGGGAGCCGTGAGTTGCGACAGGGTCACGAGGCATTCCCACAGTGTCAGGAAGGC
>JBOGWY010000172.1:0-9553 GCA_050694015.1 Actinomycetota bacterium | reverse complement strand
GCGCCGAGTCAAGCAATAATGCCGGCCCGCCCACCCAAAACCATCTGATGGGCGTGGCGGTTAGTCGGCTAGGTGGGCGAAAGCGGTGGGGCCGTCGCGGGCGTACTCCTCGGCTATGTGGGCCGGGAGGCCGGTGCAGTCTCTCTCTTCGAGGATCAGCTTGCGGCGGTCGGCGTTGTCCGGTGGTTGTGTGAAGTCGAACGCCTCGAACATGTTGCTCGCGTTGCAATCACGGGCCGTCATGCATTCGAGGTCGTAGGCCTCCTCGATGAACTTCAGCACCGACGAGAACTCGTACGTGGTCTTGTCGACATAACCCTCCTTGGCCCACGGCGAGACGATCAGCATCGGAACGCGGGGGCCGAGGCCCATGTGGTCGACCTGGGGCGGGGGCACGTGGTCGTAGAAGCCGCCGAAGTCGTCCCACGTGATGAAGATCGCGGTGTTCTTCCAGAACCTCGAGTTCATGATGGCGTTGATGTGTCGCACGGTCCAGTTCTCGCCGACGCAGACGCTCGGCCCCCCAGGGTGCTCGTTGGTTCCCGGCGGGGGCACGATCCACGTCGCCTTCGGAAGGAAACCCTTCTCGAGGTCCTCGATGAACCGGTCTCCGATGGACCCGTCGCTCAGCACCGCCGGGTCGCGCACCTTAGGCCCCCATAGCTTCGGGTTCTTGAAGATGTGCTCGATCGCCAGCAGCGCGTTCATCCACGAGCCGTTAGCCGCGTAGTAGCGCCACGAGATGTCGTGGCGCTCGAACTGATCCATGATCACCTTGAAGTCGAAGCACGCGCGGATCTTGGTCCAGTACTTCACGATGTTGTCGAAGTTGAAGTCCTCGCCGGGCTTGTAGTTCTGAACCTCGGCCTCCATGATCTCGGCCCGCTCCTTGTTGCTGAGACCGCGCTTGAACGCCGTCACTTGTTCGGCGGGATCGTCGCAATAACCGCCCTCGCCGCCGGTCGGGTTCTTGTTGTCGACCGCATCTCCGGCATAAGCCGCGACCGTGTAGAGGTGCTCGGGGAACGTGGGCCCGTACATCGACGAGAACGTGTGGTCGGACAGCACGAAGTTGTCGGCGTACTTCCAGTAGTTCGGGATGCCCTTGCGCTTGAACGAGACGAAGCCGGAGAGGCTCTCTCCGTTCGAGACGAGGTCGAAGCGATCCATCGCGCCCCCGTTGATCGCCTCGACCGCGTCGGCGAACGAGTGACCGAGGTCGGGCTCTTGAACGTCCGCAGCTTCCTGAAGCAGGATGTCGTTGCCGTCCGACTTCTGGGCAACCTCGGCCCCCTCGGCCCCCCGGTAACGCGCGAAGTAGTTATCGAAGGTCCGGTTCTCTTTGACGATGAAGACGATGTGCTTGATCGGGATCGTCGACTTCTTCTTCTCGCCGGGTTCGACGTCGCCGCCGTCGGCGTCGACGTCGGTCTCGTCGTCGCCCGCGGCCGCCTCGTTGCCTCCGGCCGTGGGCGCGACCTCGTCGTCGTTCATGACGGCCCGTGTGGTTGAGACGGAGATGATGATCAGTATCAGAAAGAACAGCGAGCGACGGCGCCGCTGGATCATCTTGCGACGGGCGCGACGTCGTCGCGCCACGATCATCCGTCGGCGTCTAAGCTCCTGCGGGTCCAAAGGCGGCATCCCCATAACGTGCAATGGTCGCATCTATTGACATCTCGAATGGGGACATCGAGTCGAGCGGTGGCAGGAACGTGCTCTTAGAGGGAGAACTTCGCCATAGCTTTAGCCGAGATCCCCTCGCCCAGCTTCGGGCTCCGAAAGGATGGAGATGACCGAGCAGATCCGCGTGATGCTCGTGGACGACGTGCCCGACATCCGCATGATGCTCCAGATCACGATCGAACGCGACGCGCGCTTCAAGGTCGTGGGCGAGGCCGGTGACGGCGAGGCCGCGGTGAAGCTCGCCGGCGAACTGAAGCCCAACCTGATCATCCTGGACATATCGATGCCGAAGCTGAACGGTCTTCAAGCGCTCCCCGAGTTGCGCAAGGTGAATCCCGGCTGCCGGATCCTGATCTTCTCCGGCTTCGAGGCCTCGCGCGTCGCGGCGAAAGCGATCACGCTGTGTGCCGACGCTTACATCGAGAAGGGTCACAGCCTCAAGGGTCTGACCGAGACGCTCGCGATGATCCACTCCTCGCCGGCCAAGGCGTGCGCGTTCGCGGTCTAGCTGGTTAGCTCCGGTCCCCCGTGCCGGCGAGACGGTCGAGCTCTTCTACCGCCTGCCTGACCTCTACCTCCGTCGGATCCTCCGCCGCGTAGCGCTCCCGTTCGAACGCGCCGAGCGCGGAAGAGACCCCGGGCGGTGGGCGATACGTAGTGGCGCGTTTGATCACCTCGGCTGCGGTCTCCGCCGGTCGTCTGGCGCGGCCCTCGCGCGCCAGCGACTCCTCGAACCTTCGGAACGCGCGCGTCACGGGCCCCGCCCCGGCCGTGAGCACGTCGGGAACCGGCGCCGGGACATCCGGGCGCAGCCGGCGCCACGCGATCACGCCGCCGACGAGAACGGTCGCGGCGAGGAGCACGAACAGACCCGTCTTGACCAGACCCCGCGCGTCCTCCGGAACGAGCTTTTCGAATGCGTCGGTCAGGAACGAGATCACTCTCGCCATCGGCACGTTGTCGGAGAAGTCGCTCTCCGCGGGTGGGATCGCGAACGTCGGGTCGAACTCGTACCAGCCGTTGCGCGGGAACCAGACCTCGACCCACGAGTGCGCGTCGGAGTTCTTCACCTCGTAGTAGCCGGTGAACGGGTTGCGGGTACCGGGCGTGTATCCCGCCACGACGCGGGCCGGGATGTCGAGCGTGCGCAGCATGACCGCCGTCGCTGCGGCAAATTGCTCGCAGAAGCCGACGTCGGTCTCGAAGAGGAAGTGATCGACGGCATCTTGTCCCTCCGGCGGGACCGGAGAGTCGGTCTCGTAGCGGTACTTGGCCGCGAGCCACGCTTCGATCGCCTTCACCTTGTCGTAGGTGTTGGTCTCGCCCTCGGTGATCCGCGCCGCGAGATCGTGGACGCGCTGCGGGACCGCGTCTTCGCCGCTCGGTAGCTGCAGGTACTTCACCAGGTCGGCCGGGACGTCGCCACTCGGAACCCGGCGCAGTTCCGCCGCGGTCGCGGCCCCCCGCGTCGACACGACCGAGTACACCGTGCCGGGGGTGAGCGTCGACGGCGTGCGCACGGAGCCGTTCTCGTCGTAGCTCACACCACCTTCGATCCAGACCGACTCCGGTTGGCCGCCGGCGAAGACGACGCTCGGTTGCTCGTGCTCGATGTAGAAGGTCGACGACAACGTGGAACGGGGGCCGAGGCTGCGCTGTTCGACCGGGTAGTGATACGGCGGGTCGCCGGACACGATCTCCTGGTCGGAGAGGTCTCCCTCCCACGCGACGCCGGTGTATTCATCGAAGATCATGCCGCGCCACATCGCGGCCGCGCTCGATCGGACGCGGAACACGACGTCGTCCGAGAGGTCGCCGCGCACGCGCAGGTCCATCCGGTTGTTGAAGCCGTAGTAAGCGGCGTTGTTCGACCGGCTGCCGGGCGTGCCGCCGCCGGGGAAGCCGGGGTTCGCCACCCCACCGGCCGCATCGATCCCGATGCCTCCGCCAAGGGCGAACGGCAGCGCGAACGTGCGAATGGCCTGAGGCTGCGGGATCACGAGGAACAGCGCGACGCCCGCGGCGGCGGTGACCGCGAGCGCCTTGGCGATGTCCCATGTGTTCGGGGGCCGCGTCTCGCCGGCCGCGCCCGCAGCCTTCGGCTTCAGCACCGCGCTCGCATCTTCGGTGACCTCGGAACGGTACGCGAGCGCGAGCGCCGCGATCGCGAGACCGAAGTAGACCAGCAGCACGATGCCGTACCAGAGGTCCTGCGAGATGGAGCCCGCGGCGGCCATCAGCGTCAGGGACGAGCCAAGCGAGAAGTTCAGATCCTTGCGCGCGGGGAGATCGAAACCGTGGAGCACCTGCACCCACAGGAAGAGGTCGGCCAGAGGGAACCGCACCTCGTCCAGCGTGGCGATCTGGCCCAACTCGTTGAAGAACCGGACGAGGGCGAAGATCGCGAGGAACGTGACGGCGATCTTGATCGCCCAGTTCTCGTCGTGGCGACGCTTGTGCGAGACGAAGTACGCAAAGCACAGCGCAGCCACGACCATCACCGTCGTCACGATCGAGATCGCCTGCACCACGGCGAGCGCGAGCGCGCCGGTGATGACCGTCAGGAGCACCGCGACGCGCAGTGCGACGGAGTCTTCCGGACGTCGCGTCCGGTTCGCCTCCTTCACGACCTCCATCACCCGAGGCATTCGGTGAGCTCCTGTCGGCGGGACATCGGCATGACGACGGCGCGCCCGCCCGTGATGCGTCCCAGCGCGTCGGCGTCGGTCGTCTGCTTGTCGTCGAGCCATGTGCCGGCTTGGGCCACGACCGCGATCGCGCGCGATCCCGCCGTCTGCACGAGACGGATCGAGTCGTCGAGACCAGCCATCGCGGCCCCCACCGTGGACGTCAGCAGGACGATGGTCCCCCGCCGACCGACGCGGCCCAGAGCCCGTTCTACGAGGGGGCCGAGCGGCTCGTCCCGAGGCGTCGCCGCGGCGAGCCAGTCGAGAACGGCGAAACGATCGGGGTCGGCCAGCTGCTCGATCTCGCCGTTATCGTCGTGCCGGACCATGTCGACGGGATGACCGGTGACGAGCGCGTAGAGAGCGATCGATGCGGCCGCGCTGACCAGCATCTCGAACGGTGAGTCCGGCGGTTCGCCGACGTCGGCGCCTCCCACGACGAGCGTGACCCGCGTCTGCACCTCTTCCTCGTACTCCCGCACGACGAGGCGACCCGCGCGCGCGGTCGAGCGCCAGTGCACCGAGCGGGGAGGATCGCCGGGCCGGTACTCGCGCACGCCGAGGTACTCCTGACCGGCCCCCGTCCGTGCCCGCTCGTGGAGGACGTCTGAAGGAGACGACGACGGCTCGAGGATCGGGAACGAGCGCAGCTCGACGTGGTGCGGAACGACGGTCACCGGGCTCTGCACGTCGATGGTCCGGCTCGTGGTCGTGAAGCCGAACGGGGAGCCCGATCGCAGCATGACGGTGCCCGACTCGAATACGCCGCGGCGATGGGCGTGCTTGACGAGCTCGAGCTCCGAGGACTCGTACTTGCGCAAGCGGTTCGACGCGACGACCGTCGGTTCGAACGCGTCGAAGCGATCCTCCAGGCGCAGCAACGGCAGCGATCGCTTGCCGCTGTGAACGGTGATCCCCACCCGTACGTCGTCGCCGACGCGAGCCCGGCGCGGGGCGGAACGCACGATCGTCGCGGAGTCGAGGTTCTGACGCGTGATCAACGACGCGCCGACGAGGCCGAGGACACCGGCCGCGAGCACGAAGAGCCATCCCGCCTGCGCGGTGGACGCTGCCATGAACAGTACTACCGCCGCGAATGCGACGATCGCGGCGCGGCGAGTAAGGCGCCGGCCTCGCATCTACGCGGATCCGGTGACGGGGACCGGAGTGCTGTCGACCACCTCTCGGACGATCTCGGTGGTGCGGCCCGGCTCGAGCCTCAAGCCCGCCGATGGAAGCACGCGGTGCGCGAGCCCCGGAACCGCGAGGACCTTGACGTCATCGGGCGCGACGTAGTCGCGGCCCTCGATGAGCGCGCGGGCCTGGGCGCAGCGGACGAGGATGATCGACGCACGCGGGCTGGCGCCGAGCGCGAGATCGGGATGCTTGCGGGTCGCGCGTGTGATGCGCAGCGCGTAATCGAGGACCGGATCGGATACATGCGTGCTCCGCGCGGCGCGGCGGATGCCGAGAACCTCGGCGGGATCGAGGACCGCTTCGAGCTCTTCGATCGGGTGCGACTCGAGCTGAGCCTTGATGATCTCGTGTTCGGTCTCGTGGGGGGCATAGCCCAGCTCCATCGCGATCGCGAAGCGGTCGAGCTGCCCCTCGGGCAGCGGGTAGGTGCCGTGATGCTCGAGCGGGTTCTGCGTGGCGATCAGGAAGAGCGGGTCCGGGAGCGCGTGGCGGACGCCGTCGACGGTGACCGCGTTCTCGTCCATCGCTTCCAGCAACGCGGACTGCGTCCGTGGTGTGGTGCGGTTGATCTCGTCGACGAGCACGACGTTGGCGAATACGGGGCCCTCGAGGAACTCGAAGCGCTGGTTGACCTGGTTGTAGACGCTGGTGCCCGTGACGTCGGTCGGCAGGAGGTCGGGGGTCGCCTGGATCCGTTTGAACGAACCGCTGATAGACCGCGCGATCGAGCGGGCGAGCATGGTCTTGCCCACGCCCGGAACGTCTTCGACCAGGAGGTGGCCCCCGGCGAACAGAGCGGTGGCGGCGGCTTCGACCGCCCGCTGCTTGCCTCGGATCACCTTCTGGACGTTGTCGATCAGAACCCGTGCGGAGCTGGTCGCTGCGGCGCGGTCCATCGCTAGATTGTGGCACCTTCCGAAACATGAGTGACCACGACGCAGGCTTCGAGATCCTCGAACATACGGCCGATGTGGGCGTGCGGGCGTACGGCCCGAGGGTCGAAGACGTCTTCGAGCAAGCGACCCTCAGCCTCTTGGACATAACCGGCGCGGCTCGCGCCGGTAGCGGCGAGGTCGTCGCGGTCGCCGTCGACGCGGCAGATCTCGGAGCGCTGCTCGTGTACTGGCTCGAGGAGGTGCTCTACCTGCAGGACGCGCGCGATTCCGTCGTGCGGTCGGTAGCGATAGATCGCGTCACCGAAACGACCGCCGAGGGCCGCGTGACGATCGCGCCGCGCGACGAGGATCTCGAGGGTACGGCGGTCAAGGCGATCACGTATCACCAGCTTCGCGTCGAACGAACAGACGCGGGCTGGGTCGCAGTGGTTTACTTCGATATCTGAAAGAAGTCGGGGGGAGGAAGGAGCCGCCATGGACATGCTCGTGTGGGCGACCGCGGGAGGTGCGGACGCCACGAAAGCTTCGATCCCGTTGCACGTGGTTGCCAACGGATGCGTCGAGGTCGGACACGACTCGGCCCTCATCCTCGCCGGCGACGCGGCGGAGATGATCATCGGAGACGCTGCCGAAACCATGGAAGGTGTCGGTATTCCGCCCGTGCGCGAACTACTCGCGAAGATCAAGGAACATTCGGTTCCCGTCTATGTCTGAAAGGGTTGCGCAGTCGCCCGTGGGGCGACCGACGAAGACCTGGCGAAGGTCAACGGAACGTGGATCGCGCCGCCCGACGCGGTGAAGCTCTCGGCCGACGCGGCCAAGGTACTTACGTTCTGATCTTGTCTCGCAACTAACTCGCGCGCGCGAGGTGCTCGACGACGAGAGGGAGGTCGCCGACGCGCGACTTCGGTAGGAAGAAATCGGCCCACTGAGGGTCGACCGCGGCCCGAGCCGCGTCGACCGCCGAGAAGGCAAGGATCTTGATCTTCGGATTGACGCTGCGGATCCGCCTGCCCACCTCGGATCCGTCCATGTACGGGAGCACGTAGTCGAGAACGACCACGTCGGGATCCTTCGCGGCGAGGCGGATGCCTTCCTCACCATCCCGTGCGTGACCGATGATCTTGAATCCGTCGCGGAGAACGATCGTTATGAGGTCGCGCATCTCGGGATCGTCTTCGATGATCAGCACGGTCGTGAGTGCCATGGTTCGAGTGTGCGGCCCGTTCTTACGTACGTCTACGTGGATACGACGTACTTCCGTACGGAAGGGGTATGACAGCCCTGATGGAACCGACACAGAACGGACCTTTCAGGTGGGAGGTGCCGGTCGGCTGGGTCGACGGGATGCGGGTGCCCGGGCAGATCTTCGCGTCCGAGTCGATCCTTGCGAAGGCTCGCGAAGACCGCGCGCTGGACCAGGTGGCGAACGTCGCGACGATGCCGGGGGTCGTCGGATATGCGATGGCGATGCCCGACATCCACTGGGGCTACGGGTTCCCGATCGGCGGCGTCGCCGCGACCGACGTCGACGCGGGCGGAACGATCTCGCCCGGCGGCGTCGGCTTCGACATCGGATGCGGGGTGCGGCTCGTGCGCAGCGACCTCCGCTGGCTCGAAGACGTGAAGCCGAAGATCCACGATCTCGTCCGCTCGCTGGGCAACCGCGTGCCGCGCGGCGTCGGCGGCAAGGGCCGGATGAAGCTGTCCGGATCCGAAGTCGACCGCGTGCTCGCCGAAGGCGTCAAGTTCGCGTTGTCCAAGGGCGTCGGGTGGGAGGAAGACGCGGAGAACACCGAGGACTTCGGGACGCTTCCGGACGCGCGTCCCGATCGCATCTCCGACCGTGCGAAGGAACGCGGTGCGCCCCAGCTCGGGAGCCTCGGTGCCGGCAACCACTTCCTCGAGGTGCAGGTCGTCGACGAGATACGTCATCGGGAAGCGGCCGAAGCGATGGAGCTCTTCGAAGGGCAGGTCTGCGTGATGATCCACTCCGGGTCACGCGGTATCGGCCATCAAACGTGCCAGGACTACGTGAAAAGGATCGACCGGCTGATGCCCGAGCTGGGGATCGACGTCCCGGACCGCCAGCTCGCGTGCGCGCCGCTCGACCATCCTGCGGCCGAGGATTACCTCGGCGCGATGCTCGCAGCAGGCAACTACGCGCGTGCCAACCGGCATCTGCTCATGGATGCGGCGCGTGAGGGATTCATGAAGACGTTCCTACGTCCGGCCCGCGATCTGGGGATGGACGTCGTCTACGACATCTCCCACAACCTCGCCAAGATCGAGGAGTACGACATCGACGGCAAGACGCGGCGGTTGTGCGTGCATCGGAAGGGGGCGACACGAGCGTTCGGGCCCGGGCACCCCGAGATCCCCGACCGCTACAAGTCGGTCGGGCAGCCGGTGATCGTGCCGGGGAGCATGGGGACGGCGTCGTACATGCTCGTCGGAACGAACGAGTCTGCGGAGTTGTCGTTCTCGTCCACGTGTCACGGTGCGGGCCGGGCGATGAGCCGTACCGCGGCGAAGAAACACATGAGCGGCCAGGAGCTCAAGCGCGATCTCGAGGCCCAGGGCATCACGATCGCGGCGTCGCAGGCGAAGCTGCTCTCGGAAGAGGCGCCGTACGCGTACAAGGACGTGTCCGAGGTCGTCGAGACGTGCGAGGGGGCGGGTATCTCGAAGGTGGTGGCGCGTCTCCGCCCGGTCGGGGTCGTTAAGGGCTGATCGCTAGCAGGACGAGACCGCGCGCAGCGCGTTGACGCGTCCGTAGCCGTAGACCGGGTCCCGGCCCGGCACCCCAAGGTCGTCTCCGGTCCGGAGCAGACAATCGGTGATCTGCTGGTTCGTCAGGCCCTTCGCCGCGAGCAGACCGGCGACACCCGAAGCGTGCGGCGCTGCCATCGACGTACCCGAGATCGCTTCGTATCCGGGCTCGCTCGAGCACCACGACGTCGCGCTGCGGAGATAGGTCGAGAAGATGTCACTCTGGCAGAAGCTTGCCGTCGGGGAGCTCGGACCGAGCGACGCGATCGAACCGCCGTCGCCGCCGGGGGCCGTGATGTGCGTGTCGAGCAGGGT
>JBOGWY010000171.1:0-18147 GCA_050694015.1 Actinomycetota bacterium | reverse complement strand
GCGCAGGTAGGTAGCGCGTGGGCGTTCGAGAAAGGCAAGGACGTCTTCTGCCCCTACTACCGCGACATGGCCCTCGTGCTCGTCGCGGGCTTCACACCGAAAGATGTCTTCCTCGGGCTCTTCGGCAAGAAGGACGACCCCTCTTCGGGCGGTCGCCAGATGCCGGCGCACTGGGGGGCGAAGGACCGCAACATCATCACGGGCTCCTCGCCGATCGCCACGCAATGTCTGCACGCCGCGGGGATCGCGCTGTCGAAGAAGATCAAGAACTCCGATGCCGTCGTCGGTACCTGGTTCGGCGAGGGTGGGACGTCGGAGGGTGACTGGCACGGCGCGATGAACCTCGCCGGGATCCACAAGCTCCCGTTGATCTTCGTCTGCGAGAACAACCAGTACGCGATCTCGGTGCACGAATCCAAGCAGGTCGCCGGCCGCGTCTACCAGCGCGCTCCCGGCTACGACATGCCCGGGCACCACGGTGACGGCAACGACGTGCTCGAGAGCTACCGGTTGACGAAAGGGGCGGTCGATCGTGCCCGCGCCAGCGAAGGCCCGTCGCTGATCGAGCTCCGCACCTACCGGCATTACTCGCATACCTCGGACGACGACGACCGCACCTACCGCAGCAAGGAAGAGGTCGAAGAGTGGAAGCGCAAGGACCCGATCCCGCGCTTCGAGAACTACCTGAAGTCGATGGAGTTCCTCGACGACAAGAAGATCGAGGAGATGCGTGAGCAGACGAAGCAAGAAGTGAGCGAAGGTGCGAAGGAAGCCGACGCGGCCGAGCTCCCCGACCCTGCGACCGCGGCCCAGCACGTCTACGGCGACCTGGAGGTCGTGTGATGACCGAGAAGAATGTGGTTCAGACGATCCACGACACGCTGTGGGACGAGATGAAGGCCGACGACCGCGTCATCGTCCTCGGCGAGGACGTCGGCGCGCGCGGTGGTGTCTTCCGCGCCACGATGGGATTCCTCGCCGAGTTCGGGGAGGACCGCGTGATCGATACGCCACTCGACGAGAATCTGATCGCCGGTGTCTCGATCGGTCTCGCACTCGACGGGATGCGACCGGTCGCCGAGATGCAGTTCGCCGACTTCAGCTTCCCGGGCTTCAACCAGATCATCCAGGAGGCCGCGCGTATCCGTTATCGCAGCAACGGTGACTTCAACGTGCCGATGGTGATCCGCGCCCCGTGGGGCGGCGGTGTGCACGGCGCGCTCTACCACTCGCAGTCGGTCGAGGCGTTCTACGCGCACGTCCCGGGCCTCAAGGTCGTCGTGCCGTCGACACCGTACGACGCGAAGGGGATGCTGATCCAGGCGATCGAGGACGAGGACCCCGTCATCTTCCTCGAGCACAAGAAGACGTACCGGCTCATCAAGGGCGAGGTTCCCGACGAGCGCTACAAGATCGAGTTCGGCAAGGCGGAGGTGCGCCGCGAGGGTTCGGACATCACGGTCGTCAGCTACGGCTTGCTCCACCACTATGCCGTCGAGGCCGCGGAGCGTCTCTCCGGCGAGGGGATCGAGGCCGAGATCATCGACCTGCGCAGCATCTACCCGCTCGACATCGAGACCGTCCTCGAGTCCGTTTCGAAGACGAACAAGGTCATGGTCGTCTACGAGGACAACAAGTTCCTCGGCGCGGGGGCCGAGGTCGCCGCGCAGATCGCCGAGAACGCGTTGTTCGAACTGGACGCTCCGATCGTGCGCATCGGCGGCCCGCACGTGCCGGCCATGCCGTACTCCCCGACCCTCGAACACTGGTTCCTGCCCGACGCCGACGTCCTCGAGCAAGAGATGCGCAAACTGGCGGAGTTCTAGATCCGCGTTTTGAGCGCTTGTACCCGGCTTATCGCCGGGTCCGCCGGCATAGAACACGTTCTAGGAAGCCTTAATCTGGAGTCATATGGCACAGGTGATCCAGCCGACGATCCGCACCCGGGAACAGGTCGAACGCGACCTCCGTAGGGGAGCGAGGCTCACCGATGCCCCCGGCCCCGAGGCTCCCCGGCCGAGTAGCCGTCCCGACTGGCTGAAGGTGCGCGTCCAGAACGGCGAGAACTTCACCGAGCTCCGCAACATCATGCGCGAGCGCGGACTCCACACCGTGTGCGAGGAAGCCGCGTGCCCCAACATCTACGAATGCTGGGAGGCGCGCGAGGCGACCTTTCTGCTGTGCGGCGATCTCTGCACGCGCCGGTGCGCGTTCTGCGACATCAAGACTGCCAAGCCCGATCCGCTCGATGCCGAGGAGCCGGCCAAGATCGCCGAGGCCGTCCGGCTCATGGGTCTCAAGTTCGCGGTCGTCACGGGAGTGGCGCGCGACGACCTCGACGACGGTGGCTCGGCGCACTGGGCGGCGACGATCCGTGCGATCCGCGGCGAGATGCCCGACTGTGGGATAGAGGTTCTGATCCCCGACTTCAAGGGCCGCAGGGAGCACCCGCGCGATTCGCTGGCACGCGTGATCGACGCGAACCCGGACGTCCTGGCCCACAACCTCGAGACGGTCCGGCGCCTCCATCCCAACATCCGGCCCGGCTTCGGTTACGACGCGAGCCTCAAACTCCTTCGATGGGCGAAGGAGCTGCGCGCCGAGCAGGTGACGAAGTCCAACATCATCGTGGGTATGGGCGAGCGCGAGGAAGAGGTCTACGTCGCGATGCGCGATCTGCGCGATAGTGGTTGCGACGTACTAACGATCGGGCAGTACCTGCAGCCGAGCGTGTCGTGGCACCTGCCGGTCGACCGCTGGGTTCACCCCGACGAGTTCGCGCGCTACAAGGCCTTCGGTGAGAACGAGCTCAACTTCGCGTGGGTCGAATCCGGCCCCCTCGTCCGCTCGAGCTATCACGCGGGCAAGCAGTACCGCAGCGCCGCCGCCAGACTCGCAGGCTGACACGGGCGTCGGGTCGGCCCCTGACCATGAGCCGTCCGGATCCGGCGCGGGTTCACATCATCGTCGGATCGCTTCTTTTGGCCGCCGTGATCGGATGCGGCGGGTCCGAGAGACCAGGTTCCGCGGCGACACCACCGTGCGAGATCCCGCCTGAGACCCCCACGGCGCGCATCGTGCCGAAGGACCTGGGCCTGGCCGATCACGGCACGATTACGGAAGCAGCGCGCGCCGGCCGGCGGCTCACGGCGACGCTCGTGACCGAGACCGAGATAAACCTTCTGTACCCGCCTCTCGCGAGGAAGCTCCTGGATTCCGGCTATTTCATGATCTCGAGTGAGAACGAAGGGACCGACGCCGAGATCTTCTTCGCCCGGGGGCGGATCAGCGGTGTCTACCTGATGAAGCACGGGCGCCCGTGCGGTGACCTCGTCACGCTCACGCTCGATTACGTTCGCGAACCACGATGAGCCGACGGGGGAGAAAGCTCGGGCGCGCGTCCGCGATCGCGGCGCTCGTTGTGACGTTCCTGGTGCCGGTCGTCTTCATGTTCCTCGGCTCGTTGCAAACGCCCGGGCAACCGCCGCCGGATGGTTTCGACTTCATCCCCGAGGTCGCGCGGTGGGACAACTACGAGAGCGTTGGTTTCATCATCGACATCTGGAAGCAGATGCGTAACTCCCTGATCGTCGTGGTGGTCGCGGTCCCGCTCACGGTCTTGATCGCGTCGCTCGCGGGCTTCACGATCGTGACGGGGAGCCGCAGGATGCGGGCGTTCCTGCTGGCGGTCTCGGTGATCGCTCTCATGGTTCCGGCCACGGCGCTGTGGGTACCGCGTTTCGTCATGTTCAAGTGGCTCGGTGTGATCGACACGCTGTGGGCTCTGATGGTCCCCGCCCTCATGGCGACATCTCCCTTCTACGTTCTTGTGTTCGCGCTCGCGTACTTCCGCATACCAACGCAGCTGTACGAAGCCGCGCGCGTCGAAGGGTTGTCTCCGTTGCGGACGTGGGCCACCGTCGCGTGGCCGCTCGCGCGGCCCGCGGCATTCGCCGTCGCGATGCTGGCCTTCGTATTCCACTGGTCGAACTTCATCGACGCGTTGCTGTACGTCGCCGGCGAGGAGCGACAGACGATCCCGCTCGGCCTCCGGGCCTTACAGACGCTCGAGCCGACGCTGCACCCACTGATGCTCGCCGGTGCGGCGATCGCGACGGTGCCGTCGCTGCTGGCATTCTTGATCGGGCAACAGGCCCTGTTCGCGCGGACCCTGGAGGTGAGATGAGCCGGCTCGTCGTCGTCGTCGTGATGTTGGTATCCGTTGCCTGTACGGGGGGCGGTGGCCCCGGCGGCGATGACGCAACGGATACGAACCGGTCGTTCTCGATCCAGGTCTTCGGTGAACCCGAGGAGATCGCGGTCTACCACACGCTCATCGAGCGTTACGAGGACGAGGAGCCCGGTGTGGACATCGAGTTGATCGACATCGCCGAGCGCGAGGACCACATGGCGCGACTCGCGACCGATTTCGCCGCCGGCGATCCGTCCGACATCTTCTTGATCAACTTCCGCGAGTACTCGCAGTTCGTCGCGCGCGGCGCGGTCGAACCCATCGAGGAGTTGATGACCGAACGCGGCATCGATCTCGCCGACTACTTCGATCCTCCCATCGAAGCATTCACGTTCGACGGGGCCCTTCAGTGCATGCCCCAGAACGTGTCCTCGCTCGCCGTCTACTACAACACACGCCTGTTCAAGCGGGCGGGCATCGATCCGCCTCACGACGGATGGGGGTGGGAGGAGTTCCGCTCTGCAGCTGCCGCGCTGACGCAGGGCGATGTCGACGGCGTCGGGATCGACGCTCAGATCATCCGGCTCGCCCCGTTCGCGTGGTCGAACGGCGGTGAGATCACCGACGATCCCGACGATCCGACGCGTTTCACGCTCGAGGATCCGGCCACGAAGGAGGCGCTGGAGTTCCTCGTCGGCCTCGTCCGCGACGGGTACGTGCCTTCCGAGGAGGAGCTCGCGTCTCAGGATCCCGAGACCCGATTCATCAACGGGAAGCTGGGGATGCTGCTGTCGTCGCGCCGCGATACGCCGCAGTTCCGCGAGGTGGCGGCCCTGAAGTGGGACGTGCTCCCGCTCCCGGTCGCGGAAGAGCCCGCGGGGATCCTGCATTCCGACGCCTATTGCATCGCGGCCGCTTCCGATGCCAAGGACGCCGCGGCGGACTTCGTCGCGTGGGCGAATCAGGAAGACGGTCAGACGATCGCGGCACTCTCCGGACGCACGGTCCCGTCGTTGACGTCCATTGCGGAGTCCCGCGCGTTCCTCGATCCGACGCAGGCCCCGAGGCATTCGGAGGTCTTTATCGACACGATCGCGACGGTCCGGTACACCCCCGTGCTCCCGACATGGCCGGAGATCGAGGACATCGCTGATGAGATCCTGACCAAGGTCTTCTACGAAGAGGGTTACACGATCGAGGACGCGACCCGCGAGCTAGACGAGCGCGCCAACCCGCTGTTCGCGGAGGGCGCGCAAGGATGACCGTTTCGCTCCGCGGCGTCAGGAAGACCTTTCCACAACGCCGCGGCGCGGACACCATCGTGCTCGATGGGATCGATCTCGACGTCGATGACCGCGAACTCGTCGTCGTCGTGGGGCCGTCGGGATCGGGGAAGACGACGTTGCTTCGCTGCATCGCCGGTCTCGTCGACGTCGACGTGGGCACGATGCGGGTCGGCGACCGCGATGTTACCGACGCCGATCCCGGCGATCGTGACGTCGCCATGGTCTTCCAGGAGCTCGCGTTGTATCCGCACATGTCGGTGCGGGCCAACATCGGCTTCGGCCTCAGAGCCCGCAAGATGCCGAGCGACGAGATCGCGCGCCGGATAGGTCATGCGGCCGAGTCGCTCGACCTTGCGCATCTGCTGGAGAGACGTCCCACCGAGCTGTCGGGCGGCGAGCGCCAGCGCGTCGCGCTGGCACGTGCCATCGTGCGCGAGCCGAGAGCGTTCCTGCTCGACGAGCCGTTGTCGAACCTCGACCCGGCTCTACGTTCCCGCGCGCGCATCGAGATCAGGGCACTGCAGCGTCAACTGGCCCGGTCGATGCTGTACGTCACGCACGACCAGGTGGAAGCGATGACGCTCGGGGACCGCGTCGCCGTCCTCCGCACCGGCCGGCTGGAGCAGGTCGGCCCTCCGCTCGAGGTCTATGACTACCCGTTGAGCGCGTTCGTCGGCCGCTTCCTCGGCACTCCTCCGATGAACATCGTGTCGTCGGAACTCCTGCCGGCCGATCGTCGAAGCTCGCCGGTGTTCGGTATCCGGCCCGAGCGGATCCGGCTCGGCGAGCCCGACGGCGGCATCGCCGGGCGCATCGCGCTGGTCGAGCAGGTGGGGGCGTCTACCGTCGTCCACGTCCACACGGATCACGGGGAGATGCTGGTACGCACCGACCGCCGTGACGTCCCCGGTCCCGGTGTCGAGGTCGGGCTCGAGTTCAACGACGCCGACGTGCGCTACTTCGCGTCCGAGGACGGTCCCGCGGTGGCATCGTCATGAGAACGTCGGATCGTCTCGCGTGGCCGTATCTCGGGGGGCTTACCTTCCTGATCGCGGTGCCGGCCGTGGCGGCGCTCGTCCTGGCGTTCACCGAGTATTCCGGGATCCAGCCGCCGAGCTTCAACGGTTTCGACAACTTCATCCGGATGGTCGGTGATCCGTTCTTCTGGAACGCCGTGCGGAACTCGTTCATCTTCGTCCTGTTCTTCGTACCGTTGCGCGTGGTCGGAGCAGCCGGGGCCGCGCTCTTACTGCATAAGCGATCGGTGGGCGCGGCGATCGGTCGCCCCATCGCTTATATGCCGACGGTGATGCCCGATATCGCCTACGCGCTGCTGTGGCTGTGGCTGTTGAACCCGCTGTACGGACCCTTATCCGCCGCCGTCGAGGCGATGGGATTCACGTCGCCGGGGTGGTTGACCGAGCCATGGGTGACGCGGATCGCGATCGCGGTCATGAGCGCGTTCCAAATCGGTGAGGGCTTCGTCGTCGCGCTCGCGGCCCGGCGGGCGCTGCCGCCCGCGATCTACGAAGCCGCGGCGGTCGACGGGGCCAAGCCGTACTTCACGCTCACCCGAGTGACGCTGCCGCTGATGGCCCCGATCCTGGCGCTGCTCGCGTTCCGCGACCTCATCCTGTCGTTCCAACTCAACTTCGTCCCGGCCTTGATCGTGACCGAAGGAGGGCCGCGCCTGGCGACAACTTTCCTCCCGCTCTACATCTACCGGTCGGCGTTCACCTACTTCCGGTTCGGCTACGCCTCGGCGGTGAGCGCGGCGTTGTTCGCGTTCACCGTGTTGATCGTGTACCTGCAGTTCCTTCTGATCCGCCGCTGGCGGCGGGCATGAGAAGACCGGTGCCGATCGGCGCCGCGCTCCGCGACCTCGCCGACCACCTCTTGCCGGCTTACAACGATCTGCCCGGCGCGACCGATGCGATGGTCGCGCCGCGCCTGGACGACCGCACGCGAACCTGGGACGCCCCCGTGAAAGCGCGGGTCACCGCGCTCGTGGTCGCGTGGGAGTGGAGTCCACTTCTGTCGCGCCACCGCAGGCGGTTCTCGAGGCTGTCGCGTGCGCAACAGGCCGAGTGGGTGGCGAGCTGCTACCTGTCGCGCATCGCGTTTCGACGCCTGCACATCACCGCCCTGAAACAGCTGATCTTCCTCGAATGGGCGTCGAGCCCACCGGTGGAGGACGCGCTCGGCTACGACTACCGCTGCCGCCGCGACGAGGAGCCCCACGGCAACCTGCGCGCGATCGAAGGAGACGTCGCGCCCCTCGATCCGGGTCCTGAACCCGACGATTACCACCGGATAGGCCCGGCGATGGCCTCGGGCGCGATCCCGAAACATCTCACGCTCAAGAGGACATTCGAAGCGCCGCCCGAGACGCGCCTCGAGGTGCAGACGTGGCCGGACCTGCAGGACGGACACCGCGAGCGCGTCGACGTCGTCGTGGTCGGCTCGGGGGCCGGGGGTTCGGTCGTCGCAGCCACCCTCGCCGAGTCGGGCCGCCGCGTCCTCGTTCTCGAGGAAGGTCCCTATGTGACCGCCGCCGATTTCGCCGGTCCGATGTTCGATCGCTTCCAGCGGTTCTGCCGCGACAACGGGATGACGCAAGCGTGGGGGAGACCGCCGATCCCGCTGCCGCTCGGCCGCGTCGTCGGTGGGACGACGGTCGTCAACTCCGGCACATGTTTCCGCGCTCCGGACCGCGTGCTCGCGCGGTGGGCCGGCGACTTCGGGGTCACCGGCGCGAGCGGGGACGAGATGGCGCCGCATTACGCGGCGTGCGAGGAATTCCTGAACGTGAGGCCGGTTCCGTGGGAGTTGCTGGGGCCCAACGGGATGGCCGCGCACAAAGGAGCGGTGGCTTTGGGCCTATCGGGCGGCCCGCTACTGCGGAACATCACCGATTGTCACGGCTGCGGCCAGTGCGCGTTCGGTTGCCCCACCAACGCGAAGCAGGCCATGCACATCTCATACCTGCCCCGCGCGCACGCGGCAGGGGCACGCGTCTACGCGGGTTGCCGCGTCGAGCGGATCGTCACGGAGGGGGGCCGGGCCGTCCGCGTGGAAGCGTCGCTGGTGTCGAACGGACGCAGGAAAGGGGGCATCACGGTCGATGCGCGCGACGTCGTGGTGTGCGCGGGAGCCGTCCACACACCCGCCCTGCTCCGCCGCAGCGGCATCACCGATCCCTCGAACCAGACCGGACGCAACCTGCGCATACATCCCGCTACCGGCGTGGGGGCGTTCTTCGACGACGACATCGTCAACTGGAAAGGGACGCTGCAGAGCTACTACATCGACGCGTTCTTCGACTCGCACGAATTGATGTTCGAGGCGACCACAACCGTGCCGAGTATCGGAGCGGGTTCGATCCCCGGCATCGGCGCGCAGGCGATGCGCGAGCTTGCCGATCTCCGTCGGCTGGCGACCCTCGGGTTCTACGTATCCGACACTTCGAAGGGCCGTGTCCACACGTTGCGCAACGGAGAAGCCGTGGCCACTTACCGGCTGAACGACCTCGACGCGTACCGGATGAGTGTGGGGATCGCCGTTGCGGCCGAGGTGATGCTCGAGGCCGGTGCGTCGCGCGTCTATCCGGGCCTCCCGGGGATGGATTCGATCTCGGCGCGTGAGGACCTCAGCCGGCTGCGCGAGCGGCGCGTCCGCCCGGAACACCTACGTCTCACGGCGTTCCATCCGATGGGCACGGTGCGCATGGGGCGCGACCCGCAGAGGTCGGTCGTCGATCCCTTCGGGCGCCACCACGCGGTCGATAACCTCTGGGTGGCAGACGGGAGTACCTTCCCTTCGTGTGTGGGCGTGAACCCACAGATGACGATCATGGCGTTCGCCAGACGAACCGCGGAGCGTCTCGTGGCCCAGATCTAGAAGGAGGGGTCCGGGGAACCAAAGGAGGAGGAGGCTCTATGGATCTCCAGGGGAAGGTCGGCATCCTGACCGGAGCGTCGCGCGGGCTCGGTGTGTATTTCGCCGAGGCGCTGGCGCGCAAAGGCGTTCACCTCGCGCTCGCGGCGCGCTCGGAGGCAGATCTGAAAGAGACGGAGAACCGGATCTCCCGCTTCGGCGTTCGCAGCGTCGCGGTACCGACCGATGTGGGCGACCTCGGCGATCTCGAGAACCTCGTCGAGGCAACGACGTCCGAGCTCGGCCCGCCCGATCTGCTCGTCAACAACGCAGGCGTCGAGAAGTACGCGCACTTCAACGACGTCGATCTTGACGTGATCGAGCGCACGCTGCGCGTGAACGTGTGGGCTCCGGAGGTGCTTACGCGTCTCGTCGTGCCGGGGATGATCGAGCGCAAGCGCGGTCACATCGTCAATGTCGCGTCGGTCGCGGGTAAGACGGCGGTCCCGTACAACGCGATCTACTCATCGAGCAAGCACGCGCTGGTCGGTTTCTCGTGGTCTCTGCGTGAGGAGGTCAAACCTCACGGCATCGGCGTGTCGGTCGTCTGCCCGGGCTTCGTCTCGGAGGCGGGGATGTTCGCGCATTGGAGCCAGGGCGAGAAGCCTCCGACGATGTCGGCCTCCGTCCCGCCGGAGAAGGTCGCGGCGGCACTCATCACCGCGATCGAGCGCAACCGGCCCGAGATCATCGTCGCGCGCGGGCTGGCTCGCTTCGTCGACGTTTCGCACGCGATCTCGCCGACGTTCACGACTACCATGGCGCGGCGCGGCGGCGCGTACCGGTTCCTACGCAAGGCGACCGAGCGCGACCATCGGTCTTGACGAAGAGCCTCGTCGCGATTGCGATCGTGGCGGCCCTCGGCGGCTGTGCCGACGACGGTGGAAGCTCCGGCCCGCGCACGCTCGCGGGTACGTGCGGTTTCCCGAAGCGGACGATCGAGGTGGATATCAGCCCAGCACTCGAATCGTTCGTCATCGACGACGTCGAGGTGGCGAACTTCGAGGAGCGGAAGAACCGCGCGACGCTCGCCTTGAATGTGCCTTACAGCGTCCAGGATGCACTCCCGCGGTACCGGGAAGCATCGAAGGAGGCAGGGTTCGAGATCATCCAGGAAGACAACGAAGGTTTCGAAGCGGAGATCTATATGAGGAAGGGGGCCGATCTAGGGCAGGTCCAGATCAGGGGATCGCAGTGCCGCGATGCGGTGCGTGTGTACGTGAGCATCGTGCGGAACGCCGCGGTCCCCCCCGGTTAACAAGCGCACAAGCAAAGCGTGCATGTTCGTCACGCATGCTTCTGGGTAACGCGAGCACTGGGTATCATGGCCTTCTCAACACCGAGTAAATCAGGAGGAAACATCTGATGACGTACGTCATTGCTGAACCTTGCATCGGCGTGAAGGACCGGGCGTGCGTCGACGAATGCCCCGTCGACTGCATCTACGAGGGAGAAGAGCAGCTCTTCATCCACCCTGAGGAATGCGTGGACTGCGACGCTTGCCTTCCTGCATGCCCCGTCGATGCGATCTTCCCCGCCGACAACGTCCCGCCGGAGTGGACCAGCTTCACCGCGCTGAACGCGCAGTGGTTCGAGGAACACCCCGACGCGTCGGGCGGCGCGATGGAGAGCCCGTTCGCACCGGCCGAAGAGCGCGGCGGCGAAGAGTAGAAACGGAGTGGGACCGGCTCCTCGGTCGTAAGGTTTCGGTCCGCTTTCGCCTGCACGACGATCCCGCGCATCCCTTCTCGGAAGCGATCGGGGTGGTGATGTCGGTCGAAGAGGGTGTCGTGACACTCGTCAATAAGAGAGGCGAGGAACGCAAGTTCCCCGTCGCCGATGTCCTCACGGCGAAGGTGTTTCCACCCTAGCGAGCGTGTTTTGTGTCGATTTCTCCTAACGTTTTGGGACTACGCGCCGTTATAGTGGTGTGAACAAAAAACCACCGACGAGACGCGGCTAGGAGTTTGTAGATGAGCACCCAGGTCGCCCCGGACAAGGGCGCCGACCGGAAAGAGATAGACCGCGTCGTTATCCGTTTCGCCGGGGACTCGGGCGACGGCATGCAGCTCACCGGGGATCGCTTCACCAGCGTCTCGGCCGTCTTCGGCAACGACCTCTCGACCCTTCCCGACTTCCCCGCCGAGATCAGGGCTCCCGCGGGGACCCTCGCAGGTGTCTCGGCCTTCCAGATCCATTTCTCCGACCACGACATCCTCACGCCCGGCGATCAGCCCAGCGTCCTCGTCGCGATGAACCCTGCGGCCCTCAAGGCGAACCTGAAGGACCTGATCTCCGGCGGGCTGCTGATCGTCAACAGCGACGCGTTCGACGAGCGCAACCTCGAGAAGGTCGGATTCTCTAAGAATCCCCTCGAGGATGGGTCACTCGACGGTTACCAGATCTCCAAGATCCCGATGACGTCGATGACCGTCGATGCGGTCAAAGACGCGGGCGTTAACAAGAAGGAGGCCGAGCGCTCCAAGAACATGTTCGCCCTCGGCGTGTTGTCGTGGATGTACTCGCGACCGCTCGAACCCACGATCGCATGGCTCGAGAAGAAGTTCGCCAAGAAGCCGCACCTCGCGCAATCGAACGTTGCGGCGCTGAAGGCGGGGCACGCGTTCGGCGAGACCGCCGAGCTGAGTGCGTTCGAGGTCAAGCCGGCCACGCTCGCCCCGGGCGATTACCGTCGCATCACCGGTAACCAAGCGCTCGCGTACGGCTTGATCGCGGCCAGCGTCCAGTCGAAGCTGCCGCTGTTCCTCGCGTCGTACCCGATCACTCCGGCATCGGACGTGCTCCACGAACTGTCGCGGCACAAGAACTTCGGCGTGCGCACGATCCAGGCCGAAGACGAGATCGCGGCGGCAAGCATGTGTATCGGAGCCGCGTTCTCCGGTCACCTCGCGGTGACGACGACGTCGGGACCCGGCCTCGACCTCAAGTCCGAGGCGATCGGGCTCGCGCTCTCGATGGAACTCCCGATGATCATCGTGGACATCCAGCGTGGGGGCCCGTCGACCGGGCTCCCGACGAAGACCGAACAGTCCGACCTGCTCCATGCGATGTACGGGCGGCACGGGGAAGCGCCGCTTCCGATCGTGTCGTCCTACTCGCCGGCCTCCTGTTTCTGGGGCTCGATCGAGGCCGCCCGCCTGGCTCTCAAGTACATGACGCCGGTCATCTACCTGTCGGACGGTTACCTCGCGAACGGGGCCGAGCCGTGGCGCATCCCGAAGTCGGAGAAGCTGCCCGACATCTCGGTCAAGTTCGCGTCGCAGCCCAACGCCGGCGAGGACTTCTGGCCGTTCCTGCGGGACGACGTCACGCTCGCGAGGCCGTGGGCGATCCCCGGAACGCCCGGGCTCGAGCACCGCATCGGGGGCATCGAGAAGGCCGATGGGACCGGCAACATCTCTTACGACCCGGACAACCACCACCTGATGACCCTGTTGCGTCAAGCGAAGATCAAGGCGATCGAGGAAGACATCGATCCTCTCGAGTTCGACGCCGATGAGGACGCGAAGGTACTGATCGTCGGGTGGGGCTCGACCTACGGCGCGATCGGCGCCGCGGTCCGGCGCCTGCGCGCGCGGGGCAAGAAGATCGGCCGCGCGCATCTAAAGCACCTCAATCCGTTCCCGAAGAACACGCGGGAGGTCCTCGAGCGGTTCGACAAGATCGTCGTGCCCGAGATGAACATGGGGCAGCTGTCGAAGCTGCTCCGCTCCGAGTTCCTCGTCGACACCATCTCGATCAACCAGGTGCGCGGCCTCCCGTTCCGAGCCGGACAACTAGAAGACGAACTACTGAGGATCATCGATTAGCTATGGCGACCAACGGCAACGAACGGAACAAGGACCGCGGCGTAACCGAAGGTTCCGGCGGCGTCGGAACGCTAACGCGCGACGACTTCGTCTCCGACCAGGAGATCCGGTGGTGCCCCGGGTGTGGTGACTACGCCATCCTCGCGGCGGTGCAAGCTGTGATGCCGGAGCTCGGCATCGCGCGCGAGAAGACCGTGTTCGTGTCGGGGATCGGCTGTTCCAGCCGCTTCCCGTACTACATGAACACATACGGCATGCACGGGATCCATGGCCGTGCTCCCGCGATCGCAACCGGTCTCGCGGCGGCCCGGCCCGATCTCACGGTGTTCGTCGTCACAGGTGACGGTGACGGGCTCTCTATCGGCGGCAACCACCTGATCCACGCGTTGCGTCGCAACGTGAACCTCAAGATCCTTCTCTTCAACAACCAGATCTACGGATTGACGAAGGGCCAGTACTCACCGACCTCCGAGCAAGGGAAGGTGACGAAGTCGACGCCGTTCGGCTCGCTCGAGAACCCGTTCAACCCGATCTCTCTCGCCCTCGCCTCCGAGGCGACCTTCGTCGCCCGTACTTTCGACGTCGAGCGCAAACACCTTCCCGAGATGGTTCGGCGTGCGGCCGCGCACCGCGGCAGTGCGTTCATCGAGATCTACCAGAACTGCAACATCTTCAACGACGGGGCGTTCATCGCACTCACCGGTAAAGACGGGCGTTCGCTCAACCGCATCTACCTCGAGCACGGCAAGCCGATCCGTTTCGGCCCCGACAAGGCGAAGGGCGTGCGGATGACCGCCGATGCCCGTTGCGAGATCGTCGACGTCGCCGAGGTCGGCGAGAGCAACCTCCTCGTGCACGACGAACATCGCGACGATCCGGGCCTGGCGTTCGCCCTTTCCCGCCTCGCGGATGGGCCGACGGGGCCCACGCCCCTCGGGGTCTTCCGCGATATCGCTCGCCCCGCTTATGGTGATGGGATGGAGCATCAGCTCCGGGTCGCTGCAGACCAGCAGGGCCCGGGCGACCTCGATCGTTTGCTCGGTTCGGGAGACACCTGGACCGTGGGATAGAAGGGGCGAAGTCATGGCCGATAACGCGGACCGTCCCGAGGCCGTGACCGTCTCCGAAGAGAAGGTCGAGCGCCTCGCCCAGAAGCTCCTCCGCGACAGCGAGGACAACCATCCCCACGAGGACATCGATGCCGCCCGCCGCGCGGCCCGCCGGATCCTCGAGGATTCGGAGGCACGCACCGCCGAGGCCTACGAGCTCGAGCCGGAGGACGACAACGTGATCCGTCGCTCGTCCGGCGAGACGGCCGCGACCGGCGACACGCACGGCACCCGCTTCACCGCCCACGAATAAGACGCGCCGCGTCTGAGCCTCTCTGCCCACCTCCCAGGTAGGTAGACGTCCGCGTTCCCCAGATCTGAACGCGTCCACCGGTCGGATCGGCCGGTATCCGCACCCGAAACGGGTTTGAGCCTCGCGGCCCACCGCGCAGGTAGGCAGAGCTCCCGAGACGCGAACGGCGGTGGCGTAGGCTCCCGGCCGTGACCAGCGGCCCCATCGATCCTCAGAACTATGGCGAAGGAACCTGGCGCGCCCCGGTCGACGAACTCGTCGCGGTCGGTAAGGCGGCGTCGGACGAGCAAGGCCACGGCGGTCTGATCGCGGCCCGCGCGATGAAAGCAGCGGGCATCACCCACATCTTCACGCTGTCGGGAGGCCACATCTTCCCGTTCCACGACGGGTGCCATAAGGAGGGCATCCGGATCGTGGACGTGCGTCACGAGATGACGGCCGGTTTCGCCGCCGAGGGCTGGGCCCGCATCACCCGCACGCCCGGTGTTGCCGTGATCACCGCAGGCCCGGGGGTCACGAACGCTATGAGTGCCCTCGCCCAGGCGAAGTTCAACCGGGTCCCGGTGCTGGCGCTCGGGGGCCGCGCTCCCCAGTTCCGGTGGGGACAAGGGTCGCTGCAGGAGATCGACCACGTTCCCTTCGTCGATCCGCTCGCGCCGTCTCGAACCGTCACGGAAACGGGCTCGATCGCCCGCGACCTACTCGACGCGATCCACGACGCAGTGACACCGCCGCGCGGCCCCCGGTTCCTCGACTTCCCGATGGACGTCCTGTTCAACGTGATCGATATGGGATTCGAGGTCGCCCCGCCGCTGTTGGTCACGACGCCCGACGGAGCCGACGTCGAGAAGGTCGCGTCGCTGATCACGAACGCCGAGCGCCCGATCCTCGTCGCGGGCTCGAACGTGTGGATGGATCACGCGGAGGAGGCTCTCGTCGCGCTCGCAGAGGCAGCCGAACTGCCCGTCTTCGTCAACGGCCAGGGCCGCGGCTGCATCCCGGCCGATCACCGGCTCGCGTTCGCGCGCAGCCGGAGCAAAGGGATGAAGGAAGCAGACCTCGTGATCATCGCGGGTACACCGCTCGACTTTCGGCTCGGGTTCGGGCAGTTCGGGAGCGCCAAGGTCGTGCATCTCGACTCCCATCCCGAGCACATCGCAGGTCACGTCACGCTCGAAGCGTCGATCGGCGCGCCACTCGATCTCACTTTCGCGGCCCTCAGCGCTGCGATCGATAGACCGGCAGACACGAAAGCGTGGCATGAGACGTTGCGCGAGGCCGAGGAAGCCAAGCGCGACGCGGCTCAGGTCGAGCTCCGTTCCGACGCGACGCCGATCCACCCGATGCGCGTGTACGGGGACCTGGTGCCGATGCTCGAACGCGATGCGATCGTGATCGGCGACGGCGGCGACTTCGTGTCCTATGCGGGACGTGAGGTGCCGTCGTACGAGCCCGGCTGTTGGCTCGATCCCGGCCCCTTCGGGTGCCTCGGCGTCGGCCCCGGCTACGCGATGGCGGCGCGGCTCGCGCATCCGGACAAGCAGATCGTCCTTCTCTACGGTGATGGGGCGGTCGGTTTCGCGGCCTCGGACCTCGAGTCGCTCGTGCGGCACAAGCTTCCCGTCGTCGCGGTGATCGGTAACAACGGGATCTGGGCGCTCGAGAAGTTTCCGATGCAGGCGCTCTACGGCTACGACGTCGCGACCGACCTGCAGCCCGGGCTCCGCTACGACCAGATGATGGAAGCATTCGGGGGCCGGGGCGAGCTGGTGACCGAGCCCGACGAGCTCCAGCCCGCCCTGAAGCGGGCCTTCGAATCCGGCGAGCCCACGGTCGTCAACGTGATGACCGACCCGACGATCGCCTACCCCAGGTCGTCGAATCTCGCCTGAATAAGCTGCATTCGGTCGGGGTAAGCGCCTAGAAGGTCGGCTCGCCGCGGGAGGAATAGCCCCCGGCGGGGGCGAAGCCGTCCCTCAATAGGTCACTTAAAGGGGGCAAACGCGAATGCGACGATTTCTCCTTTCTTTCTGCGCGGCACTGATGGGTGCGGTCCTGGTGGTGCCGGCGATCGCCCAGGGCGAGCCCACGGACCCGAAGCAGGTCATCACGCTGGAGGGCCTTGGCGGCCTCGCCGGAGCCGACGCGCCGGAGGACCTGACCGTCGCGCAGGAACCAGGTAACCCTCTGAGCCGCGCGATGCAATGGATCCCGCGCGATCCCGGGACCGAGGAGTGGGTGACTCTCGACTACGGCCCCTACACGATCCATCCGGGCTCCGACCTGACGCGCATCGAAGCGGAGATCGCCGGGGCCGACGGCTATGCGGTCGGGTTCATCCCCCAGGTCGTCTATCCGGACGGCACGATGGCGTCGTCGCACGAGATCCACATCCACCACGCGCACTGGTTCTGGCTCGACCCCGACAATCCAGATTCCCACCGCTGGTTCTACGGGACGGGCGAGGAACGCACTCAGGGCAGCATCGAGCCCGCCGCCAAGATGGATCCCGATTACAAGAAGGGCATGCGTTACGGCGTCCCGTTGAATCGTGGGGACCGCATCTCGTTCCTCTCGATGCTCCACAACAAGACGGCTGAAGCTCACGTCGTCTACATCAGGGTCAAGATCCAGTACGTGTTCGGAACTCACGACCAGATCGAGGAAGCAACCGGTCACGACTACCGACCCCTGACACCGGTACTCATCGGGTCGACGTTCAACGTCCCTCGTACGGGTGGCATGTTCGATTACCCGCTGAGCACGACGAAGAAGAACATCGGCCCTCACTCCAACTACTGCAACCCATTCAAGACGTGCGAAGTGACCCCCGGCCTCGGGCAGACGTGGGAGGCACCGTGGGACGGGACACTCGTCATAGGTGCCGGACACGCGCATCCGGGCTCCAAGGGAGTGGTCTTATCCAATCTCGGGTCGAAGAAGAGTCCGTGTCCCGAGGACGGCGACCGCTATCCGGGCACGACCGCGGTGTACAGCCGGACGATCACGCGCAACAACGTGTTCCCCTCTTCGGAGTTCCAGATGGGGCTCACTCAGCCCGAGTGGCGTCTCCACGTCCGCAAGGGTGATCGGCTGGTCATCAACGGCGCCTACAACGCCAAGCCGTACGCGTATCCCGACGCGATGAGCTACTTCGGCATGTACTTCGACAGGTCCGAGAAGACCTCCGAGAGTGAAAGGTGCAGCGCCGAGCTCATCGGTCAACCGAACGCGTCGCAGGACGAGATCATCCGAACGATCCCGAACCAGAAGTGGGAGAGTCATCACCCGATGCCGACGTGCACCAGATGCGACAAGCCGGGCCCCCTCCCGAAGCCGGGACCGGAGACGAACGTCGTGCACATCGCCGGACACGGCTACTGGCCGGGCAACCTCGGACAACAGGGCATGCCGTTCGGACCGCCGGTGGTCGAGAAGGGCGAGCCGCTGACCTTCATCAACGAGGACTATGCCGGGGGCCTGGTGCGGCACAGCGTGTCTTCCTGCAAGGCCCCTTGCAACGGGCCCTACACCGTCAACT
>JBOGWY010000170.1:0-2836 GCA_050694015.1 Actinomycetota bacterium | reverse complement strand
TACGACAGCTTCGCGGGAGCATGGCCCGAGCGTGAAGCGGCCGGCGGTGAGGATGCTCCGTTCGCGAAGGCGCTCGGTGACGCGAGGAAGGTCGTCGCGTCGAGGAAGAATCTCGAGTTCACATGGCGGAACTCCGAGCAGCTTCAGGGCGATCTGATCGAGGCCGTGAAGGCGCTCAAGGAGCAGCCGGGCGACACTCACATCGCGATCAGTGGATCCCCTTCGATCGTGCGTCAGCTCCTGGACGCGGGGCTGCTCGACGAGCTCCATCTGTTGGTGCATCCGATCGCGGTGCGCGACGGCATGAAGCTGTTCGAGGACGGGAAGCCCCGCCTTCCGCTGAAGCTGATCTCGTCCGAGACGTTCCCGACCGGGGTTCTGAACTTGGTGTACGGGCCGGCGGAGCCACCGGCGGAGAAGACCTACGAGGAAGCCACGGCTCACCTGAAGAAGTCCGAGCCTTAGGAGGGCCGAGCGAGGATCGAGACATGACGCTGTTGTCCGAGGTCGTCGCGGCGTCCGCCGAGATCGGTGATACGAGCTCCCGGTCGCGCAAGGTCGCGATCCTCGCGGAGCTGTTGCAGAGGCTCGAGCCCGACGAGGTTCCTCTTGTCGTCGGGTTCCTGTCGGGGGTGCCGCGCCAAGGGCGCATCGGTATCGGTTACTCGATCGCGTACGGGACTCAGGCGGCACACGCATCGCATGGCTCGCTCAGCGTCGGCGACCTCGATCGCGCGATCTCGGAGATCCAGCGGGCTGTGGGTCCCGGCTCGGCGGGGGCGCGCAGATCGATCCTGACTGAGTTCTACGGCCGTGCCACCGAAGACGAGGCCGATTTCGTGCGCCGCTTGTTCACCGGGGAACTGAGACAGGGCGCGCTCGCGGGTCTGATGCTCGACGGCATCGCTCAGGCTGCAGAAGTGCGAGGCGAGATCGTGCGACGCGCGGCGATGCTCTCGGGAGATCTCTCGCACACGGCCGAGGTCGCGCTGACCTCGGGTGAGGGGGGCCTGCGCGACATCGGCTTCGAGATCTTCCGGCCGATCCTTCCGATGCTGGCGTCGACGTCCGAGAGCGTGACCGATGCCGTGGGCGGCTTCGATCGCGCGTCGGTCGAATGGAAGCTCGACGGCATCCGCATCCAGATCCACCGGCGCGACGACGAGGTTCGCATCTACACGCGCAACCTGAACGAGATCACCGACGTGCTCGGCGGCATCGCGGACGCGGTGCGACGGCTTCCCGTGCGTCGGGCAGTGCTCGACGGGGAAGCGTTGTGGATGGACCTCGACCGCCCGGGGTCGTTCCAGGAGACCGTGGCGCGCATCGATCGTGATGCGCCGCCCGAAGGTGTCGTGACGTTCCTGTTCGACCTGTTGCACGTCGACGGAGATGACCTCCTCGACACGCCTCTCGAAGAGCGGGCCCGGGCCTTGGACGCGATCGCACCGGAGCTGAGGATCCCGGCGGTGATCACCTCCGATGCAGGCGAGGCGGAGCGCGTGCTGGACGACGCTCTGGACGCCGGACATGAGGGCGTCGTGGTCAAGGACGCGACGTCGCTCTATGCAGCCGGTCGACGAGGTAAGGCGTGGCGCAAGGTGAAGCCGGTCAAGACCTACGACCTCGTGGTGCTGGGGGCCGAATGGGGGCATGGGCGGCGGCAGGGATGGCTGTCGAACCTCCATCTAGGGGCGCGCGATCCCGCGACGGGCGAGTTCGTGATGGTGGGGAAGTGCTTCAAGGGACTGACCGACGAGCTCCTGACGTGGCAGACAGACGCACTACTCGAACGCGAGACCGAGCGACGCGGCATCGCGGTCTTCGCGCGTCCCGAGCTCGTGGTCGAGATCGCCCTCGACGGTGTCCAAACGTCGACGCGCTACCCGGGGGGCCTCGCACTGCGATTCGCGCGCGTGAAGCGCTATCGAACAGACAAGGATCCGGCGGACGCCGACACGATCGACGACCTGCGCAGCCTGCTACGAGGATCGAGCGGCGACCGCTAGCCGCGTCTCCTCGTCGACGAGATCGGCGTTGATCTGCATCGCGGCGGCCGCACCCGCCGCGGCCGCGCCGCCGACTTGAGCGGCAAGATCGGTGACGTTGCCGACGACCCAGACCCCCGGTACTGCGGCCCGGCCGTTAGGTTCGGCGGGCACGTGCTCACCGACTCCCGCAGGATGTTCCGTGGGCTTGAGTCCGAGGTCCTCCAAGAAACCGGCGCGCGCCACCATGCGTGGTGACACCGCGACGACCTCGCGCCCGAGGACCGTGCCGTCGTTGAGGCGCACTCCTATGATGCGGTCATCGGCGATCTCCAGGGATGACACCTCGCCGTGCACTACTTCGATGCCGCGGGCGGCCAGCTGTGTCGACTCCTCGTCGGTGAGCGGTCTGGTGTGGGAGAAGAACGTGATGTCGGGACTCCACTGCCGGAACATCAACGCCTGATGGACCGACATGGGTCCACTTGCCAGCACGCCTATCGCCTTGTCGCGGACCTCCCAACCGTGGCAGTACGGACAATGCAGCACGTCGCGCCCCCACCGCTCTCGTACCCCGGGGACATCGGGAAGCTCGTCGACGAGCCCGGTTGCGACGAGCAGCCGGCGCGCTCGTATCGTGCGGCCGCCGGCCACCGTCACGGCGAAACCGTCGTCGTCGCGAGCCACGGCACCGACCTCGCCGCGGACGACGTGACCGCCGTAGCGGCGAACCTCTACGCGGCCGCGTTCCAGCAACTCCGCCGGCGCGATCCCGTCGAGGGCAAGCAGTCCATGAACGCCTGCGGCGGGCGAGTTGCGCGGCCGGCCGCCATCGATCACTACTACCG
>JBOGWY010000169.1:0-2704 GCA_050694015.1 Actinomycetota bacterium | reverse complement strand
GCCACAGCCACGGGTACCAGTAGTAGTAGGCCTCAGGAGCGAACACGATGAAGCCGTACTGCTTCTTGGACGGATCGGTGAGCTGCTCCGCGTAAGACTCGAACTCTTCCCACGTCGCCGGCGGCTCCGAGAGGCCCGCCGCCTCGAAGAGGTCGGTCCGGTAGAAGAGGCCGGTGGTTTCGCCGTCGAAGGGAAGGCCGTAGAGGCTGTCCTCGAAGACGGCGGCCTGTTTGAAGCCCTCGATGTAGTCCTCTTCGACGATGACGTCCGAACCGGCGATGTAACCGTCGAGGTTGACGAGTGCCTCACGCGATGCGAACTGCTCGACCGCGCTGGCGTCCATGAACGCGACGTCGGGCGGGTTGCCACCGGCGACCTGGGTGGTGAGCTTGTCTGTTGCGCGCTCGGCGGGGACGTTGGCGAACTTGATCGTGATGTTCGGGTACTCGGCGTGGAAGCCCTCGGCGAACTTCTTCATCTGTGGTGAGTCGCCGACCCACGATGCGAACGTGATCGTCGTCGGTTCGGTCGGCTCCTTGGCGACCTTCGCCTCGACGTTGTCCTGCGACCGGTTGTTGCTGCCGGTGTCACCGGCCCCCACGCACGCGCCCAGCGCGAGGATCGCGGCGAGGGCAAGGCCCGTCGTACGGATGGCGCGACGCTTCGATGTCATCTTTCCCCCGTTCCCAAACCGATTTGCTCCTATTGGCTGAGTTAACGCCCGTCGTCCGAGCGGTGTCAAGCAGTTTTCCGACATATCGACACCCGAACGCCCGTGCACGTCTTGACACGGTCCCCTTGCTGACGCCAGTGTTGGCGTGTGAAACGATTTGCACCCACGCACCGCCCCACGATCGCCGACGTCGCCACCCTGGCGGGCGTGAGCAAGACCACGGTCTCCCACGTCCTCACCGGGAACCGCCCCGTGGCCACGTCCACGAAGCACCGCGTCGACGACGCGATCCGCAAGCTCGGCTACCGCCCGGACGGGGTCGCGCGCAGCATGCGCACGCGGCGCACGCACATGATCGCTCTGGTGATCCCGGACATCGCGAACCCCTACTACCCGTCGCTCGCGCGCGGTCTCGAAGACGGGACGAACCACGACTACCGCGTCTTCATCTGCAACACCGACGGCGTCCCGCAGCAGGAGGAAGCGTTCCTGGCCGAGGTCGGCGACCGCCAGGCCGACGGCATCGTGATCGACTCGTTCATGATGTCGGCGCACGCGATCCGCGATCGCGTTTCCCCTCACGTCTCGGTCGTTCGCATCGGCACGACGGTGATCGACGATCCCGGCTACGACACCGTCCACGCGGACGACGAAAGCGGCGGGTACGACGCGACGAAGCTCTTGATCGACAAGGGGCACCGGCGGATCGCGATGATCCAGGGCCCGCCGGGAGCCGGCGGCAAACGCAACGACGGTTACACGAGAGCGCTCGCCGACGCGGGTCTCCCCTACCTGCCCGAGCTTGCGATGCCGTCGGACTGGACGCGTGCCGGAGGCGAGACCGCGGCGCGGAGGCTGCTGCAGCTCGCCGAGCCCCCGACGGCGATCTTCGGTGGGAACGACTTGATGGCACTGGGCGCGCTCGCCGTGGCCGCGGATGTGGGACGCAAGGTGCCGGACGATCTGGCCATCGTCGGCTTCGACGACATCGACGCGGCCGTGATGGTGACGCCGGCCCTGACCACGGTTTCCAACCCCGCGTACGAGACCGGCCTGCTCGCCGGCACTCTGCTGCGCGAACGGATGAACCGCACCGGGATCGAGACCCCGCGGACGGTGACGGTTCCGTGCCGTCTCATCGAGCGAGAGACGGCTTGACGCTCCGGATACATCTCGACACCGATCTCGGATCGGACACCGACGACCTCTGCGCGCTCGCGATGTTGCTCGGATGGCAAGGGATCGAACTCGTCGGCGTCACGACGAACACCGATCCGCGCGGTATCCGGGCCGGGTTCACCGCGTACGCGTTGTCCCTCGCGGGTCGGGACGATGTCGAGGTCGTCGCTGGAGCGCAAGGCTCGCTGTCCAGCCTCTTCGTCCCGCTAGCGTTCCCCGACTACTGGCCGGAAGAGATCGAGCCGCGGCCGGCTCGCAGCGGTCACGCCATAGAGGTCCTCGAAGGCGCCGCCGCGAGCGGTGCCACGATCGTGGCGGTCGGTCCTTACACGAACCTGGCACTGCTCGAAACCGCGCGCCCGGGCCTGCTGGCGTCGACGAACGTCGTCGTGATGGGGGGACACGTCACGGCACCACGGCGCGGGCTCCCACAGTGGGGCCGCGACGACGACTTCAACGTGCAGCAGGATCGGTACGCCGCGGCGATCGTGTTCGAGAGGGTGCGGCCCGTCGTCGTTCCGCTCGCCCCGTGCTTGGACGCTCACCTACGTGCCGCGCATCTCCCCCGCTTGCGCGCGGCAGGGCCCCTGGGCGAGCTGATCGCGGATCAGAGCGAGAGCCACGCACGCGACAACGGTCGCACCGAGCTCGGTCGCGCATACCCCGAGCTTCCCGACGATCTCCTCAACTTCCATTACGACCCCCTCGCCGGCGCGATCGCCGCCGGATGGGGCGGTGTCGCGATCGAGCAGATCCCGACACGTATCGCACTCGGCCCCGATCGCTTGGAGATGACGCGCTCCGATGACGGCGTGCCCCTTCGCGTCGTCACCGACGTGGACGGCCGTGACT
>JBOGWY010000168.1:0-6736 GCA_050694015.1 Actinomycetota bacterium | reverse complement strand
CCTGGTGGCGGCGACCGGCGACACACGTCGCGGCCGCCGCCGGAGTGGTCGTCGCGCTCGCCATCCTGGCCCTTCCGACCACGCGCAGCGCGGTCGCCGACTTCCTCGGCATCGACGGGATCCGCATCTCGTTCGACGATCCGCCCGACGAACCGGTCAGTAACGAACTCGCGCTGGGCCGGCGCGTCGACTTCGACGAGGCTCAGAGCTACGTCGGCTTCGACCTCAAGGTCCCGCAACGCCTCGGGGACCCCGACGACATCTACATCAACCGGTATGCCGACAACGGCGAGGTCACGTTCGTGTACCGGCCCCAAGATGATCTACCCGAAGCGGCAGAGACCGGCGTCGGTGCGCTGTTCACTCAGTTCGAAGGTGACAACGAGGTTCTGACGTACAAGAAGAAGTTCGTCGCGGGCAACGCGAGCGTGGTTCCAGTGGAGCTCGGCGACACGATGGGATTCTGGATCGACGGCGCCCACAATCTCTATCCGCCGCACGCGGCGCCGCGCGTCGCCGGTAAGACCCTTCTGTGGCAGATCGGTTCGGTCAGCTACCGGCTCGAGCTCAACACCTCCCTCGAAGAGGCGCTCGCGATCGCGCGGTCGCTCGAGTAGGCGGCGCGAAGCCACTCGTCTAGTACATCGAGCGTAGGGACGAGAGGGTTCCCGCGCAGAGAACGTGCGCGTCACACGGGACTTACGCCCGAAAATCCTACGGAGGACTGCGCTCGTTTCTACGGCCCTCCATACCTAGCGTGAGCCCTACGAGTGCGCCATGTCGCGGCATCGCGCGCCCGACCTGTCGTCGACGGTAAGGGGCTCTGGATATGTCACGCATCCACCGGCACCAAGCTTTTGTTTTCGGATCGATCGCACTCGTCCTCTTCCTCGTGATGATGCTCGTCACGCCTGCGTTCGGCGCGGATGCGGTCGGAGAGACCACCGCGGACGCGACGACGGAGGCCGTCGAGGCTCCCGTGGTCGAGGAAGCTCCGGAACCTGCGGTCGAAGCCGCTCCCGAGCCGGTCGTCGAAGAGGCGCCGGCGGAACCCGCTCCAGCCGATGATGCTCCCGACGCGACGTCGGGCGCCACGGAGGTCGTGAACACGACCGCGGCGGGGACCAAGGTCAAGATCAGCAAGGCCCCGAAGATCAAAGCGAACCGACACGCATCCGCGGCCGGCGGCAACCCGAACAACAATGGCAACGGCAACCCGAACCCGATCCGCACCGACCCTCCAGGCAGCAACGGCGACACCAAGATCACCGACGGTGACGGGACCACGTTCGGCGGGAACCACAACGAGCCGAAGCCGGGATGCAGCTTCTGGGTCGAGTTCGATGGCTACGACGACCTGCAAACGCTGACCTTCGTGATCACGACCCAGGCCCCGAGCCAACCTGCCGGCGAGGTCGTGTTCGGCCCCCAGCAGGTCACCCTATCGGGCGGAGCCGGTGAGTACGGGCCGATCGATCTCGAAGAAGAGCTGGCCAACTACACGTTCCAGCAGAACCAGGGTCACCACCTGCAGGTCGAGAACGCACCGAACACGACCGGTGTGAAGACGAAGACCTTCTACATCGACTGTGAGCCGCCGGCGAAGGTTGCCGACGTCAAGATCAAGAAGCAAGGCGTTCCCGGGTCCGTCGAAGTCGGCGAGCAGATCCTCTACACGCTTACCGCGACCAACCTCGGACCGGACACCGCCGAGAACGTCGTCGTTTCTGACA
Organism: Actinomycetota bacterium; assembly: GCA_050694015.1. Lineage (GTDB taxonomy): Bacteria > Actinomycetota > CADDZG01 > CADDZG01 > WHSQ01 > JBOGWY01. Next base: position 5,003 of record JBOGWY010000168.1, on the reverse strand, counting down.
CGTTGCCTTCAGGCGTTTCATTCGATGAGTTCCACCCGACCGCTCCGAGCGGTTGCTCCCACAACTCCGGGACGATCACCTGCACGTTCGCGACGCTGGCCGCTGGTGATGCGAACGCGGAGATCATCGAGTTCCTCGTCACCGCCCCCAACGCGGGGGGAACCATCACCAACAACGCAACGATCACGACAACGACTGCCGGCGACGACCCTGCAAACAACTGGGACGACGAGACCACCGAGATCAAGGCCCCCGAGCAGAACGCGGATGTCAGCATCACCAAGGACGACTCGGCCGACCCGATCTTCGTCGGCGGCTCCTACAGCTACACGATCGTCGCGACCAACAACGGCCCCGACTCAGCGGAAGACGTTGTGGTCACCGACGTCCTGCCACTGGGCGTGACCTTCGCGTCCTACGAATACGGCAATCCGTCGAACTGTGGCGTGGCCACCACCCCGGGCAACATCGAGTGCGACCTCGGCACCCTCGAGCCGAACGAGTCGGTGACAATCGTCATCAACGTTACCGCCCCGAGCATCCCCGGCGACGTCGTGAACACCGCGAGGATCGAGACGAGCACGCCCGATGATGACCTCAACAACAACGAGAGCACCGAGACCACGACGATCGTGGATCTGCCCGACGACGACGAGGTCGACCTGCGGATCGACAAGAGCGATTCCGCCGATCCCCTCGACATCGACGACGGCAACCTGACTTACACCCTGGTGGTTACGAATGACGGTCCCGCCGATGCGACAAACGTTTTCGTTACGGACGACCTGCCATCGGACGTCAGCTATGTGAGCGGTGTGGTGCTGGGTGATAACGGTGTGTGCTTCGACGGCATCGGCATCTTCAACACCGATGTCACCTGTTTCGTCGACGATCTTGAAGCTGGAGATTCGGTGACGATCCAGATCACCGTTACCCCGCTCGAAGTGGGGCTCCTGACGAACACGGCCACCGTCGACATGTGCTTCTTCTTCCCGGGCGAAGGGTTCCCCCTACGCCCCAGCCAGTTCGAGGGCGACTTCCCGCCCTTCTTCTGTGAGGTTACCGACACCAACACCGGGAACAACACCGACACCGAGACGACGCTGATCGTCGACGACGAAGGGATCGACCTCGCGATCACGAAGACCGACCACCGCGACACGATCGAGCTGGGAACGGGCAACCTGACCTACGAGCTCGTCGTGACGAACGTCGGTGACGAGACGGCCTTCGGCGTCGTCGTTGAGGACGAGCTGCCCGGCGACGTCGACTTCGTTGGGTTCGGCAGCGGGCAGGAGTGTTCCTACGACTCCGGCGCCCACACGGTGACGTGTTTCCTCGGCACCGTATCCGTCGAAGACACCATCACGCTGACGATCGAGGTCACACCGACGGCGGTCGGGACCCTCGTGAATAACTCCGAGGTCCATTCGCTGGGCCAGGTCCCATCGCGGATCAGCGCCAACGAGACGTACGAGTTCTTCGTGCCCGAAGCGAACCTCGAGAACAACTTCGCCAGCGACACGACCGTCGTTACTCGGTTCGTCCCCCCGGAGAACCCGACTGCCGATCTGTCGATCGACAAGACCGACTCGGCCGACCCGGTGCAGCTTGGAGACGACTTCAGCTACACGCTCAACGTGTTCAACCACGGACCGAACACCGCGCAGTCCGTGATCATCACCGATGTGCTCCCGGTCGAGACCGAATTGATCTCGGCGACGTCCACCAACGCCGGCGTCAACTGCTCCAGCAGCATCGGAGCGCTGGGACAAGACATCATCACCTGCCACCTTGCGTCGCTGGCGCCGGGCAACGGGATCGAGATCGATGCTCTCGTTCATGCCGCTCAGATCGGTGCGGTCGTGAACACGGCGTCGGTAAGCGCCGTCACCCCGGATCCCGATCCGAGTGACAACACGGATTCTGAGGGAACCCTCATCGGGGAGCCCCCGGTCGGCAAGGGCACCATCGTCGTCCAGAAGCAGGTGCTGCCGGATGACGCGAGCGGGACGTTCCACTTCACCGGTGACATCGTTGCGGACCTCGGCGACGACGAGTCCGCCAGTCTCGAGGTCGACCCGGGCACCTACACGGTGTCGGAGGACTCGACCGAGGGCTGGGAGCTCACCAGGGTCGAATGCATCGATTCCAACGATGCAGGTACCGCGAGTGTCGGCTCGGTCGACTTCGGCACCGCGACGTTCAACGTCGAAGAGGGCGAAACGGTCACATGCGTCTTCACGAACGTCGAGGTCGACGTGCTGGGTGAGCGGCCTCCGGGCGGCCCCGATGGACCGGTCGGTGACGAGCCGGACGAGCGACCCGCGACCCGCGGGGGCCGCGTCCTTCCGTTCACCGGTTGGGTGGCCGACGACCTGCCGGAGGCAGCGGTTGTGATGATCCTGCTCGGCGTCGCGCTGCTGGAGCTCGCCCGCCGGCGCCGTGTCCGGGGCAAGTCCGACATCGGCTGAGAAATCATGGTGAACCGGGTGGTTCTTCGGGGCCGGCCGGTTCACCATGAGTCTTGTCGACGACGGCAGACCGAGGAGCACTTACGTGGGTGAGCGGGTGAAGCGCATCCTCGCGACCGTTGCCGGGCTCCTCATGATCTCGGTCGCGGCGGTCCCTCTAGCTCCGGCGGGTGCACAGCTCGCCGGGATCTACCTCTGCAACGAGCGCATCTCGGTATTCGTCACGCAGAACGGGCGCCTGTCGTTCGGGGCTTATCCGGATCCAACGAGCTGTCTCGAGCGCGCCGACGGGCAGAGCTTCGCCCTGAGCGGTGGATGGCCGGGCAACACGACTTCGTTCACCACGCTCGTGGTTGATGGTGCGCGCTACCGCTACGGCGATGGCTCCGTCGTGCAGACACCGACGAACACTTCTCCGACGACGACCACCAGCGCTCAGGCCTTCGGTGGCGTGCTCGTGCGACAGACGGTCGCGATCGTCACGAATCCGTTGACGGGCAAAGAGGATGCCGCGCGCATCACGTACGAGTTCTTCGATCCGAGGCAGCGTCCGCCGGGGACGGGCTCCAGAGTGGGCATCCGCTTCATGATCGACACGCAGCTGGGCACCAACGTTCAGCCCCCGATCGTGACCGACGACGGCGTGATCAGACAAGAGACCGATATCGCGGCCGGGATCCCGTCGCAGTTCCGTTTCGGCGCTCGGAGGGAGCCACGCAAAGGAGGCGCGATCCTCAGCTCGGACATCGCGACGCAGCCCATACGTTTCGTCGTTGCCCCACTCAGCTCGCTGGATGCGCAAGAGTTCGACTACACGAACGGCGGAGCGTCCATGCCCTTCGACACGGCGTACGCGGCGTACTGGCAGATCGATCAGTTGGCCCCGCAACGAACGATGAGTTTCAGCACCGTCTTTGGCCTTGGCGGCACCGAAGGGGGCCCGTGCATCGTCGATGAGGAGACGCAGTGCGGGACCGACGGCGACGACACACTCGAGGTTAGGAACGGAACGGTCCGAGGGGGCCCCGGCAACGACATCATTCACGTGATCGTCGATCCCGAGACGGGCGAGATCACGGCGGACGGCGGCGACGGCGACGACACCTTCCTGCTCACCATCGAGGACCCGAATAACACCGCGCCGGTACACATGCTCGGCATGGAGGGCAACGACTCCTTCAGGGTTCCGAAGAACCCCGGCGTGCTCGAAGCCGAGATCGACGGCGGCGGCGATCACGACACGATGCGGGTCTACGTGCCCGAGCCCTCGGCTCCACGCGTCTCCCTACTGCAAGCGACCCTCGGTCGCTATCTGTTCGACGGCGGGGGAGGCAACGACGATGTCATCTCGGGCATCGGCGCGGACATCCTCCACGGCGATCTCGGTCGCGACAAGATAGTGGGTGGACGCGGCTCCGATCAACTCTGGGGTGACCGCGGTGAGGACGCGCTGCGCGGTAACGCCGGCGCCAACATCTTCTACGGCGGCACGGGTGAGGATTCGTGCGTCTCGGACGACCGCCGCGACAAGTTCAACTCGTGCGAGCACGTCCGGCGCAACCACCGCCGCAACCATTCACCCGGCCTCGGTCGCGAGGTGTGACGATCCCGTCATCTAACCGAAGGAGCATCTAGTGCTGGGTTCACGTATCAGGGTCGTCGGATTTCTGAGCCTCGTCGTTCTTGCGACGGCCGCAACGGTCGCGGTCCCGGCACGCGCGCAGGGTCCCGTCTCGTTATGCAACTCACGTCTGGCCGTGGCGGTGCATCCCGACAGCCATCTCTCGTTCGGCGCGTTCCCTGACACCGCGACCTGCCAGCCACGAAGCGACGGCTCCAGCTTCAGTCTCAGCCACCTGTGGCCCACGACCGCCAACTCGTTCACGACGGTCCGCATCGATCAGAACGTCGTCCGCCTCAGCCAGGTGCACGAACTCAACCCTCCGACCACGGAAGAGGTCCCCGGCGCGATCTACGCGGAGTACTCGGTAGGAGTAATCAACATCACTCAGATCGTTGAGATGTCTGTCAACCCGATCACGGGTCGCATCGACGCCGCGCGCATCTCCTACTCGCTCGAGAACAACGGTGAGGAGCCGGCCGACGTCGGCCTGCGATGGATGTTGGACGCGAACGTCGCGAACGATCCGAACGCACCGTACGTGATCGGCGGGACCCGTCTCGCCGGCGAGGCCGACTTCGTCAGCAACATCCCCGATCGTTTCGTGATCGAGAACACCGCCGACCCGCTGAAGGCTGGAGGCGGGATCCTCACCGGCGGCGCCAACGTCACGCCGACGCGCTTCCTCGTCTCGACCGCGTCCAACCTGAGCAGCAACGCGTGGTTCGCCGCGGCCGGACAGACGCCGATGCCTTTCGATACCGCGTCGGCGACGTACTGGGAACAACCGCAGTTGCTGCCGGGCGCCGACGTCACCTTCGCGACGCAGTTCGGGCTCGGCCCGGCCGACGGCAGTGGGGGAGTCGGTGGTGGTGACGGTGACGGTGAACCGTTCGCAGGGTGTACGC